>CAKZRZ010000159.1 GCA_937918955.1 uncultured Arenicella sp.
CGGCGCTCTATAACAACACCGAGCTTCCTGCTCAAGCCATCATCCTGATGTGTGCTGTTAAACGAATAGTAAACAAAATTAATCCAGCTCGCCTCACCCGTACGGATGAATTGCTAGGGTGTCGATGGTTTGGCGCTTACATTGCTTCCGATTCTAGGCCGTGCTCCTCCAAAAAGCCCTTCTTATCGATTAAGCTCTTTCGTATGAATGGAGAGATAAAAGTTAACGCTATACCAGACGAAGATGTTCTCTCACGCGTAGTATCGGTCACGAGATCTCAGTCTCAGAAAGTAATCTTTCGGTTATGTTTTCAATGTAACTGCGATGCTGGTCGACAAGCCATTCATAGAGCTCATTGGACTGTTCTTTCAATGGAATTAATACACGTTGCTCTACCCATTTCCAGTAAGCATCCACAATGTTTTGCTCTACTCCAGTGGGTAATATAAGCAATGATAAAATTTGCATAGCACGGCCATCCCGAATGATAATGGTATTGTCGCTATTTTCCGGATGAAAACAGTGCATCCACCCCCTGATGTCTAATTGCCTAAAAAACCAATCTGAACGCACAGCGACCTCGTCAATATTCGCCCCATCTACCCACAGATTTCTTAGCGACTCGATATACACTTTCAACGTTATATCTAACCAAGATGCCTCTTCAGGTAGCTGCAAACATTCGCTCATTCTGACACGGAGGAGCGATTCACGAATCGCCTTCAATTCGGCTGTTTCAATTACCTGTCCATTGGCAACTGTTGACTCGTTCATAGATCTTTCAAGTTCTACCAAATCAACTGGCACGAAGAAGTACCCAGCTTGACGAAGTCGCGTGCGATATTCAAGGCGATTATCATCCGTTAAAACACTAGTAGCTACCAAACTATCAAGCAAACCTAATGTTGAAGTGACTGTGGCCTGTGCTCTACCACTATCAACTTCAATGTTCGCGTGTTTATTAAAGAACCTGTCGTCGATAACAACTAGATCGCATTTAGGAGCTAGCGCGAAGATGCCGACAGAAGGGTGCTGCGATATAGATCCTGCTTCTGGCTCATCAAGTCTGTGCCTACCAGCCACCTTAATGTTCCCAGATTCAATCCGAGAATTTAGTGAGATTCGTATATCTTCTATTACATTCTTAACTTCTTCAGCAATACTGCCATAAGAGATAAGAGCATCTATCTCAGAAAGTTTTCGTGGTGAAACAATAGCCACTAAACCAGCTGCTTTTAACTTTTCTAGCAACCCCAGATGCAGTAAAGATGATACAGCTAAATCATCAAGATATAGAATAGCACCATCAGCAATGTCTGGCTGACTTGGCCAGGGTTTCTCATGTAGTTGTAAATAAGCTCGCGCACGCTTTTCGTCTTGAGCGGTAAGTTGTCCCTTTTGTCGCAGCTTCTCCACCACAGCAAGACAACTACTTAAGAAGGATGAATATCCGGAGAGGTCCGCTTCCTCCTGCATCAAGCTTGAAGCTCTGTATACTGGAGAGGGCCTAACCATTACATGCTGCACATTGTCTGCCTCTCGCACCATTTCAGCCTCTGCAATCAATGAAGCCAATTCCTCGCCCACTTGTGCGGTGAGATCGCTATTTGCAACGGTGCTAGGGGCGAATTTCTTAACCAAGTCCTTAGCAATAAAGTCTCTGATCTTGCGTGCACCGTCAATACGACTCGGTTGATGGAAAGCAGCCTTTCGGCGCTCATCGAATAACCAAGCAAGTGTTGAATGCGATATAAAAACTGACTTACAGGCATCCAGCGCCACATCGAGTATCTTTAAAAAACTTAAAGTTAGAAGTGCGGTTGCATCCATGGCAACAGTTTTTCCTGCTATATCAAAGCTGGTAGGTACATGTTTACCGCTATATGCTGGGATCGCGGTTCTCCTCCTTGGATCAAACTCATTTAGATTGATTAGTGCCGGGAAGGTTGTAAGGCCGATTAAAGTCTGATTCATTGACTGCGATGCAAGGAAAATCGGTATTTGGCCCATTGTTAGCAGTCGCTTTGTTTCAGACTCGCGCCGATCCCATTCAGGCTTTCGGTCGAGAATATCCTTAAGACTCATACTCTGGAGTGGGCCATCCTTCCCTGATAATCGTGCAGCCTTTTCTAACCATTGATTAACTGGCGGATCGCTTTCCCAACCTGCATTAGTAGCAATAAAGTAAGCGGTTGAAAGTATCTCAGGGTCATCATTAGCCTTCGATGCTGCATCGAATACTAATTTTTTCACTTGTGGCAATTTCAAATGGAGCGCCAGCTGCGCTGCGGCTAACAAGTCATGGGCGCTTCGATCATTGCTATTTCTGCACTCATCTACTATGTAAGCAGAAAGGGAATCCCAGTCACCCGTAGCAATTCCTAGATTAACCTGCAATATTCGATAGTTTTTGTGATCTAACTCATCATCACATTCAGTTAGAGCCGCACGAGATTCCAACATTGCGCCCTCATAATAAAGACTCCAAGCATATGTCATACGTAGCAAGTTTGATTGTGGCAAGAGGTCTGAATTTTCTTTCAAAAAGAAAACTACCTCTCCCGACCGTTTAGTTTTATCGAGTGAAATTACGAGCCGTTCTGCATCTCGAAGGGCTCCAGTATTCCCAAAAAGGCGCCTTCCATAGTCTCGGAGAGCACCCCATTCCTCATTTTTTTCAAGTTCGTCTACAAGATTGATTAGATCTGCAATGGCACCAGTTTGTTTATATTGCGCTTTACGAGATTCAACTGAGTCATAGCCTTTTGCCTCGGAGATAATTCGACGCAAATTATCCTCCTCTTCCGTCGGGACATCTTGGACTAAGAGCTCATCTAGAACTTCGTTTGCCCGATCGGTCAGACCAGCCTGTGAAAATAACTCGATCTGACGATAACGCATTAAGTTAGCATCTATGTAAGTAGAAAGAAGGTTATGATGATGGTCTAGATAATTCGCCGCATCCTCAGCGGTTGGCTGGTTAAACGCGAGTGCGTATCGTGCAATAGCTGCTTCGTATGTTAGCCCTCCATTAATAACGATGCATTCCTCAATACTCCTCTCTACAGCATCTAGATCAAGGTCTACGCCGAACTGAAGCGCGTAGTGGACGAAACCAAGCGCGGTGCCTGGCTCGCGAAGTTTTTCTTCCAGTCTAGTCTTACCATGTATGCTTTGCTCAGGGTCACACAATTCAAGCCATAACGCATACTCATCATTACATTGCGCTGCGTAGTGACATTGAAATTGCCTAGCAACCTCAATAGCACTAAGAAAGAGACCATGGGCAGCGCGTCGCGCAGTCATTGAAATAGCGTCCGAAGCCAATCTAAAATTGTTAGCTTCAAAGGGTGCTTGCCTAACAATTGCCCTTCGAAAATCAGGCGGAACAGCTGTAAGAAGTTTTGTCACCGCTGCAAGATGATAGAGAACAGGAGTCTCGTCAAAATCATTTTCTGAAAGAGAATCAACTGTGCTCGCAGCTTCATCCCAACGAGATAGTTCAAGCTGCCAATTGAGTGCAAAGTACTTACCATATGAATCGAGAAGGCTGGTGTTGTAACCGGCCGCATCTAACCAATTTAGCGCCGCATCGGCACCGTCATGATGTGCAACGACAGCTAAGCCGACTGAGCGCGAAACTTCTGAGTTAATGTTGGCGAGTAGCTTTAGCGCTTCTACTTTTCCACTCCTTTGAGAAACAATTAATGCTTCTGCAATATCTGTTTCAGGAAGCTCTCCTAGAGTTTTCGAAAGTTCCAAAAAAGATTCAGCTTTCTCGATGTGATTTGTTAGAGATAACAATCTGGCGCACCAGGCTAAAGCAAGCCCCCGTTCACTATTCGATCCCCCTGAAAGATTGCCATCAGAAAGTTTGAGCCCAAGACTCAGTGACGATTTTTCAATATCAAACTCAGGAAAAAATCGTGATTTCCTAAGTAAGTCGACTTCTTGCAGTATAGTTTTGTCTATGAGCTCTACCGGAATATTCTCGGCGATATATATATTGATATCTCGAGCCGCCACTATGTTTGTTGATTTATCGCCAGCAGAGATTTCCTGACTAATCTTCTGAAACATCTTTCATGGTTCCTTCTCTAACGATATGCGCGTCTCTACCTACTTGAATGTTAGATGAACTATTGCCTGAGTGAATGGTTTGAGTGAGCGATGCACTTCTTTTCATGATGAAAAAACGACCTACTAGGGCCAAAACCATCACACCTATACCAGAAAAGAGCCACTCCTTATTGGCAAAGACTAGCTCAGTAATACATACGATAAAGTCTTCCATCTAATATTCTCCGTTCATTAAAATTTTTCGGTGCTACGACCCAGCTATTCATAGTTCACCAGAATCTAAATAGCAAACCTTGGACTCATATTGCGACAACTTTAGAGTCACGAGATCAAATCAAATTATTTTCTATCAAGCCCCATAAATTGAAAAAATAACCAGCCCTAAATAAGCATGATCCATATTTATTATCTAGAAAAACCAGACACCAATCTTATGACGTTAAGGTTTTGATGTTTTTATCAGAAAACTTCTCTGCAATTATTAATATGAACCACTTAAAAAGACCTTAAACTCGATGGGTGACACGTATTCCAGAATCGACATTCTCCAAATATCTGACTCTATGTGTAAACCAGCACAATCTCTAATAGCTTGACACCTAATCTGAACAAACCAAACTACGATAAACAGCCATTAGCACAGTCATACCTTATATAGACAGTTTGTCTTCGCGATACACCAATCATAAAAGCAATCGGCGCAAAATTCCTAAATTCAACATATCAACTTATGGGTCAGAAATATCAACTTATGGGTCGGAAATATCAACTTATGAGTCAGAAATATCAACTTATGCGCCATCACACAGAATCATACTATCTTTACAGTTAGTTACTGCTATCCACACTTGGAATCGCCGCACGACAGACAAGTCATACACCCATCCATCAAAACAACCGCCTTGGTATTGCACTTATTACATACGGTGGCGCTGTCTGGGAAGCTGCCTTCTTCTACCTTGCCGCCATCGCTCTTGCCTTGAGCGGCGTCAATTTCTGCGCGTTTCTTTTCTAAGAACTCTTTTTGATGTTCGTCTAAATTGTCAGCTTTGATCATGCCGATCATTTGCATGTGGCGTTCAATGCAGTGGCCGATTTCAGCTACGATTGATGGCATGAATACGCCACCTGGTTTGAAGTAACCGCCTTTAGGGTCGAACACGGCTTTGAGTTCTTCTACCATGAATGTTGTGTCACCGCCTTTGCGGAACACGGCTGAGATCAAACGCGTTAGGGCAACTACCCATTGGAAGTTGTCCATGTTTTTTGAGTTGATGAACACTTCAAACGGGCGACGTGCTTCGTGCTCGGTGCCTTCGTTTAGAATGATGTCGTTGATGGTGATGTACATCGCGTGTTCGGTCACTGGGGTTTTAACTTTATAAGTTGAACCCACCAACATGTCAGGGCGTTGCACTGACTCGTGCATGCGCACGACTTCGGCTTTCTTTTGTTGGGCTTCGCTTTCTTCAGCGGTGGCAATGCGCGCTGGTTCTACTGGTTCAGCGTCGGCTGTTTTTACTTGGTAGCCTGTGATTTTGCCGGTGATTTTTTTAGTCATGGTTTTTTCCTCATGCCAAACTTGGTTAGGGAGTTTGGTCTTTATTTTTTCTTTTGTCGCTCCGGTTTTTGGGAGCCTTCCTTTTTTAGGAGATCCTTCGCGTTGCTCAGGATGACGTTTTGTTGTTGTTCCCTGATGTTTTAGGGAGGTTCTTCGCTGCGCACAGGATGACGGTTCTGTTGTTGTTCCTCGATGTTTTGAGGAGATCCTTCGCTGCGCTCAGGATGACGGTTCTTTTTATTCGGATAAAAATTCTTTTAGCTTTTAGCTACTGCCGCAAGCATTTGGTATTTTCACAATGTTAGCGCTAGGGGCTGAGCAGTTTTTCGCTAGGCTAGGCGGATCATATTGGGCTCGAAGGAGCGTACTATAGTACGTGACGCCGAGCCCAATGTTATCCAACGACGATTAGCGGGAAACTGATCGCCCAACATGATCAAAATTTGCCATAGTAACCCTCTTTTAGGGCATCGAATAGATTCGCCGCCGTATGCGTTTCACCGTCGTATTCAACTTCTTCGTTACCTTTAAACTCAACCGTTGAACCGTCATCTAAAGTGAACTGGTAGGTTGTGTTTTCTAGGTCGTCTTCTTTAACCAATACACCTTGGAAGGCTTCTGGGTTGAAGCGGAAGGTTGTGCAACCTTTCAAACCTTTGTCGTAAGCGTACATGTAGATTTCTTTGAAGTCTTCGTACGGAAACTCAGTAGGCACGTTGGCTGTTTTCGAGATGCTTGAATCAACCCATTTTTGCGCGGCGGCTTGAATGTCTACATGCTGCTTTGGTGTGATGGTGTCTGAGGTTACAAAGTTTGCAGGCAACCGCTCGTCTTCGTTATCTGAATACGGCATGGCGTTGGCGTTAACTACTTCGCGATACGCGAGCAATTCATACGAGAACACATCAACCTTTTCTTTGGTTTTGCGACCTTCACGAATTACGTTGCGTGCGTAGTGATGCGCGAAACTTGGCTCAATGCCATTACTTACATTGTTAGCCATCGACAATGAGATTGTGCCTGTTGGCGCGATCGATGAGTGGTGTGAGAAGCGTGCGCCAATGCGCGACAGCTCTTCAACTAACTCAGGGTCAATCTCGCCGATTTGTTGCATGTAGCGGCTGTATTTTGCATGTAGCTCAGCGCCATTTACAGTGTCGCCAATTTTATAACCGTCGGCTTCCATTTCTGGGCGCAGGGCTAGCATTTCACCATCGACGGTGAACTCTTCGTTCATGATTGGCGCTGGGCCTTTTTCTTTCGCAAGCTCTAGTGCTTGGTTCCAGCCAGACATGGCCATTTCACGAGCGATAGCCTCGGTGAACTCTACTGAGTTTTCATCGCCGTAGGTCATGCCAAGCATGGTTACTGTTGAGCCCAAGCCCAAAAAGCCCATGCCGTGACGACGCTTGCGTTCGATCTCAGCGCGTTGGCCATCAAGCGGCAAACCGTTGATCTCAACAACGTTATCAAGCATGCGAGTAAACACGCTGACCACTTCACGGTATTTGTCCCAATCAAAACGAGCTTCGTCGGTGAACGGGTCGACAACGAATTTAGTTAGATTAACTGAGCCTAGCAAGCAGCTGCCATAAGGTGGTAAGGGCTGTTCGCCGCATGGGTTGGTGGCACGAATGTTTTCAACAAACCAGTTGTTGTTTTTGGTGTTGACCTCGTCAATCAATATGAAACCTGGCTCGGCGAAATCATAGGTTGAGGTCATGATCATGTTCCACAAACGATTCGCTGGAATCGTGCTGTAGACTTTACATGCGGTTAAGCCTTGGTCATTTTTGATATAACCGTTTTCCGCAGGATAACGACGCCAGATGATCTCGCTTGAGGTATACACATCAAGCTTATCTTCTTTGGCTTCTTTTTCAGTTACTGGAAAAGAGAGTTTCCATTCGTCATCGTTTTTAACCGCTTCGATAAAGTCGGAGGTAATTAGCAATGACAAATTGAATTGGCGTAAACGTCCGTCTTCACGTTTGGCACGGATAAACTCCATAACGTCAGGATGGCTAATGTCGAAGGTCGCCATTTGAGCGCCACGTCGACCACCTGCTGAGCTTACGGTGAAACACATCTTGTCGAAGATATCCATGAACGACAATGGGCCCGAGGTATACGCACCTGCGCCTGACACATACGCGCCTTTAGGGCGTAGGGTTGAGAACTCATAGCCGATGCCACAACCCGCTTTTAAGGTCATGCCTGCTTCGTGGTTCTTATTAAGGATGTCATCCATTGAGTCGGTGATGGTGCCCGACACAGTACAGTTAATAGTAGATGTAGCAGGCTTATAGGCTTGAGCGCCGGCGTTAGAAATAATGCGGCCAGCAGGAAGCGCGCCGTTGTCTAATGCCCATACAAAACGCTCATACCAGTGCTCACGCAAGGCGTCGGTTTGCTCTACTCCTGATAATGCTGAAGCAACACGTTCGATGGTGTCACTGGTTGTCTCGTCGACAGCCTTACCCGCTTTGTCTTTAAGACGATATTTTTTATCCCAAATGTCAGCTGATGTGGATTGCAGCGGCATTTGTTTTAACTTGATTTCACCGCCTTTGGCCGCGGTGCTAACAGATACGATTGTTTGATTCGCAGATTGTAACTCTTCTACGGGCTTGCCCATTATATTTATCCTCGGTCGCGATACAGCTGTGAAGGCAGCTGCCCGCATTTCTAGTTTTAAACTGCTTTTTCACATAGCTTTGAAGCCACACACTCGAGATGGCTCAACAAAGCTGGGCGACAAAATGCAAACAAAAATATGCAAACAACACAATGCCAGCCGAACAATGCTAAAAGCGTTAAATTGGTTAGGTAGTACTTTTTATCTCTAATCGGCTACTTATTATGTAAGCGTTAGCCTGATTAGCGTAATTCAACATCTGCTCTGATTGTCCGAATACTCGTTAGAAGACCCACTCAAGTTTGCAACCCATTTCCCTGCAACCGCACGCAGCGTCTTTGTTTGACCGTGTGGTTAACGACTTAGTTGAATCTTTTCTAACACTCGCTAAATTTGTTACGTTTGGTTATAGCTTGCACCAAATTCGCTTCCCAACGCGAAAATTGGTTTACACTCAACCCAGTTACTTTCTAACTAAACAGCTCAATTTACCCCAAGCGCTTGAAAAACAAATGTTTTCAGGCGCCCATATGACTCGTAAAAAGCTCGCAATTTAGTGCTAAAACGTCGCAAAATAGCACTTGTAGCCCCACTCGACAAAACACTATATATAGTGTTTTTAATCAGAACGAAGACAAGATAATGGGTATGATCTAAATTCGCAAGCGTTTTTTCTGATTTAGAAAAAGAAAAATAATTGCAATAGAGGTCACTGTTTTTTTTGAAAAAAGTGACCAAAAATTGATTTAAGACAAGTGATGCAGTTTGCCGCTACTATGTTCAATAAAGTTGGTGGTAAACTGCTTTGTGAAAACGACATGACTTTAGTACATAGTGCTTCAAGCATTTTAACGATTAACCTTTTACGCAAGATGAACTTTGCTCTCTCATCAAAGCAGCCAAACCTATCTATCGATACACATTATGAATAGATTAATATCGCTCACCACCGCTACTCTGCTGCTTGTTTATTGCACTGAACTGTTTAGCCAAACGAGTGACGCTCCAAGCTCACCTTCTCTTTTTGATCGCCAAGCTCTAGAAATAAACTATCAAGCTGAGCTAGATAAATGGATGCTTCAAGCCTACGAGGGCGACCGAGACGCGCAATTTAAAGTGGGCGCCTTATTCACCAACGACCAATTTCAATCGGCAGACATGGAGCAAGCGGTGTATTGGTACAAGCAGGCGGCAAGGCAAGGCCATGCGATGGCTCAGTACAACTTAGGGCATCAATACCTTACTGGTGTTGGAGTCAAGAGAAATGAGGCCGAGGCGATGAAGTGGTGGTTAAAAGCGGCCGAACAAGAGCACCCTTTAGCGCAGTTTAATATTGGTCGCGCCTACTATTTAGGCATAGGCTTACAAGAAGACCATTCTCAATCAAAATTATGGTTTCAACGAGCAGCTAAGAACAACGAACCAAAATCTATCGATATTCTCACTCAGCTAAACTGGGCAACGGACGACCCAGTGGTGGTAAGATCAGAAATTAGCAACAATGAAGCGCTGGAACCTATTAATGACAGCAGTACCCCAGATGCGCTAAGGCCAAATACAGAGCAAGAACCAGAGGTCGCTCAAGCGGCAGACAGTAAGCCGGTAGAAAGTTCATTAGCCGCCGATATTCCTACACCTCGAGCTGCAGAGGAAGAGGCGGTAAACGATGATACTCAAACAACATCTAGTCCGATTGCGGTCTATACCGATCCGTCAAAGCGTTCTGTGCTAATCGCCATTCTCGATATTCGCGACCAACTTGTGGTCTCAGACTCAAATGCAGAGTGGACAAAAGTTAGGAACGCCGAAGGGTTTCCTGTTTGGGTTCATCAAGATTTCATTCGGATTACCGATGACATCGGCACAATTCGCGGCAATGCGGTTAACGCTCGCTCAGTACCACTTATAACCACGGGCAGCATTGTTGGTAGGCTGAACAATGGCGAAAAACTCGCCGTGCTGGATAAGCGCAATCAGTGGTTTCGCGTGGTGTCTCCAAATCGTTTTCATGCTTGGGTGAAGACACAAGACTTTCAAAACGAAAAACAGACTGCGGTTGTGCCAACAGAAAACCTAACACAAAGCAGTGAATCAGCCGTTCCAGATGAATCACAAACGACCAGTCGATCGCTTAATGATAATGACTGGCTCTTTGGCCAAAGCGCGGACAACTATACATTGCAGCTAGCCAGTTTTAATGAGCCTGCCAAAATAGCCGAGTTTCAGGCGCGCAAAAAGTTTGTTAACGATAAGAACTTACGAGGATTCACATCTGTATCGAAAGGCAAGGAATGGACATATTTCGCCTACGGCAGCTATTCGAGCTCTGATGAAGCAAAACAAGCTCGTGAAGAAATCGGGCAAAAACTCGCTTGGATTCGAAGCTTTAGTAAACTTCAGCAGAATCGCTGCGTTGCTTGGAAAAAGCAAATACCTGCCCCAAAAGAACTCAATAAGTATTGCTCATAATGACAACACGCAAACAAGTAATCTCTCCGTTTCATGGCGAACACGATCACAGTCTTTGCCAGAAAGACGCACTTAAATCAGCGATAATTGAGTGCGAAAAACAAGGCTTGCGCCTAACCACCATTCGCCGCCAAGTATTAGAGATTATTTGGGCGCAACACAATCCTATTGGCGCTTATGACGTGCTAGAAAAACTTCAAGAGTCTGGCCATAAACCTGCGCCGCCTACTGCTTATAGAGCATTAGATTTTTTAGTGTCGGCCAAGTTGGTGCACCGAGTGGAGTCACTTAATGCCTATATTGGCTGCCCCTCTCCTAACGCCAAGCATCAATGCCAGTTTTATATTTGCAGCGAATGCGGACATGTTGCGGAGGTGAACAACCCTGATGTATCAGCCGCGATCAGCGCAGGTGCACAAGACTTAGGCTTCACAGGCCAACAATCAGTAATAGAGGTGCATGGGCTATGCAAAGACTGTGGGCAGAACGCGCCCTGATAGAAAATTGGAGCCTCAGCTTCAGTTAAATGTAGCCTCAGCTTCAGTTCAATATAGCTTCAGCTTCAGTTCAATATAAAAAGCCACTCCCAAAATAGGCAAAACGAGCAACTGAGATCAGTGTGTAATCTCAGTTGCTCCTCATATAGGCTTTCAAAAAGCGCGATTAAAACTGCTAGAGGTTTTAATCGCCACCATTTGTGTTCAGCCTTGGCTCATAGTTAATTTAACTTACTTAGTTAATTGGCGATAGTAGTGCAGGGTTAGTCACTAAGTTTCGAACCGCATGAGCACTGCCTTCATCAAAAATGTTATCTGAACACCATTCTCCCACAGAGTTGATGTCTACGATGGCAGTCTCAGGGCGCATGCTCCAGCTTACTTGCAGTGGCGATGCTTTCTCGTTGTAGGCCGGACCCGTTGTTGAACCTAAGTACTCAACTGGGCTACCAGTATCACTCGGGATATTAGGCGCTTGCGCGTAGCCATTAACCGTTTGCACCTGAGCTAATTCACCAAAATCTAGTGCTGAGCTATCGTTAGCAAGAACGAATACTTGGCCTTCAACTCGAAGCCCAGGGTTCATAGTGCTGTCGTCCAAGCACGCACCGAGCGTTGGGCCAGGTGTTACTTGTGATGAGGTAAACACCCAATGCACTTCTATTGTGTCCCCTACTTTTAGAGGTTTGTCTTTAGAATTACAAATAGCTTGATCGACGGGCTTTAATTGCGCTGTAGACAAATTACCATCATAAACAAATCCAGTGTCATGCCCCTTACCATCACCGTTGCCCGCATATGTGGTGTAATCGCCACCTTTGTGCTCTGCATTTTTGTGAAAATGGATATTACATAGATTCATTTGGCTTCGGTTAGGAGCAAAACCGAAAACGCGCAAGTTTGTTCCATAGGCTTGATCGATATCACGAGGAGCCTGTGGTCCATAACCTTTACCATCAGTGTTTTTCTGCAGTGCGGCTCGCTGCTTTGCTATGACTGAATCGCTGACATCTTTAGCCACGGCGGGCAGTGAACATAGCCCTGTCAGTGATGCCGCTAGTAAAATTTTTTTGCTTTGAGTGCGGATATTTTTCATGATTTGAAACTCTTGAGTTACATTTTTTCTTAAATTTGAAGTCAATTACTGAGAACAACTGCCACTGCGTTTCTCACTAATAACGGCGCGGGTTAACCCCTAACAGTAGTGCCGATACGTGTAGTTTAACAGTCGAGTTGTTTGCAGAGTGTCTTTATCAGTAGGTTCGGCTGGCTCAACTTCTGCCTTTTTTGCTCCAAAGCGAGTCTAGCCTTGCCGCAATTTTGAGTTCTGAGCCTATTTGCTTGGGCTTATAAAACTGAGGAATATCATCCACTGTGTAACTCTGCGAAACCCATGCGCCATCATAGTCGTGAGGGTATTTGTAGCCAGCCTTTGAATGGCTTTTAAGGTGTGCAGGCACTTCAATTGTCGAGCGCGACTTAACGTACTCCATTGCCTCATTGATCGCGGTATAGCAGGCATTGCTTTTGACGGTGCTGGCTAAATACAAGGTTGCTTGAGAAAGCGTTATTCGAGCTTCAGGCATGCCTATATTGCTAACGATGTTTAACGCACTATTGGCAATTGATATCGCGTTAATATCAGCATTGCCAACATCTTCAGATGCGAAAATTACGAGACGCCTCGCGATGAATACGGGGTCTTCGCCGCCGTCTAACATAACACTTAACCACAGCACTGCGGCATCAGGGTCAGAGCCGCGCATGCTTTTTATAAAAGCCGAAATCACATCATAATGTCGATCTTGGTTTTTATCGTATGATCGCGAATTACCTCTGATGAGCTCTACTAACACATCGGCTGAGTAGCTCTCTGAGCGCTTTAGATTTACTGCCGTTTCAAAATTGCCGACGGCTTTTCTAGCATCACCATTTGAGTAGGTAGCCATTAGTTCCAAATCGCTATCGGTAAATTCTTGACCGGCCTTCGCCATTGCCGACTTCAGAATTTTAAGAATAGACTGATGCTCAATGGCCTTGAGCTCGACAAGCTGAACTCGGGACAAAAGTGCTTTGTTAACGCTGCTTTTTGGGTTCTCTGTGGTCGCACCAATTAAAACGAAATGGCCACTTTCAACATGAGGCAACAGAGCGTCTTGTTGAATTTTATTAAAGCGATGAATTTCATCGATAAATATAACCGCCACTTTTTGATTAACAGTTACTTCGTGTTGAGCCAACTCGATATTTTTCTTTAACTCTGGAACCCCAGATAAGACAGCAGAAATTCGAAATACTGTTACTTCGTCTGAGCCCGCTAAAATGTCTACCAACGTTGTTTTACCACAACCCGGAGGGCCCCATATGATCATGCTTCTGGGGATATCTAATTCTAAAAATGGATAGCGTTTAACCAAGCTTTCAAAACCAATATAGTCGGCCTTTTGCTTTGGTCTAATTCTGTAGGCTAAGGGTGCCGACTTAGGGTCTTTCGAGGAATCATTTGAAAATAGTTCGTTCTGCATACGTCGTTTTCTCGAAAGGTTAGAGTTGCTACAAATGTGAGCGAGGAAATTGACGAGCAAACTCTTAAGTTTCGGTACGAGAAAACGCTCGGCGACTATTATTCTTGCAGCTCACGCTCGCTGACTATTTTCCAAGTGCCGTCTTCTTTTTTAAGGGTCAGGCGCTTGCGAGAATTTTCAACATAAGAGCCTGACTTATAGCCTTGATTAAAATCGACAGTGGCCTGATCTAGGCTATCGCTCATACTAATATCAAACTCGCTTAGGCTTAACTCAATCTGCTTTTGCGGTTTAACTCGTGATCGCCGTTGTTTCTTCCAGTCGACTAAGCTTAGGTCATTGGCAGGAACAAAATTAGTGCCATAGCTGATCAAGTAGTCGTCGATATTGCCCGTCGCCCATGCTTCACGCCATC
Organism: uncultured Arenicella sp.; assembly: GCA_937918955.1. Taxonomy (GTDB): domain Bacteria; phylum Pseudomonadota; class Gammaproteobacteria; order Arenicellales; family Arenicellaceae; genus Arenicella. Next base: position 14,186 of record CAKZRZ010000159.1, read on the forward strand.
GATCAACAATGTAACCCACCTCTACCTTGACCAAGGACTCGAGCTCATCGCCGACCGGAAGTAAAACACTCTCAAGCTGTTCTACCCGAGCTTGGCTGAGCTGCTCAGCGACTTCTGATTCATTTTTAGCTTGTAATAACAGCGCCGCCTGCTGCTCTGGACTAAGTTGGTCAACTTGCCGGTCTACATAGTCGATGCGGCTAGGCGAGTTATTGTCGCCAGTCTCACTGCTAGAATTGCGTTCAGGCATGTTTATCAAAGAAGCGAGGCTAGGAGTAGGCTGATCAGTATTTTCAGCAGCCTCTTGTGTCTCGAGGCTACTGCTTGGCGCGATAATACTGACACGTGGCGTCGCGGGCTCTTCAATAAAAGACTTATAAACGCTCAGTATCATCACCAGCAATGCCAACACCACAATGAGCATGCTTATTACGCGACCTTTCGCACTCGGCTTTCTAAGCCAAGTGCGGCGATAACATTGCGTGCAGCGATAGGGCCGCTTGCCGAGAAAGGCAACCTTTAGAGCTTCGTATTTTTCAAGCTGCGAAAGCGCCATTTTTTGCGCTCCGCACTCAGGGCAGGCTCGGCTGCTTTGGGCATTCTGAGGCTTATTAGTGGCCTGATTTAGACTTGACGGTTTTGACACGTTGATCTTGTTGTTACTAAGTAGATTCGACAAATTTATTCGTCTGTCACACAACCCATCGATGCATTTTTAACGCAGCGAATGTACTTACCTAACGTGCCTCGAGTCGCCTTCAGCTCAGGCGCAACCCAAGCCGCACGACGCTTCTCGAGTTCTTCATCAGACACATCCATATCGATAGTATTGTTAACCGCATCTAGCGTGATCGTATCACCATTTTCGACCAAGGCTATGCCGCCACCCTCTTGGGCTTCGGGTACAACATGGCCTACGATGAAACCGTGCGAACCACCTGAGAAACGTCCATCAGTGATCATGGCAACATGCTCGCCTAAGCCTGCGCCCATAACAGCGGAAGTTGGCTTTAACATTTCAGGCATACCTGGGCCGCCTTTTGGGCCTTCATAACGAATGACGATCACGTCGCCCTTGTTAACTTTGCCTTCTTCAAGAGCTTGAATCATCGCTTCTTCGCCATCGAATACCGCGGCTGGACCCACAAATTTCTCGCCTTCTTTACCGGTAACTTTAGCAACCGAACCACCTGTTGCGAGGTTCCCTTTTAGTATTTGGATATGCCCCGTGCGTTTGATCGGTTCGCTTAGTGGCTTGATAATGTCTTGGCCTTCTTTAAGCGCTGGTAAGTCAGCAAGGTTTTCAGCTAGGGTTTTACCAGTTACGGTGATGCAATCGCCATTTAGCAAGCCTTCATCAAGCAAGAACTTCATTACCGCTGGCGTGCCACCGATATTGTGGAGGTCGTTCATTACATACTGTCCGCTCGGCTTAAGATCGGCCAAGAAAGGAATGCGGTCACTAACGCGCTGGAAGTCATCTACGGTTAGATCAAGATCAAGCGCTCTTGCCATTGCGATCAAATGCAATACAGCGTTGGTAGAACCGCCTAAGGCAATAATCACCACCATAGCATTCTCAAATGCCTCACGGGTCATGATGTCACGTGGCTTTAGGTCGAGTTCAAGAATATTTTTAAGGGCAGCGCCAGCGGCTAAACACTCATCGACTTTTTCTTGGTCAATTGCTGGTGCTGAGGCGCTATATGGCAAGCTCATGCCTAAGGCTTCAATCGCACTGGCCATGGTGTTGGCAGTATACATACCACCACAGGCGCCCGCTCCTGGGCATGATTTCTCAACAATTTGTTGGCGATCTTCGTCGGTAATGGTTTCAACTAAGAACTGACCATAGGCTTGGAAGGCCGAGATGATATCTAGGTTTTGACCATTGTGATTACCCGGTTTAATCGAGCCGCCGTAAACCATAATTGCTGGGCGATTTAAGCGCGCCATCGCCATTAAGCAGCCCGGCATGTTCTTATCACAGCCAGGTATCGCGATAAGGCCATCATAAAACTGCGCAGCCATTACGGTTTCGATTGAATCAGCGATGATGTCGCGCGATTGCAGTGAATACGCCATACCTGAAGTACCATTGGTAGTGCCATCACTAACGCCAATGGTGTTAAAACGCATGCCAACAAGGCCCGAGTCCACCACCCCAGTTTTGACGTGCGCCGCCAAATCATTGAGATGCATATTACAGGTGTTACCTTCCCACCACACGCTGGCGATACCTATCTGTGCCTTACTCATATCTGCACGAGTTAGGCCCGTGCCATATAGCATGGCTTGGCCTGCACCTTGCGATTTTGGTTGAGTAATGGTGGCGCTGTGTTTATTTAAGGGCTTATTTGTTGTTTTCTCGGACATGATGCGATGTTACAAATTTAATTAGTGCGCCGATTTTACACTTGTGGAGGAGCAAGCGGAATCACTTTTGCGTCGGTTTTGCACTAAGTGCGTGCCTGAGAAAGGCGCTATTTATGTACTCTTTGCCTATTAGCGAACCTAAAAGCTATATAGGCAAAGAGCTTAGTGTTTAGTTGAAAAGGCCTTCTATTAACTTACGCTTGCGCTCTTCTCTGAGCTCTTTTTTAGTTTTCTCTCGAGTAGCTTCGTCAGAGGCTTGCTCGTTGAGATTTTCGGCACTACGTTCACCTATAGGTACCTCTTTGGCTTCACCACTCAAGGTTTGTTCGCCAGATGATTGGTCTTGACCCGCTGAAGGCTCTTCCTCAACCAGCTCTTTTATTAAAAGCTGTTTGAAAATATCTTTGGTACGGACTTTTTTGCCGTCTTCGCTTTTAATACCGAGCTTCTCAGTCAACTTATCATTAAGCTTGCTACTTAAATAGAGCGAATAAAGCTCTTTCATATCTGGCAAGCACACCGGGCCATCAAACGAACCTGTACAGCGAATTGGAATTTGCTTTCCAGCAAGCCACTTTAGCTTGGGGCCAAGTAGTTTTTGGACGCCCACACTGTTTTCGCCGCTGATCGACTCGGCGATGGTCAGATTCACTCGGTAGTCCATATTTTCTTTATCAAGATCAAACTGGCCGGCTCCAGTGATTTGAAAACCGGGCCCTTTGAACTCAAAGTCGTCATTGGTCATCAAGAAGTCTTTCAAATAAAACGTGCCGAGTAACTCTGAGAATTCAGTTTTGTCAGTCTTTTGCCCTTGTATTTCGGCATCATTCACCGCAGGCTGCTGCTCACCTTTAAAGCTGCTATACAAGTCAGCCGCGCTATTAAGCTTGCCAACCCACTGACTAACATCAACACTAGACAAGGCACCGTCTTTCGCGCGCAATTCAATTGTTCCTTCGTTACTTTGCTTGCCATCAACTTCAGTCACGACCAAGTCAATCCCTAAGGTTCCGATGCCGCGAAGGTAATCCGAGTCAATTGCGTCGTTTAACAACGGGCTCAGTTGGACTAAATCGATCGAATTTTTGACCGCTAAACTAGATTTACCTGCGCTCTCGTTGAATACGATCGCGCCATCGAGCTTGCCGTCATATAAATTGGCACGCGGTGTAATCGAGACATTGCCTGGCGTAGACTTAACCACTACGTCGATATCAGTCAATGCCACGCCACCACTGATGAGCTTAGTGGCTTTGAATGTCCCGTTGGCATAAACATCTTTAAACGCCGCCATGGGCACCGCAAGTGCTTCGCCACCTGACACTTCGTCTTCTTCCTCAGTGCTCTCGGGTAGATAAGAATCGAGGTTCAAATCGCTCAAGCTTAAATCAAAATTTATTTTGGGTTGCTCGTAATCTTCGACCGAAGCCGAACCAGTAAGCTCGGTTTGATCGAGACTTACCACCAGGTCTTTAATCGATGCTTTCTCTAAGCCCGCATTAAACGCCGCGCTTAGGCCAACTGAACTCAGCGCTGAAGAATCACTCGGTTGAAAGTCTATGTCTAAATCTTTAACCAAACCGCGAGCATCAAACTTAGGCACATTTATACGGCCTGTTGCGCTAGGTTGATCAATAAATTTACTTACTGAAAGGTCTAAAATTTGCGCTTTGATTGATTGATATTCCGCGCTCAGGGCCGACATTGACGCTTTTTGTGTGTCTAGGTTGGCAACAAGCGAAGGAATACTTATCGTCGCCTTGTCTGGAGAGCTGACAAGCAGTTCGATGTTCGAAATGTCTATTTTCGAAGATTCTTTAAAGGTCATTTTTTCAAGCGACATATCAAACTCGAATTCGCCTTGTTTGACCTCGCCAAATAGCTCGGCAATCGTCACATTCAGGCTGTCGGTATCAATGTTTGCCTTAGCACTTAGGTCAAATTGAGTGATGTCCGGCGACTCTGAATCGATTAGTTCACCACTCGCGTTAATATCGGCTAAAGCGTCACCAATGAGGTTGCCCGTAACCAGATTTAGGTTGCGTAACTCCATTAGGCTTTTGGCTTGACGGTCATCAATAATTACCGTGCCATTGGTCAGCTCTACGCCTTGAATGGCGAGCGCAACGGCGGCGGCCGCCGAATCATCTTGAACCTCTTC
>CAKZRZ010000160.1 GCA_937918955.1 uncultured Arenicella sp.
ATCTGCACCTGCGGCGCGTAAGCTGAATTTCCACACACCGTCACGTTTTTCATAATTGTCAAAATATCGCCCGCCTACCAAAAGGTCGACAGACGTGCCTTCTTCGTTTTTATAGCGGTGAAAAGCGATCATATAGACCTCCCCTTCGGCGCAATCGCCATCGAGCTCAATATTGATAGTAGTGATATTATGATGGAGGATTTCCATGGGCTTTTGGATCTCCGGCAACATGTCGATAAACTCCATGGCCGGGCCTTTGAAAAACGACCCATGATCATCAAAGGCGTCCTCGTGATAAAGGCTGCGCATTTTCACATGGTCATGCCGATCAGCGGCATTGCAATAGGCATAAAGCAGCTCAGTGATTTCATGCTTATCCAGCATGGCATTGATACGGTCTTCGCGTGTCATTTCTTCCTCCCTTTTTAGAAGGCATATCACAAAAGATATTATTCACATAGGTTCTTGTTTTGTTCTATTTCCCGTGATAAAGGCTTGTATGGCTGTTCAAATGTCCACCGTTGCCTTTGATGGCACCAATGCCCGGCACATCGACGTGCAGGTTCAAATCACGACCAGTAAAAATGGTTTGGCGATTGTCGGCCTGCCAGACAAAGCTGTGTCTGAAAGCAGTGACCGGGTCAAAGGCGCTTTTTCGTCTCTTGGCTTTATGCTCCCGCATCGGCGAACAATTGTTAATCTGGCCCCGGCCGATATTCCCAAAGAGGGCGCGCATTTTGATCTTCCCATTGCCTTGGCCCTGTTGGCCGCTATGGGTGTGTTGCCCGAGGACGCAATTTCCGATTGGTGTGCCATTGGCGAACTTTCTCTGGATGGCTCAATCACCCGCGTGCCAGGTGCTTTGCCAGCGGCCGTCCGGGCCAATGCTCAGGGATTGGGTCTCATCTGCCCGGAAGATAACGGCCCAGAGGCGGCTTGGGCGGGCGACCTGCCCATTCTGGCGCCTAATAATCTCGTGCAAATTCTCAATCATTTTAGCGGACGTCAGCTCATGAGCCGACCCATGCCGGGCGAACTTCTAGACGGTAGCATTCCGCTCGACATCAAGGATGTAAGAGGTCAAGAAACGGCCAAACGGGCGCTCGAGGTTGCAGCGGCTGGAGGCCACAACATGTTGATGGTCGGCCCGCCCGGCTCTGGCAAGTCAATGTTGGCGGCCCGCCTGCCCGGACTTTTACCGCCTCTGACACCCACGGAATTACTAGATGTTTCCATGGTTCACAGCGTCGCCGGCCTTTTGGAACGTGGACAGTTGTCCCGGGTCCGTCCTTTTCGAGACCCGCACCATTCCGCGTCCATGGCGGCGATGGTCGGCGGGGGTTGTAATTTTAGAAAGATTACGTCATTATAAGTAAGATAATGTCACTGAGTTCAATTATTTCAGAAGATAATGTAAAAAACATTAGTCTAGTACATTAAACAAAAGAAGATTGCATTAAGCATTAGTTGGCTGCATTAATAACCACTGTGAAATTGGATAAAAAAACAGCCTGGCGTGACTATCATCCTGCGAGATATGCCAGAGATATTAAATACGCAGGCGCACCAAAGGAAAAAGGCCGCTGGCTTCTCCGAGGCTATGGAAGAATTCGGAAGTCTTCGAGTCCCAATATTGCTTTCGAAATTTATGCAAGTTTTTTGCGACTAAATGAAGACGACTGGTTTCAGCAAGGGAATAAACGCCCCGCTTGTTGGTTAGAATTAGCTGCTATTTCGATAATTCCGCCCGGAACTGTTTTTGAAAACCAGAAACCAGTGGGTTTTTGGAAAAAGTTAGAATTCAAAGAAATCAAAACATATGACAATGAGGAGTTTAGTGAAAAATGGAGAGTGGATGCCAGGGGAAGTTATGAAAAAGTAAACTCATTTGAACCTCAATTATTACAAACCACATCAAATTACTCTTCTCGAACCATAGCTATGGGCGGGATAGAAGACAATTTTGATAGAGCAATTATTTCTAATATCGAATTTGCGCGTTTCTATCTGGCCTGCACAAGTGAGCTCGCCTATGATATGTTTTCTCATCCCGATATTAATCCAAGCGATCAACCTTCGTATTCAAAGCCGAAGACTGGAAAGATAGATGAAAAAACGTTCCAAATAGATCCAGGTGAATCATGTCGGGACTTTGACCACCTTATGGGTCTAGCGTCGATACTAATGAACCCGGATATAAAGCGATTGTGGAAACAAGTATCAAGTTTTTACAAAGCGGACGTCATTAACGGTCACCACTTTCATACCTATTCCCCTTCTACAATTATTCGATGTGATTGGCCTAAAAACGCAGAGCACCTGATTGTAGCTGGACGAAAAATCAAAAGCCCTCAAACGGCAAAAAAAACAGAAAGTCGGCGATCATCTGGTCAAGACTTTGAAATCTACGCCATTCTTTCAGATTGCCGTCCAAAACTATTTGAAAATCTTATTCTGCACAGTGTTGAATATTCTGCTGGGACTGATGAAAATAGTATTCCTACGATTACTACACCAAAACCAAGCTCCACTAGCAATCCTACAAAGCTTATAAAAGGCGGAGGTGGATCTAACATTCAACGTCCGAGAGAAATAAAAATCTCAGGTCCTTTTCCGCGCTTCAAATACGAAAAAGACATCAAGACCGAGGTAAAATACAAAAAGAAAAAAAGAGAAGTAAGAAAGGAAACTGATGATGATCCAAGAGATTTGAATTCTTTATCCGGCGGCCCGCCGCAAGGCAACTCGAGCAAACAACAATTGACGATTAGAAATAAATCAGAAACCAGGAAGGGACAAGGTATTGATCAAAATGAAAGCCCTCCGGAACCTCCTACAAGGATTTTGTTTTCTGTTCCTATGCCTAAAGCACTCGCAACTGACCCTTTTCAGCTCGCAAAACTAAAATCACCATTGAGTGAGACACTAAACGCAACGAGAACTCTTAGATTAGGCACCATGCTTAGAGTTGGCCCAAACCTATTTGATGGGACTCACGTAGATCTGTACAAAATGGATCCGGAATGGGGTCCCAAAGCCGCTATTACGCGGAAAAGACATTCCAGGCGAGCTTTATGTTGCGAATTGAATGTTGGAGGACGATACATTTATGTTTTTGACCTTGAGCCAAAGGCAAACAGAAACAGTCAAATTTGTGTATTAGGAAAAAGAGGGTTTGGACAACTTTCCGAAAGTGAGAAGGCTAAAGTTCTTCAAACTTGGACAATATCATTGAGAAATACCAAGAACTCATCAAATATGTGGCCCGACCAACTAGACTATACAGATGTGATCTCATTTGGATTAGATCACACTAACAATAGAGTGGAATCTTTCGAATATTCCCGGTCGGCCATTCAAAAAGCCATTGAATTATTTGCGGCAATTTAATTGGTTGACCCTTGCTGGCGTTTAACGTTCTACATTCTCACCAAGTCATAGCTCTATGCCGCTTACCTAGAAAAACTGCTTGAGTACTACAAATTTGCACAATTTATAACGGAATAATATACTAGCATTTATAATGCCAAAGGGCGTCAGGAATATGAGGTCAGACATCGAGAAGGTGCTTAAAAGCAACCTCTATGAATAAAAAAAAGATTAGCATTGAAGAAAGATGGGATAAAAGTCGCAAGGGAGCATGGGCGGCACGTGGCTTTCATTATCAACACCTCGTCACAACACTAGTTCTTGTCAGAATATGGGCAGGTGAAATTTCGCCTGGAAGATTGGTCCCTGAAGGACTGGAAGACTGCTTTATCGAAATGGATGAAACGTCAATTTTTCTTCAAGTGAAATCTAAGCATGATGGTGAATTTTCGAGATCCAAGGTCTCCGCTACAATGGAGGAGGTTGTCCAAAAATCAGAGCAAATCATAGGTGACTTTCGGCAAAGTCGAGTGCTTTGTTTGGAGGGAGGAGTGTCTGGTGAGGAAAATAATCTGTTTGAAAGTTTTATTGAGAGTGAAGACCACGCCATATATACCTGTGCGAACCCCAGCCTAGACATTATTGAAACTATAATCGCTCATTGTGGCTGTGTAGACCAGATAGCTTTCTATTTAGCTGATCTTTTATATGCGCGGGTTGCGGATGCAGCTACTAAAAATGCTGGAAAACATTTTGACGATAGAATTGGTTTTAGTCCTGCTGATACAGGCATAATTATAAAAGAATTTCTCAATTCAACAAGCGGCTCGTATTTAGCTGATGCTTTGAGTTCGGGCTTGGTTAAATATCTAGATTTGAAGACCGAAGTCGACGATTCTGGGTTTTATTTGGGGGTAAAAGCAAAGCCCGGTCACATCGCAGCAGGCCTTATTTTAGAGCGACCAAGATTGATCAAAGAATTGAAAGATGTTTTCGAATCTGGACGCCCGCTTTTGATCGAAGGCCAATCCGGCGCCGGAAAATCAGCGTTAATGTGGTTGTTGGCATCATCGTTACAAACTAGAATTCGTTGGTTTGAGATTAGCGCTCAAGCTTCTTTGGCAGATGCGGAGAAGATTATTACATGCCTTCAAGCACGCCGCCCATCAAATCGTTCTCAAATTGCAGTTACGATGGATGAAGTTGGACCAAGGAATGCGGATCTATGGACCCATATATGTGATGTGGTTGGGCATTTGCCTAATATCTACATCGTTGGAACTATTAGGATAGAAGATAAGGTGCTTATTCGAGAGCACTCAGAATTAAATTTTCATCGCATTTTTCTAGATAATAAATTTGCAGAAGAAGTTTGGAGCCAACTTAAAACACGAAACCTGACACATTGGGATCACTGGAAGGAACCATTTGATCAATCCGATGGGCTACTGCTGGAGTATGTTCACATACTGACCAAAGGTAAAAGACTCGGGGCTGTTATCGAAGATCAAATTGCAATTAGAGTAAAAGAAAATCGAGTAGACGAGCTTAGCATTTTAAGGGCCACATCCGTGCTGAGTGCATTAAACGCGGAAATTGAAGCATCGAGATTATTTGAAATCTTAGAGCTTACACCAACTAAAGCATCGAAAGCCCTAAAGCGATTGACGAATGAACATTTGGTCCGCGAGAGCAGTCCTGGCGTCTTAGGCGGGTTACATAGTCTACGGTCCTTAGCGCTTATAAATGCCACGCATGATGAAATTGTATTTCAACAGACCCAGTCCCTTCTGCAAGCTATTCCTGCCGTGACATCAGAATCTCTTCCTGAATTCATACTCAACTGTTTTCGCCAAGATGGAATCGAAGAAGGCGTATTGATTAGTCATTTCGCGTCGTCATTATCTCAAACTAAGTCACTCAACACTTGGGTCGGCACTTTGACAGGCCTTGGTCTCGCTTCGCTAGATAAGCATGCCACTAAAGTCATCTCTTGCCTAGAAAAGCATAATGTTCAATCTGCACAACGTCTTATAGCAGCCATGATTAGTATAGCAGGAATTGATGCGTCAGTTTTTGAAAAATTTGGCCACATGGGTGGTTTTTGCGCTGCTATTGAGGAATTGGAGACTTACGAAGTTCAAGACTTACGTAAAGAATGTCTGGAATCAGTAACAACTAAAAACAAAAGCCCAGATTGCCATTCTTTTTCTGATGGGGAGAAATTTCTAAGAAGTATTACCCCACTTCCCGGTGGTCCCAATATCGAAGTTAATTTTCATATTGGAATCAACGGAGAGGGATTTCCTTATATTCCAGAATTAGCATCGTTGATGTCTGTGGCCTTTGCCGTCTCCCCAAAAATTGCTAAAGATATTGCTAAAGAGCTTGGAGGTATGAACAAGATACTATCCGAATTCTCACTCCAAACGCCCTGGGTATCTAATCCTGTAATTGGAGACAGAGACGGTCAGAAAATTCTAACTTGTAAACACTATAGGGTTTCCGATGATTATCAAGGAGATGCCCACGACACAGTAATCGAACACTGTGAGACTTTGTTGTCAATTTGTCCTGATGTTGATCTAATTGAATGTGATGCATCAACGCCAAATGGAACCACGCTAACAATTGGGGACCTTACAGTTGCAAGCAAACTTATTGGACGCAAAGCGCTGCCCCCCAAATCAGCTATCGCTTGGAATGTTAGCTTTGGCAATATTCTTAGGTCGAGAATTTCGTCACCTACACGTACCGAATACGCATTAAACATATCGACATTGGCCGAACGCACAGAGAAAGCTTTTCGATTCATCACAGAAAAGTGGATTCGTGGCAAAAATAATTTGATCACTGATTCACAAATCGACGAATGCAATGCCATCATAGCAGAGACAAATGACCAAGCTTACGAGGCAACAGGTACTCCAAATCCTCATTATACTCTTGACATAAAAACAGGTTTCGAATCTGACACTAAGGGCGCGTTAAACATTGGCCTACTGGGCAACTTAACTCGACGGCTAATCAAATCAACTGTAGAGGGCCCTGACAAAGCAATCGCCCTATACGCTTTAGATCTAAAGAAGCAGGCACGTGATAGTCTGAACTCAGGCTTATGGCAGAATGTAGAAACACCCCCAATTGAAACATTGAGAAAAATAGAAGATAGAGTCTCGAATATTTCAGATATCATGCATGAACTTTCTACACCGGAGGGTGACATCACGATCACGCAACTTCACGCTCTTACAAAAAAATCATCCCGCAACAAAGGAGTCGCACGAGCGGCAAGACACTGTAGAAGAGCCGCAGACTTACGATTTAAAAAGATATTAGATGATATTATCGATGATTTGTCTGATAAAGGCATTACGGCTCGATGTTCAACCCGACCTCATGAAAATCCCAACTCTCATTATTGGCCAAATTGTAAGATAGCAATTATTATAGAGCTGAATTCGGTTGAAGAACACGGAACTCACATTGAACAAGCTCTCGCGGTCGGCAAGCAACATTTAGCGGAAAAGTGGAGGTTTTGCGTGGTGCCAATAATTGACGAATATATCATTACTCGTGCTGTTTTAGGGCCTTCATTAGGAATGAATTTGCCAGTACCAGACTTTGCAGAAAAATGGGAAAAACATCTAACGGTTTCATTTCCGAGTAACACCTTAACTCAGGCTTTTGAAGATGCTCACACAGCTTGTTTAATATTGTCAGGGATAATTTCTTGCTGCGATCTCCGAGTCCTTCACGATGAGGAAGCAAAGGTCCTTGATACACAAGTTGAAAAATTTGAAATTGCGAACAAGCGTCTAAATGATATTGCCGGTCAAACAGGTGATAAAGTTGTTGAAGAATGCTGTATATTTCTCGAAAACACCTGGAACCGTTGGATTGAAGAACGCGATGCGTTGTTAGATGGAAAGTCAATCGAAAATCCCTTATGCGAAAGTGTTTATTCAACCATCAACGGTGAACTTGACGAGCAAATTCAGATGCATGGTGTTCTGCTCATCCTACTTAATGAGATTGAAATAAAAATCGATCTAGACAAGCTCACCTTGACTTAATCCGACGAGGTTTTTCAGATCTTAAAAATCTTGCGAACTACAGAGTCTGAGGGTCCCATTTCCGTTAAGATAGTCCATCGATAACCAGAGTGTTTAATTCCATCGTAGGTTATCAATTGACAATCCGTCAATTCTCCCATGAATGTCCCAGATTGTCCTTGAGAATATTGTTTCATAGTTGTTACGTTGGTCAAAATCACATATTCATTTTCTCTGAGCCAAGATGAAATTTTTTCCTTGTCTACGACGACCGAACTTTGACCTTCAAAAGGCAAGCCCGGATCGTAAAAGACTGTATCACCATCCGGGTTTTCATATGCCAAAGAATCTAAGTTTAGTTTCAAGTCAAGCCCATCAATTAACATCGACGATGGTAAATTGATCGACACCGATCGGTCCAAAGATTTGTCGTAGCCACTATCTTCGCGGGAGTAAGAACGATACGGATAGTGTACCTTACATTTCGGAGATTCGGAGTGCCCAATATATAAAGGCACAAAGTTATCGGAAACGCCATTCCAAGCCGGATGCCAAGGATACTCAAGTAGAAAAGCGTCCCTGCTATTTTCTTGTGGGTTTTGAAATCCGCCGGCTAAATTTTCCTCGCTCAATTGCGCCCTAAACTTGGCTAGGTCACGTTTTTTGACAATTACCGAGGACAGTGACTGATCGCACTGTCGGTCATTTGAATTGTATCCCGAATGTTTGCCACGTGCCCGAACGAACGTATCAAGCACCAACACCTTTCGACTTGTATTTGGGTCAATCGCTTCACACCCGTCAAAATTATCGGGTAGAGTACTCAAGTCTCGCACCCATTTAGCGCCTTGCTTAGGAGTTAGTTTGTCATCCAAAGTTTCAAGATTGTTCTGCCACCAGAAACCATTACTTGGCCTTTTCTTCGCTATTGGAATCGACGTCAATGATGGATCAATATCATGTTGAGATAATTGCCACGCCCCAAGGAAGCTGCCCTCTCCGTCCCAACGACCTATGTAATGAACATTCGCCGCAAGACTTGCTATCAGTTCGTGAAAAGCGATCCATTGATATTTTTTACCCATTCTTTCTGACTTTTGAGGTCTGCGTCCTCCATCACCTCTATACCTGAGTTCAAATTTTTTGAAATCTTCTTGGACGAACCCCATTTCAGCGACGCGATTAATAATCCATCGCTTAGCCGTTCGCCGACTGAACTTAGCACCTCTTTTGGTTTTTCGTTGCCCAGAAAGCCAACGCCAAGTTTCAGCTTGTTCTTCAGACAATACTGATTGTAAATTTTCTTTCGCTACCTTTTTTGCCTCAATCGCAGTCTTATGAGCTTCCTCGTCATATTCGGAGCCGTCCGGTAACTCCTTTTTTAAGCCGACCAATCCGTCATGTAGGAAGCGAAAAGCCTCCTTTAAGTTTGCCTGCGATCGCTCTTCTGCATCAGCTCCGTTGAAAGCTTTTACGAGCGCAAGCGTACTAGGATCGGTTTCTGCAATGTCATTCAATAAACACTGCCACTCATCTGCAACCGAACGCATTTTGTCCTCTGTTAGCGGCGTGGTTGAAAACGCGAAGACGTCGTTCATTATGTACGTTCCAAAGTCACCGCTCATTACCGACCAATAGACGGATCCAACTTGCTCTTGAAGAGCCTCAACTTGTGACGGCGTCAAACTGTCCAGAGGCCAGTCGCTATGCCCAGAAAAATCAATGTCAGTTAAGGCGAAGTTACGAGGTAGCTGGTTGTGACGATGAGCAAGCAGGACGATTCCTCGCACATAATCCTGTAGCAATACGTGGCCATATTTGTTTCCACTACGGAACACACGATTGATAACAGTCCGGACAAGGCGGGCGATTTCGTTGTTAGGAGCACGGAGCGATACAGCATAGGCTGCAGCATACACTCTAGACAAAATATAAACGTCGTTCACCTTATCAAAGGTGAGCAACAATTGGCGCACGACATTTACGTTCTCGCCAAGCAATTTCGAAAGTGCTATCGTCGCCCGATCTCTCAGCGAGCGATTGGGAGAGCTGAATAGCCATGCGAGAGCTACGCTGGCGAGAAACAAACGCTCATCATCAAAGTCAGCGCCGTTAACCGACGATGCCCAATCAACCAGCCGCCACACCGACGTACTGCTCTCTCCCTCATCGGGGTCATACCATTGGCTGACAATCCAATCTGTCCACATCCCATCACGTTTAACTATATCTAGAGGGATAAGATTACGGTGTAAAAAAATCGCGTTGAAAGCATGGTCCGGATCGGTGGCGCATCTCAAGAGCACATCGAAAGATCGGGCAGAAAACCCGCCCAACAACTGATTGAGAAGTCGAACGGTATCATCATTGGTTTTAGCAGGATCCCGCCAACAGATACTCTCTGCAAAACTATCTATCAGATAACGCTTAAGCCTTCTTGTTATTCTATTAGGGCTTGGTTCGCCTTTGCCAACAATCTTTCTGAAAACTCGGTTTAGCAAATACCACTTTCCACTTGGTTCCAATTGGACTAGGTCAAATAGTTCCTTATCAAAACGTTCTGGGATTTGGATAGTTAACGCATCCAAAAATCCAGCTTTCTCATATATCCGCTCGCCGATCCGTTCATAAAACGGGCCGTTAAGAATAAACGCTGTATTGAGGTTTTGTGGGTCAACGAAATCCTCAATAAATCGACCGGCTCTAAAATGGTCGAGGTACCGTTCGTAGGAAATACGGATAACATCAATGCCGTTATCATCTTCCGCAGGGTATGCCACATCGTCTGACAACACGCCTTCTGAGCGTAATTGTTGGATTAAATTTCGCTCTGCATCACCATTTGTGGGCAAGGTTTGATCTGCGATTTCGTAGGCACGTGATCTTTCAATGTAATGGAGTCCGCTATCGAGCATTTCGTCCATTAATTTCTTTATGACCGATCGAACAAGATCAAGGTTGGGGTCGAGGTTGAGACGAACTTCAATCGCCTCTGCAACGCTGGTAATATAGTAGTCGAAAATCGCCGTTACGCCGCGCAGGCCTTTTGGGAAATGAGTTTCCCCTTTTCTTTTGATTGCCGCGCAAATGGTTTTGAGAAACAGTGGGTTGGAAAACTCAGGATCAAGAAAAGGGGCGTCCTGACGGCTAATGCCTTGCCTATCTAAATAAGCCTTTGCGGCGCTTTCTTCGTGCCCAAGAAATCCTTGATGTACGATTGTGGTAAACTGGTCCGCAGAAACATTCTTCCGGATACGACGATCATATGTGTCTCGACAGGAGACTACCAATGCAATGTTTGGAAACCTTGAAACCTTTTCGGCAAAACCCGACAGAGAATCTGGCCATAGAATGTTTCCTCGCCCTTCATTCAATGCATCAATAGCCAGGATTGCCCTGCAATCATGCGCCTGACCTGCTGCATCAAGCGCACCCAGAAAGTCATCGGCAGTTCCATTAATATCCAGGGCCTGCAACACAAAGTTCCAAGGCATACCTGATTGAAATTGCTGTCCCAAAACTAAGACCGCGGGCAAATTTGCGTTAACAGCGTTCATAACGACGTCCGCCAGCAAATGTGATTTTCCAGAACCGGCGCTGCCCGTCAAATAAATGGCGGGAGCATCCGCAAAATCAACGTGAATATCTCTGAGATGTTCACCATAACTCAAAGCAGATTGTCTAAGTCGAAAATAATTGGACCTCTCATAATCATCAAACTTGTGTATGGGGCTACCGTCCTTACCGTTTTTCTGGATTGAAGCGGCCTCCGCCCTTTCGGCACATTGTTTCGCGGACGCTAGGGCTGCACCAAATGAACGGGATTCTGCAATGCGTTGAATCTCGCGATAAAAAGCCTCGGCATGTGTTTGCACATCGGCTTCCATTTTCGTGAGCGCATTAGTTTTCCCGAGACGTTCTGGCAAACTAGGTGCATCTTGCAGCAGTTCCCAGAATTTTTTATTACGGCAAACAGCGTCAAAACGATTAGCCAACGGTAAATCAACATGCATTTCTGGTGTGTAACGTGCCCCTAGATTTGCAACAGCTTCGTCTATCCGCGCTTTGAACCACTCTAATGAAAGAAACGTTTCATCAAACCAATATTTACGACGCCCGCTGAACTCAGGTTCATCGCGCATCAAATCCGTGTTCAGATGGGTCGCGTCCCAAAGAACGAATTTTATGTCTCGACCTTCAGCAAGCGCTTTCCATTTCGTTTTTAAATCATTCCAATGATCGCGTTCAAATTTTTTACTTTTGTCTTTGCCTTCTGTGAGGTTGAATGGAATGGCGAAGATGTACCGCGAACAGTTTGGATGAGCCTCAAGCATACTTTTTACGGACCGAGTCATCTGATTCCGTTGAGAATCGCCCAATTTGAAAAAAAACTTAGATTGTATGCAAATTTCTGAATTATCAGGCAGACGCCAATAAGCTTCGACCCCCCCGTCGCCGCCAGAGCCTCGTTTGCGAACCCATTCAGCATTAGGGTCTGGTCGGTTTAGGTAAAATAGCTGCGCAGTAAGCTCTTCAAAGCCGTCGTTTTGAGATCCATCATGGGATCGGATACTTTCAAACTTTACATCTGCCATATGCTCACACCATGTCCTTTTGGCCTTTGTTGGTTTCCAACTAAAGATGCTTAGTTTATTTTGCCTGCAGGAACCACTCGGCCATTGGTAATCTGCCGCTTCAAGACTTCTGCTCTCTGGGCCTCGCCTTCGATTATATCAAAGTAACTTCCGATGCCTGATATTACGGGTGAGGCTAATTTGATTCCTGCTTTGGTAGCATCAATGATCTTCACTCGTTTCTGGTTATTCCAGATTACGAAACAAAAAACCCCAAGAAGAGCAATTTGCAAAGGTATTGGCGCACGTTTCCATTGCTCCAAAAGGGCCTTTAGGGCGTCGCACAACCCCTTACCTGCTAATGACGCCCCCATAACTCCGCCAAAATGGAGGTTGAGATAATTGGTCATTGCGATTGTATACGATTGAATGTCTTTTAAGACGATATGATTGAACGCGCGCAATTCTAGAAAATCAAAATG
Source organism: uncultured Arenicella sp. (assembly GCA_937918955.1). Lineage (GTDB taxonomy): Bacteria > Pseudomonadota > Gammaproteobacteria > Arenicellales > Arenicellaceae > Arenicella. The sequence goes on from CAKZRZ010000160.1 coordinate 12,481, forward strand.
GCGGTCTTGCGTTAAAACTCCGAGCGCTCCAATATCTTGCATAAGCGTTACGTAGATCTCATCGTCCGGATCAGTCATTCCAATAATTGCACGACTTGCGATATCATAGCCCTCGTGAATGGTCAGCGATGTGCGATATTCCCGCCATATAGCGTCCAGCTCAGAGATGGGTATTTTCTTTTTCTTCGCGACTTTGGGAAGTGCGCGCGATTCCATTTCAGCAATAGCGCCGCTAGGCACATGCAGTTTCAGAATTCCTGCTGCAACGAGTCGCTCATTGTTACTCGGATGCCCTTGATGCCTTCTGCGTGCGAGAACGTCAGTCACCATCATATTGGCGTCAATCACGACCTCAAAGGTGAAGACTGTAGAGAGGAGCACTGAAAAACCAGAACTCTCTAAGAATATTGCTCGCAGGCGCATTAAAGACTCTGGGTCAAAATTTCGTGGCAGCAGAATTTTAGAATCAGTATTCATCGGGTAATCTTATTCCAATTCGAGATCGATAGCATCGTTACGGTCGATTTACATTCAGACGAGATGACAATGTAAGAAAATTTTGGATAGACACTCAGTCTCTTGAGAAATCTAACTGAAAATAAAGCTTGTAAGTTTCATGAATGTTCTTTATTTGTTCTATTATCGGAGTTAGACCGCTTCGATTGCACAAAGAACATGAGTCTGAGTCATTAGCTAGTATGTAGTCTGTCTACATTAATGCGGCCCTAATACTTTCCAAAATTGAATTTCTTCGGCCTTCAAAATGATCGGCTTACTATTTCCTGCTGTCTTGTCGTGAACACGAGAAGCCAGGGCCAGTCTCTTAATTCTCAGTGTATTTTACTTCGAGGTCAATCAACTGAAATTCATCAAACCAAAGGAGATTATGATGAAACACAAATTTACAAAAATGGCCCTGACGACGGCTCTTCTTACCATTTCAGCATTAGGCGTCAATAGCGCCCACGCAGAGGACGAAATCATATCGTATGGTACCCAAACAATATCGGGAGACGGAGTATTTTTCTTCCTGCGAGCGTTGAAAAATTCAACTATTAATACGGGAGTGGGTCAAATCACTAATGCACAAGCACCCGATGACGTTGAAGACGAAGTTGTTGTCACAGGTATGCAAATTCCACAAGGTTGGGATATTAGCTTAGGCGGCCTGGGAACATTCACGGTCTATTACTCAATCGGCTCACTTCCCGTTGACACCGACAACGCCAATCAAGAGGCCGCAGAAAACCGCCTCGAAGAAATGCTTGAAGAGGCCTCTGAAATTGTGGAACCCGTTTTAGACCGATTCGGGAACCAAGTTTATGATGAAAACGGCAACCCAATGGTGAGAAGAATCCGTACAGACTATTCTGTTGAGTATTTTAACGGCTCGCTTTATTATTGGTCACCTAATTCATAGTGTGATACTGAGTGACGACCTCTTTTGGTCGTCACTCAACCTTTAGGAACGTCATGAAGCTTTATTTAGGGCTTTTTCTCTCAACCCTTTTTCTTATGTATTTTGAACTTAGCTTCGCAGATACAGATTGTGAGGAGTTTTACCTGCCTAAGCAACTTATCTCAAATTTCGACAGCAATGTTGGTTGCATTTTGAATAACAAAACCGGCCTCACTGACAGAGATTTAGAGGTTGTACGCAAGCACGAATTTAAAGTTCTTTTTGTAAAAGACCTGATAAATATTGAAGCCTCTCTCGAAAGTTTTTCTGACACGTTCCTAGGAAAGGATTTCCACTTAATTGTGGATGGAATATGTGCTGGAGAATGTTCCAGACTACTCATTCCACTTGCAAAAAGCACATCTTTCACGGATGGATCATTTGCTGTTTTAAATGAAAGCTCTCTAAAAAGCCGATTAGCCCATGGCGTTGAAGCAATTGTAAATGGAAGTACCGAAGGCGATCCTTTTGGAACATCCGACAAAAAATACTCTCAAGAATTTGGAGATATTTTTCAAAGAGAACTCAGAATAATTTCGACAACACAAACAAATGTAACTCACTTACTTTGGCATAGCTTTTTAAGGCGCTCAACTATTGCATCACGAAGCGGCTGTGGAGCAAAGAAGCAAACTATAATATTGCTAACGGCTGAATATTACAGAGAAAATTTTATTTATGTCCCTGACGCCAATGTCGCTAAAATCACCCAGTTAAAAATTGATCAGGTAAATAAAAAAATTAAAGACCTGTTTGGCAATAACGCAGTTCTTTATACACCCTTTGAGCTCCGACCTGTCTTTTCGTGCTTCGATTAATACCGAAAATATTACTGTTTTTTATTGCACTATACAAGCAATTCATTTTGAGCGTTTATTGCCGCTGAGCAACGGCGTCTTCAGGGGATTTAACGACTCTCGCGAACGTCCTGAAATCGCAGTTCATCAAGGACAGAGTCACCGATTCCCCAATAACGAGTCATCCAGAAAATACGTGTGTGTCAGTTACAATGGCACTAATACTAGTACCGGATACTTAGATGTTTTCCTTCTATATGACGACGGTAATCTCCGATTAATTGCCCCTGAGATACTTATCTCCAATCCTCAAAACATCATAAGGAATTTCATTTCGATCATTATCCTTAGTGATCCAAGACCAATAAAAGCGAGCATCCAAACAAAGACCAATAAATCGCCAAGGCCAACCCTCGATGAGTCGCGCCGTTAAGCCGGCCAATGCATGTCGATTTTCGGAGCTCAATGCTCCAAAATTGACAACATTGGTCGAGATTGAGGGCCATCCAAAAACCTGTCCGTAGGAATTAGAAACAGCCCGCCTCAGACTTCTAGATCGTGGTCCAAACGCTAAAAATGAATAGATGAAATATATATTTCGATAAAAAATTATTGGGTGCATGGATTTTCCTGCTTCAATTGAAACCGGATCACCTAAAAGGCCTGAGTTTAGCATCCCTTCAAATTGCAGAGCTTGGGAGTCCGCGACATGCGAATTCCCAGACAATCGAGACATGCCGCAGTGGTGACATTGATGATAAATTGACCGGTGCGGGACCGCTGGTTTACCACAATCTTGACATCTACAAGACAATATTATCCCGTGTTTAAGGCAAGTACTTGAAATCCCCAGGCGCCATCGACGACGATAATACGGGACCTCATCGGTCCTCAAACAAAGAGGGCACCACTGAAGTCCTGGCCGGGTTCTGGTTCGATGATAAATGCCAATATGATTAATCCACTTGTTTGTCGCTTTTGGATTAATTTCTTCAAATAACACGCCAATATATGATTTGAAGGTTGTCGCATTTGCCGTCATGTGGCTTGTGTTGGTTCTATCGGCAAGGACTTCGATAATATTGGGCGGTGCTGATACATCTATATCTCTTGTCCAAACTTGAACGTCAGGCCAAATAATGTTGCAAAAAGAATGAGGTGTCGTTCCATTATACTTTGCAAGCCGGATCAGCCAAGATGATAGGATTTCATCAGGTTTTGGCTTGGAATGATATAGCCATAATCCGCCCTTATTGATGATTTGTATGTCATCCTCCGGATTTTTTAACCCTTACGCTTCTTCTTGTTTATACCCAAAAGTCTTTCAGCTTGTTCTCTGCGTATTGACGGCGGCACATAATCAATTTCCTCAAGCGAGGACAGGGTAATTTGTTCGGTTTTCTTTTTAATCGCATCAATAGCGGCGAGCCGAACGAGAGCAATGATTTCGCCGATCGTACCTTCAGATAATGACAATATCTTTTTCAATATATCAGGTTGTGATAGTCCTGATGCCTTCTTCAGGGGCAAAAACATCTCAATGCTATTAAGAAGAGCACGGGTCTCATTATTTGGCTTCCAATTTGGAAGAGCAATTGGAACAAATCGATTGGCAAGTTGGTCGTCGATAGCGATCGCAGATAAGGCATCTGGCGTTCCGCATCCAAATATCGGCACTTTGAGTTCATTACACATCTCTCTGATTATTCGGAGGATTTCTTTTCGTTCGCTCGAATTCCCGCCCAACACGTTATGGATTTCATCGATGATGAGAAGCCTTAGTCCGATTACAGAAAGCGCACGCCTTGCAAGACTACCTAGATCTGTGGTTGGCGCATAGGTTTTATGTTTTGTTCCCAGAGTTTCCAGAATTTTTAAATAGAAGGCACGTTCCTTTGGTACGGCAGGCATTAAAACATAAAGAACTGGAACTATGACTGCTTCTCCATCCGGATTGATTTCAGGAGGGTTGGCTTTCAGGAACTTTAAGACCGCCATGGACTTTCCATTATTCGTTTTTCCTAACAGAAGTCGATTAGGCATACGATGAGTTGGTGGATGATTCATCAAATCATCCATTTCTTGCAGCACCTTCTGAACCCTATAATGAGGAATAAAGTGTTCGGACTTGATTTCGTATATTCTGTCCTCATCTGAAGCCTCCAGGAGGGCTTTTGTTTGTGGATATAGCTTTCGTTCTTCCAAAATCAGGACCATTTCTCGATATCGTAATACTCAGGAATTTCTCCGTCCAAATCGGCGTCCTCAAAGTCACTTTCGAATTCTATTTCAGGAACCTGTTTATCGATATCTGTTCGCTCTAAGATAACTTCTTCTCGGGCTTGATGTGTCCTTTCTCTTTTTCGTATCGCCTTCTTTTTCTTGGTTTTTGACGTTGCTTCTTTGACGATATCTTTCCTGGCTTCATATGACCGAAAAAGAAGATCCTCATCAAAAGAATCTTGTCCATCTTGTCTTAAGTTTTTGATGTGAGCTAACCAGTCCCACAAGGTAACTATAGGACGGGACAAATCATATGTTCTGGCTTCATAGTACTGACCATCGAGAGGATTTAAAAACCAGACCTTAGAAATGTCTCGAGGATCATATCGAAATACAAAATCACGTTTATCATCACGGTCCAAAAAATATTGCATCGTATCGTGCCAATACTTGATATACCAAATGTGGCATCCGTATCTTTGAATTTTTCGCTCTTTGAGGGGGAGAAAGTCGATAAATAGCTTTTCAGGGTCATCAACTGTGCGGGGTCCACCAAACCCTATACTGTTACCTTCTCCATTGAAACCACGCTCCCATTTAACAAAAGGTGGAAGCCCTGTGTGAGAATGTGGTAGAATATTGTATTCGCCGGCAAAGAAGTCAGCCAACCACAAATCCAGCTCCTGAAGAGTCAAAACAGCTAGTCCTGTTGAATCGTAATCACCTTTGTCTTGAGTATTGCTAGCCGTGGCACCAGGTATAAGCCTGGCTTCGATCATCGCGGTTTTCATTGTGCGTTCAATTATACCACCAAAATGCGAGAACCTTTTCGGACGTTGCTCCGGAGGCCGCATACCCCACTCTTCACATCCTCTTCGAATAATTGGCGTGACGAACTCTTTTGCGTTGTCTGTGTAAAACAATTCCGGAATTCCGTGAGTTGGCCACGGAAACTCTAGACCAATTTTGCGTGCCCACACGTCCTTCGGCAATATGGAATGCGTAATTCCCAAAGCAAGTGTGCCGGTTTTAGGATGCTCTAACGTCAGATAGTAACCAATGACGGCCCGCGAATACTCGTCTTGGAATATCGTAATCCAAGGACGACCAACAGGTTGGCGGTCAAAAGAGTCGACTACAATTCCATCAAACCTAGTGTGATCAATCTGAACACGTTGCAATGGGTACTGTGTTTCAGGTGTTTTCCCTTTAATTGGCGCGTAGATATCGCGCGCTTCCTTTGCGCCGCGCTTCTTTCTGACGATCTCATGATTAGATCGCTTTTTTAGCCGATTGATTATTGTCCCAGCGGATGGTTTTTTTAATCCTGCCTTATGACACCTAAACCGGACCTCACGGACCAGATGAGACTTAAGGGCGTGGGGTGTTTTTAGATAAAATTCGTCGATACTCTCTTCGATTATCTTATCGATCTCTGGATTAATCCTAGATTTTCCACGACCGCCATTTTTAGGTTTGGGAATCAATGAAGTTAACTTTGGGTTTTTCCGGTATTCAGCCAGTAAGAGCCAAACAAGCCGAACTGAACAATCAAGCTCCTTGGCAGCTTCTTCGATATCAAATGTAGATCGACCCTCGAGCGCCAACAATCTCAAGACAACTTTTTGCCTCTTAATTCCTAAAGCCCATCTTTCTTCATCCACGCATTGCGGATCGAAAGTCGCTGCATTACCCGGAAGAGCGACCTCTTTCTGTGAAGCGTTATATAGCGGGGAATCGGCCATACTTGTAATCTAGCAGGTGATCGAGTGTAAGTGGACTATATAAATCGGTATCGATTTCTGCTTTGGCAATGCATTGGTAAAGCGTTTGAAGAATTGTACGTTTTTCAAATCCATCGTTGCTCAAAAGATCTATAAGGTTTCCAATTGAACATCCCAAACTGCCATCCAAGCAGTTTTTAATAGCTGTCTCGCACCTACTATTAGTGTCCAACTGCAACGAACTACACAGAAGCTCTGCATTGATAGTTTTTGCACCGGCGAGCCATCTATCTGTGATGACATGAAACCCTGTATCATTTTCAGCACACCATTGCCGGGCTGCATGAATTTTCGGTATTAGCTTTTTTCTATTCTTAACAAGTCTTTGATAGGGTTTAACTTCAACCAGTATTTGCTCCTGAAAACTGGGCCCCCAGGTTCGTTTGTTTTCCGAGTCAAATTTCACCAAAAAATCTGGAGTATAAATTCCATTTTTCCCTGAGAAGGTATCTCTGAACTTTATCGTAAACGGCTGTGAAATCACTTGAACAACTTGATTTTCCGAAGCGCACAGCTTTAAAAAATCACGCTCTACCGCAGATTCGAACTGGACTAAGGGAGAATCCGGCCCAACTCGTAGCCGCCCCCGGATGCTAGAAACCGTAGGTCTATCGAGACGATTCTTTCTTACAGATTGAACTGCGAAAGCGTCTTTCGCCCAATTAGTGGCTGTCATTCTGCGCTCCAGTGCAAATCACTTTTGCGCATTATGTAACATACTTTTGGTTTTGACAGATAATGTCACTACTTTAATGAAATTAAGTGCCCTCTGGATTTAACTCTAGAAGAACACTTGTAGATATCCTTGGTTGACTATGGCGTATATCATCGGGAACTTTATTCCAGACAGCCGTCGAGATAGACGCCTGATCGACAAGGTCGTCAATGACATATTCAAGATAGCGATCATACCAGCGGTAGAAGGTCGAACGCGGGATCCTCAACTTATACTGTGTCTGCTTGGCGGAGAGGTGCCTTCGACGAGTCTGATGATCTCTAGTTTTTCTTCAGCGAGGTATTTCTTACCGCATCGTCCGCATCCCCAAGTATGCCCTTTTTTAGCAAGCCCAGTTCAAGTGCCTGTTCAGCAACGACTTATGTCGAGTTTTACTGACTATTTTTTGAATGTGTCCATCAAAGTCGCGTATTTGAGTTCGAAAAAAATCTCCTCTGGAATTTCGTAAAGATCAATAGTTTCATCTTGCTTGATCCATGAGACCCTTGCCTTAAAAAAGTCGGGCAATGTATCTGCCGAAACCTGTTGAGCAACAGGTCGAAGAACGTTCTTATACTCTTTCTTTGACATTATTTGAAGGATCGCTGCTTTAACCTTTAAGGCAGTGTCTTTCGCGCGCCAGTTATTCGTCGGAATTGCAATAAAGGTCCGATTAAAGTTTCTTAAATGTACAATATAGTTGTGGACCTCATCATAAGTCCTTGCTGAGGATTTTGTTCCTCTGAGAGCCTGTTCAAAAATCTCCATTATTGGATCACGAGTCCCAACCAATCCAGATTCTCCGGGGTTTTTCCATGGTCCGACTCTTTCCTTTGGACTAGTCGATAACCACAAAAGCAGTGACA
>CAKZRZ010000161.1 GCA_937918955.1 uncultured Arenicella sp.
GAAGGGCAAAAAAACGTTTTATTGATTGGCTCAAACGGCACAATTGGTGCTGCTTTGGCCGATCTAATTTCGTCTGATCAATCGATTAAATTATATAAGTTATCTCGTGATGACACAGACTATTCGGAAGAAAGTTTGGCGCAGTGCGCGAAGACTCTGATGCAGGCGGGTACGTTTAGCCAAATAATTTGCTGCATCGGAACCTTGCATAATCAGGTTGTTTCTCCTGAAAAGCGTTTGGCGCATTTGTCTCAAGAGGTCTTGAGTGCGTACTTTCATATCAACACAATTTTACCTGCGCTTTGTATTAAGCACTTCGCAGGCTTGCTAGACAAGCAAACTTCATCGCAGTTTATTGCATTAAGTGCCATGGTTGGCAGTATCGGTGAAAATCAACTTGGCGGTTGGTATGGTTATCGTAGTTCTAAGGCGGCTCTAAATATGATGATTAAAACGGCGTCAATTGAGGTAGCGAGATCTAATAAAAAAGCTTGTTTGGCGGTGGTTCACCCTGGGACAACGCAGGGGCCATTGTCAAAACCGTTTGCTGCTGGTGTCTCAGAAGACAAGTACTACACAGCAGCTCAGTCGGCTGAGCGAATTTGGACATTAAGCAAGGCATTGACGGCCAGTCAGACAGGTTCGTTTTTCAATTGGGATGGATCTAACCTTGAATGGTGACGTTTTAAATTAAGCCTTGTTGCCAAGTCAGTATTGATTGTTAAGCAAGCTGTGCCAGTGTGCTCTATTAATCGAGATTAGGCGTTTGTTTGAAGCATTGTTCGCCGCATAAGTGGTATAGTCGCGCGCAGAAATAGACCTCTTTTGGGAGAACGGGCATGAGACACGCCGCGCAATTACAAGCAACCATCGACTTGCTCGACCAGATCGAAGAAACTCGATATCCTGCCGATCGAATAATGTCGTCGTATTTCAAGCAACGACGCTACATTGGCTCCAAAGATAAGGCGGCTATCTCCGAGAATTTGTATACCATTTTGCGCAATAAAATGCGTTTCGAATACATTCTTAATAGTAAGGATTTGGGCGTACACAGCCGTATGTTAGTTGCCTTGTTACTAAAGTTTGAAGATGGCGATTTGTATAATACCTTCGATGGAGACAAGTACAGCCCCAAGCGTTTGCGCCCAGGCCAATTAGAGCGTTTTGCCGAGCTGGATTTAAACGTAATCGATTCTGCTCCCTTACACGTGCAGTTAAATGTACCTGAGTGGATTGCGCCAAAGCTCGAAGCTGCGTTAGGTGAGCGCTTTGAGCAGGAAATGATTGCCACCAATAAAAGCGCGACCACTGACATCCGTGTTAACACACTTAAAAGTTCGGTTCCTCCAGTTGACCAAGCGCTGGCTGATGTGGGCTATGTGGCGCATAAAACTGATTTATCGCCTTGGGCTATTCGCTTTGAAAAACGGGTCGCATTGTTTGGCTTACCTTCGTTTAAACAAGGCTGGTTTGAGGTGCAAGATGAAGGCTCGCAATTACTGGCCTTGTTGACTGGTGTTAAAGCCGGGCAGAAGGTTGTTGATTTTTGTGCTGGAGCGGGCGGTAAAACCCTGGCAATGGCAGCAATGATGGAGAATAAAGGCACTATCTATGCCTGTGATGTTCATACGCGTCGGCTAGAGCAATTGGGCAAGCGTACTAAACGCGCAGGTGTACACAATGTGCGAACTCATGTTTTAAGCTCTGAGCATGATAAATGGGTTAAAAAACACGCTGGCTACGCTGATGTGGTGTTGCTCGATGCGCCTTGTACTGGCACAGGCACATGGCGCCGAAGCCCGGATAGTCGTTGGAATTTAACTCAGCAGAATCTTGATGATTTGGTGGCGCTTCAGCAATCAATATTGCAAAGCGCAAAACGTTTAGTAAAGCCGGGCGGTCGACTATTGTATGCGACATGTTCGATGCTCAACGAAGAAAACGAGCAGCAAATCGAACGTTTTCTGGAGACAAACCCTGAGTTTTCAATTGATACCTTTGACGTGCCCGATATCTTGGCGAAATACCCCGAGCGTTTTCAAAATAGTGGTCATGAGATTCGCACATTTCCTGCGATGACTGGTACCGATGGCTTTTACGTGGCGAGTTTACGTCGATCTGAAGAGGTCGATGCTTAAATCTAAATCACTGGGATTGCTAATTCGGCTTAGCAATCCCAGCTGAGATAAGTTTGACCCTTTAGGCTCTGGGTTAAGCTGCCAGTGCTACTAATACTTGGCGTTTGCGTTCGCCTGAGTAGGGGCGTCGACCGTGCATGGTAATTTTGTTATCAAGAAGGGCAACATCACCATCTTGCCATTGCAGATCGAAGGTATAGTTTTCCGATAGTTCGGCAATGCGCTCAAGCGCTTCTTTAGGGATTGCAGACCCATCGCCGAAGGCCAGTGCTCGTGATGGATCATCACGTACGCCAGCCCAACCCATGTAAGCGGCGACCAGTTGGTTATAAAACACCTTTTTGCCGGTTTCTAGCGTTAGTACAGCGGGTAAAACTGGAGTGATCGCCTTCAAGCTGCCATCTTCTTGCCATTGCCAATCGTAACCAAGCTCGGCTAACTTTGTCTCGGCTTGTTCTTTACTTTCTACGCTTAGAGTACTTGCCCAGCTGCGTCCTTGACCCGACAATGCGTCGTTTTGTGAAGGCATGTGTGTTGTGTAACGTAAGCCTTTGTCTTCAAATTGTTTTGCCAATTCAGGCGATTCAGCTTTGAGTGCGTTGAAAAGTTGATCGGAGCGGCAAATTGGCGTAGCACCGCCTTGATCCGCCGCGCTTTTGCAAAAGAAAAATAGTTTTTCAGGTGAAATGGGAGTTTGTGCCATTTCATGATGAAGAAAAATTTCGACCTCTTTTGGTGCCTCATTAGCAGTGAAAACACGTTCAGTAAAGTTGATACGCACCGCGTTCGAAAGTGATTCTTGATAAGTAAAACTTGAGTATCCAAAAGCGGCGGAAAATGCATCAAAGGTTTCGGCGCTGTCAATCGGGAAGCCTCTGAACAGAACGGCTCCTGAGTTGCTTAACTCTGCCTTTATTTCAGCCATGTTTGACTGAATCCATTGATTGGTAGCCTCGACCGAATCAAATTGTCCCTCGTTCAGCACTACACTCGGAAACACGCTGTCGTCAAAGTTGTATTGACCGTCGGTTTTTTGAAAGTTAACCATCATCGTATAGCTCCTGAACTAGTTATAAATTGGGTGGAATGTATTAAAGGCCGCTTCACAGAATACGCCTGGATCGTTGAAGCGACGGTTGCTATTTAGACCGCTGATTTCGGCCATCTCTTGCGAGCTCAATTCAAAGTCTAATACAGCGGCGTTCTCAACCATGCGATGTGCTTTTGTGGTTTTTGGTATAACTGCAGTGCCACGTTGCACGCCCCATCGCAATACGATTTGAGCTGGTGTCTTACCTAGGCGCTTAGCAGCTGACAAAACAACAGCTTGCTCGAGCACGGATTCTTGTTGTTCGGCCATTTCCAATTCAAGGTATGAGAGCGCACCAAGTGGAGAGAAGGCGGTAACGGGTATGTCATTCATATCGCATAATCGCAACAGTGCCTCTTGAGTTAGGTAAGGATGCGACTCAATTTGTAGCATTGCTGGTTTGATTCGCGCATAGCTCAACAAATCATGCATGAGCCCGGTGTTGTAGTTGCAAACACCAATGCGATGCACTTGCCCGTTGTCTACAAGCGCTTCCATCGCTTTCCAAGTATCGATTAACGGAACTTTAGCGAGCTCCATGCCTGGATTCTCAGCGTCAGGGTCGGCGAACCAACCAGCAGGGTAACGTTCTTCGATTGGCACGTACTTCTGCGCGATCGGGAAGTGAATTAAATACAGGTCCAGATAGTCTAGTTGTAAATCCGATAAGGTTTTCTCGAGTGCGGGCTGAACATGTTCAGGTGCGTGATAGGTATTCCAGAGTTTTGATGTAATCCATAAATCTTCACGAGCACATAGACCGTCTTTAAAAGCCTTTTGAAAACCTTGGCCAACTTCGGCTTCGTTTCCATAGTCACTGGCGCTGTCAAAATGCCGATAGCCTAGTTCGATTGCCTGATACACGCGCTCCGCGCAATCTTCTGGGGCTATTTTCCATAAGCCAAAGCCGACTGATGGAATTGATGTGAACTTGCTCATGCTAGTTAGTACCTATTTTGATCGCTCTGCTCTTAGAACGCCTTACTTTTAAGCGTTAAGGCTGAGCGATTGATTGTGCTTTTGTTTTATTTAAACTAAATGCTGGGATAAATGCCGCGCTTGGTTTAAACTTCCTGAAACTATTATATCTTATATAAGACCTAAAATTGCAATAGTTATCTGCACGGTTTTTAGAACGCATCTATAATAAGAGGGTGATTCTAACAATAAGCATGGCTTGAATTCGAAAATGAATTTAATAAATGTCAGCGAAAAATGCAGATAGGACCTGAAAAATGAGTTTAAGCACTAACTTTCAACCATTATACAAGCAAGTTTATGACACCCTAATTGAACGGTTGTCGGCTGGTTACTGGAAGCCAGCGGCCGCGTTGCCGAGTGAGTTTGCATTGGCCGAAGAAATGGGTGTTAGTCAAGGCACGGTTAGAAAAGCCTTAAATCAGCTTGTTGCTGAGAATATTTTAGTTAGACGTCAAGGCAAGGGCACTTATGTGTCGGAGCATACTCAAGAGAGTTCGATGTTTCGTTTCTTCCGTTATAGAGAAGCGGGTGGCGATGATTTGATACCCAGCACAGAGGTGATCGCCTTAGAGCGTCGAGAAGCTACTGCGCGCGAGATCGAAAAACTTGAGCTTAATACAAGGCATAAAAATGCTGAACTTGGTGTTGTAGAAGTCACACGTATTCGTTCGATAAATGGTAAACCGGCCATATTTGAGCGAGTGCTACAGCCTCTTGCTATTTTTCAAGATATAGATAAAGAGCGAGAATTACCGAATTCCTTGTACACATTGTATCAAGAAAAATACAACATCAGCATTGTAGAAGTTCGTGATGAACTTCAGGCAGTGAGTTTACCTGCGGACATCGCTGATCACTTAAATCTAACGGCTAATGCTCCGGTGCTTATGACTGAGCGGGCCAGTATCAATATCGACGGACGCGTGGCCGAGTGGAGCCAAGCTTATTGCAGTACCGATAATTTTGTTTACTCGGTGTCGCTAAAGTAGGTCGTGACCGTTTGATACACATAATAAAAATAGGATTAACCTGTGTCTCAACTTGCTAACGATTTTCAAAGTCCTCTCATTCCAAATTGGACAAGCCCCGATTGGAATAACATTGATGCGCTCGAAATTACCGATGCGCGCCTAGCCAGCTCTACCGAGCTATTGTTAGATACAACAGCTGGCGGTCTGAGGCTTGAGCTCAGCGAAATTGGGGTTCGAATTCGCAGCCAGTCGGAGCGAGATTTTGACTATGATATTTTGTGTAATCATCCGCGAGCTAACTCGCTGCAGCTTGAGTCCAACGGTAATCAGTGTGTCGTTAGCGATCAAGTATTGCGTTTAACAATTGGTTTTAAACCCTTTACCTATGAATTGAGGTCTGTAGACGGTGAGCTTCTAAGCCAGTCGCCAACCGACGGGCATTTCGTTCGACGCCATCGTGTGCCGCCCATGGCCAAGCTCGATGACGCATGGGTATTCAGTACCGATTTAAAATCGTCTGAGGCGATCTATGGCTTGGGTGAGAAGTGGGGAGGTTTGAATAAGCGTGGGCAATTAATTCGTTCCTACAATTCTGATGCGCTCGGTGTTAACGCAGAAATATCTTACAAAAACACCCCCTTTATTTGGAGTCCTGAAGGTTGGGGTATTTTTAATCATACGCCGAGTATTGTTACTCACTCTGTGGGGCACCCTAGTTGGTCGCAGCGCTCGTATGTGACGGTTGTCGAAGATCAGCACCTAGATCTTTTTATTCTGGTCTGCCCAGAAGGAGATAGTGACAACAAAGGCTTGTCTTTGATTCAATCCTATACAAGCCTAACAGGTAGCGCTCCGATGCCCCCGAATTGGAGCGGAGGCGTGATTCTATCCAAAGCTTATTATCAAGACCCCGCTGAACTGTTATCGGTTGCTCATGAAGTTCGTGAACGCAATATGCCTTGTGACATCATCACAATCGATGGGCGTGCATGGCAAGATACCGATACGCGTTTCGCCTTTGAATGGGATAAGTCGCGTTGGCCCGACCCCAAAGCGGTGCTCGATGAGCTTCATGAACTGAACTTTAGGGTGTGCGTTTGGGAATATCCTTTAGTGTCAGTTAATCATGAGCTTTATACCTTATTTGATGACAATGGCTGGTTTCTAAAAGATAAGCGTACGGGAAAAACGTACCAGTACGATTGGGACCAGCAAGCCTTTGATAAGGTGTTATCGCCACTTCCTAAATCTGGAATCGTTGACTTTACCCACCCCGATGCCTACGAGTACTGGAAAGACGCGCATAAAGACTTGTTTGAGATCGGCGTCGACATGATTAAGTCTGATTTTGGTGAGCAGCTCGAAGACAATAACATGCTCGCTCATAATGGTGAGACTGGAGACCAGCTGCACAATGTTTATGGCTTTCTCTACAACCGTTGTGTTTACGAAGCCGCTGAAAAATATTCAAAGAATGGCCCATTCCTATTTAGCCGAGTCGCTTGGACAGGCTGTCAGCGCTACAATAGTCAATGGGGCGGTGACCCGCAAGCAGATTGGGAAGGTATGATCGGCAACATTCGAGGCGGCCTCTCTTGGGGGCTTTCGGGTGGTCCGTTTTATGCCACTGATGTTGGCGGTTTCTACAAAGATACGCGCGACGATGCGCTCTATGTCCGTTGGGCACAAGCCGCTGTTTTTTCAGCACATTACCGTTTGCACGGTATCGGCCCGCGCGAACCATGGTCGTATTCAGATGAAGCAAATCAAGCGGTGATGTCCGCCCTAGATTTGCGTTACCGACTGCAGGCTTATTTACAGAATGCTATGCGTCAAGCGGTTGAAACAAGTGTTCCGGTGCAACGTTCAATGGTGTTGGCATTCCCGAATGAGAAGCAATCTTGGTCGTTTGAGAACCAATTTATGTTTGGTGATGATTTGCTCGTAGTGCCTTGTTTTGACCCAACTGGCGATATTGAATTTTATCTTCCTTATGGCGAGTGGCAGCGCTTCGACTTAGGTGCAAATCCTGAATCTAACGCTCTAGTCGGTGGTCATGTATACCAACAAAATTTGCGGCTCGATGAAATCGCTGTTTTTGTTCGTAAAGGGGGGTCGGTGCCATTGAACCAAGCTGTGTTGAATACCATCGAGATACCTCTAGATGAAAAAGGCATGTTTGAAATCAGCGAATATTGGCCCTCAAAATAAAACAATCGGTGGGTTTAGCTACCGCAATAAATAAAGAGCCGTAAATCGGCCGAATAAGAATGGTGCTCTGGCTTTTGACTTTGGTAATTCTAGCCTCAGAGTGCTCAAACCAGTGACGCTGATTTAAGATTATTTGTGTCACTTAAAAAGGAGTGATTATGCAATCGTCGCAACTACTGTTTACGCTCGGGTCGTGTGTGTTCTTCATGGCCTTAGTTGGCCTCATATCGTATTTAAAGACAAAGGATAGCGTCGACGATAAGGATGGCTACTTTTTAGCCGGCCGTGGGCTAACCGGTATTTTTATTGCCGGTTCAATGTTACTTACCAATCTTTCTGCTGAACAGCTAACGGGTTTAAATGGCTCTGCCTATCAGCATAATATGAGCGCCATGGCGTGGGAAGTGACAGCAGGGTTTGCCACTATAATCATGGCGATGGTGTTTTTACCTCGCTACCTCGCTGGCGCGTTTACCACCTTGCCCGGCTTCTTAAAAGACCGATACGATGACGATGTGCGTCGCTTAACGGTGGTATTGTTTATGCTGGGCTATGGTTTGGTAACAATACCCTCTGTCCTTTATTCAGGCTCGCTCGCGGTCATAAAGCTATTTGATGTTCAACTGCTTACCGGGCTTGGTGACGAAGCTTCTATGTTTCTCACCGTAATTGTTGTTGGCTCAGTTGGGGCTCTATACGCCGTATTTGGTGGCCTCAAGGCGGTTGTGGTTTCTGACACTATCAATGGTATTGGTCTGCTCATCATTGGCATACTTGTACCGACCTTAGGTTTGATAATGCTAGGTGATGGCAGTTTTATGGCAGGTCTAACCACTATTGCGACAACGAATACCGAAAAGCTAAATGCTGTCGGCAGCGCAAGCGACCCGGTACCATTTGGAACCATCTTCACCGGGATGATTTTGGCGAATCTGTTTTACTGGGGAACTAATCAATACGTAATTCAAAGAACGCTCGGTGCGGCGAGTTTGGCAGAGGGGCAAAAGGGCGTTTTACTGTCTGGTTATTTTAAACTTTTGGTTCCGTTCATGATGATGGTTCCTGGGCTAATTGCGTTTCACCTATATGGCCCAGTTGGTGAAACGGTTACCAAAATGGACTTGGCCTATCCGCAGTTGGTTAAAGATGTTCTGCCAGTGTACTTGTCTGGTTTTTTCCTAGCGGTGCTATTGGGGGCGGTATTTAGTTCTTTCAATTCACTGCTTAATAGTGCCGCGACGCTCTTTGTATTGGATGTGTATCAACCCTTAGTTAAATCAAAAATGAGCGATGCTCAGCTAATTAAAATTGCTAAGATCGCAAGTGTGGTGATCGCCATATTTTCGTTTATTGCCGCGCCACTCCTTCAGTATGCTGAAGAAGGCCTATGGCAAATTATTCGCGTGTTTACCGGGTTCTACAATATCCCAGTGATCGCAATTGTCTTAGTTGGTCTTTTCACAACGCATGTACCTGCAATGGGGGCTAAAGTAGCCATCATTTTTCACGTGGTGGCGTATGGGTTGATCAAATTTGTGTTTGATGTAGATCTACACTTTATTCACTTGTATGCGGTTTTGTTTTTTGTCGAAGTTAGCATTATGTTGATTTTTGGAATGCTCCAACCAAAGCAAGGTGGTACCCATTTCAAACATCAACCAAAAGTCGACTTGACCCCTTGGCGTTACGGTTGGGCTGCAAGCTCAAGCATGTTTGCGGGTATCATTTGCCTCTATTTGCTGTTTTCACCAATTGGCTTGGTTGATGGCTTGTCGTCTTACTTTTGGGTATCGACTATCGCGGTAGTGGTTGTTAATTTTATGATCTGTTTTTGGTCACTTAAGGTGTACGATCGTAAACTTAATCAGGCAATTTAGCTTCAAAACATGTATCTTATATAAGATACCTATTGATACAACTGTCAACTATCGTTACACTCGGAGGAGATAGGTAGCGATGGCTGTACTATTTCTTCGCGTTTTATCACTGTGATTTTCGACTATCTATCGCAAACGAATAAACAATAATGGAGAGAGAAAGGTTATGAAAAATAGCATTCCAATGCGCCGGGTAGCACTTGCGATCAATTCGCTACTTTTAGCGGGTTTAGCCGCGCCGGTTCATGCGCAGCAAAATGACGCTTTACAAGAAAATCAAGATGGCTTTTTCTTAGAAGAAATTATAGTCACCGCCCAGAAGCGCGAACAGAGCGTGCAAGATGTACCGATTGCCGTGAGCGTTCTTGGTGCTGATAAAATTGAATCGGCGCATGCAGTCGGCTTTGAGAGCCTACAACAGCTGATTCCATCGGTGTCATTCCGTAAAGGTAACACCAACCGAAACTCTGCCGTTGTAATACGCGGTATTGGCACAATTTCATTTAGTACTGCTGCCGAACCAAGTGTGTCGACGGTGGTAGATGGCGTGGTACTCGGCCGTTCGGGTCAAGCGTTTACCGATCTTTATGATTTAGAGCGATTAGAAGTATTGCGCGGCCCGCAGGGAACTCTGTTTGGAAAGAACGCGTCTGCTGGGGTTGTTAACTTAACCACTAAACGCCCAACCGAAGAGTTAAGCGGCTCGGTCGATCTTTCTATATTTGAAGACGACGAATATCGCCTTAAAGGTCGCGTATCAGGTTCTTTGAGTGAGAATGTTCGTGCTAGCTTGACCGGCTTTATTGGTGACTTCGACGGATATATCACTAACACGTTTAACGGAGATACTATTCAAGGTTATGACCGCCAAGGAGTTCGCGGAATGCTTGAGTGGGACGTCAACGAAAACGTAGATGTTTTGGTTATCGCTGAAGACTATAGCGCCGAAGATGATTGTTGTGCTGACTTGTCTTTGCTACCAAATGGTCGTGATCCTAATTCTCTAGCAAATCCAAACAGCGCAGGTGTCGTCAATGGCGTTGCCGATCTTGATCTTGATCAGCGTCTTGTTGA
>CAKZRZ010000162.1 GCA_937918955.1 uncultured Arenicella sp.
TTGCCTGTATTGACCGCTGTTGCAAAGCTCTCTCGGGTGTATTCCCGATAAAGCTCATCACGGCCATAAAACTTTATAGTTGCATCGGCTGAGTACGCCATTTCAACATGCTCTCCTGAACCGCTTGAAACAGCAGTGACATATGCATCAATTGCCTGTTGTGGCTCGTCGAAGTCTTTCCCCAAGGCAGATGGAGTGTAAAATAATATCGTAAATAAACCCAACAGTAGTTTGTTTTTTGTCATACTTTTTTATAAAGATTGAAAGGTTAAAAGATAAAGCTCAGTTACAAAACCGGCATCTGTCTAAAGCCATACTAGCGCATCAATATTAGTTTTACATTGATTAAAATAGTTAGAGTTAATCAAATAGAACCATGAGCGCTTACATTTCACTAAAACAGACTATCCACGATCGTGGCGAATATCGAAAGTACGAAGACCAAGTTTAATGAGGTTTTTCTCATTTCCAAGGCGGCCTTTTAAGGGTGGACGAAGAGCCCTTAGTCCTAGCCGAAGATGGGAAGCGACCCGATTCGTGCACTTACAGTTTCCTATTCAGCAAGCCACTTAAACCTCTTGTTTAACCTCTTGTTTTCGGACAAGCAAACTGACAGAGCCTAGCTTTCTAAGCTAACTGGCTCGATGAATACCGCAAATTTTGTTTCCGTCTGGATCTAAAAAGTAGCATAGGTGCATTTCGCCCATATCACTTATACGAGGCCCTGGTCCATCTTCAATGGTGGTTGCCCCGTGAGCCATGGCAACGGCATGAAACTCTTTAACTTGTTCTGGCGAGTCGCAAGCAAAGCCAATAGTTGAGCCATTAGCAGCCGTTGCAGGCTCGCCATTAATTGGTTTGGTAACGCCAAATACCGAACCCTCATGGATATAAAATAGACGCGTTTGACCGGTAGCATTAACATTTTCGAATGCTGGTTTTGCGCCCACAACGGCCAGTACGGCATCGTAAAAACGCTTTGCCTCTTGAATGTTATTTGATCCGATCATCGTGTGATACAGCATAGCTAACTCCGTAGTTTATATCTTATTCGTGAAACCAAGGTGCGTCCCTTATCCTACTATTTTAAATGTTGAAATCTGGTTGCATAAAAACTCTCAATCAATCATTTACATTCATTAATTGAGCAAAGGATCTAAAACTGTCCGCCAGTCGCGTAGGGTAGATCGGTGATCTAGAGGAACGTCATCTGCGTTGTTTATGAACAGTGTCGGTGTTGCCCAAACCGCGCGTGTAGCAGCAAACCGTATTGGAGTCCTCGCTGCAATATATACATCATGTTCTTGCGTTTTCAGCCTATGCTCTTCTCGATTCACATCAGCAAATTCAACCGCGAAATCAGTGACAAGATTTTGTAGATCCGCGTGGGTCTTTTTTAGGAACGGCTGGTTATAGAATAACTCTTGCTTGCTAAATAAGAACCCAATAAAGTCGAATGCAGTGAGAGCATTATTCTGTGCCAAAGCGAATAGGCCAAGACTTACGTCCCAAGCTTGCCTATGGTTGCTCAGAGTTATGATATGTACCGTAATATTTAAACGTGCGTCTTTATATTGTTCACGCACAGCCATTAGGTTTGGCCATAATTGTCGGGAATGTGGGCACTGTAAATCAATGAATACATCAATTTTAACGTCTGCTTCAAAGTGCCCAACGGTAAAGCCACTAGCGCGATTGGGTATTGGTATCGCCATGAAAACTGCTCCTCAAAAAATCTACGTTAACTATACACGCCTTAGGGCAAGACTGTTTCGACATTACCTTCTAAGAGCACTGGAACTCAAACCTTAGTCACTCGGTCTGAACTTGTTGCCATAGTTTCGATGCTAAATTTTGTAATGCCGCCCATTAAAATCAGAATTGGTATAGAAATTGCATCGCCCACTTTGTTAAGACCAACGCTTTTTTAGATCAGCGCTCCGATCTCAGCTAGATGGCCGCGATTGGGTCGCATTGAGAGATAATAGCTAAAGTCTTAATAGCTTTCTATTTTCCTTGTAGTTCATTCATGGAGTATCTACCAGACACCATTTTGCGAATCCAAAGACTAGCGACCGATAAAGATTCGACTAAATAGCAAATGGCGGCATTGCATCATTTTCTAGATTTTGTATTCATTACAAATGAGAATTTGCTAAAGTACTTTAGTAATCAAATATGAGGATGTAAACATGGGCGCTTGGTGCACAGACAATTTTTCCAACGACATAGCCGCTGATTGGGTCGCTACTTTAGAAAATTCCAAAGGTGTGAAAGCTCTAATGGCGCCGATAGAACGCATTCATAAGTTCACCGGTTACTTGCAAATTGAGGAATGCTCCGAAGCGCTGGCAGCGAGTGAGGTAATTGCCGCTGCGATATCGTCCGACTATTCAGTTGCCCCTGAAAATGTACAGACTTGGTTAAACACTAAGACTGGGTTTATCTTTGCGAAAAAACCGCAAATTAACAAGAGCCATTCGATCAAAGCAATTGAAGTAGTCGAACGAATATTGAATGAGTCCGAACTAAAAGAGCTCTGGCAAGATTCAGACGAATTTGAAAACTGGCAAGGTAAGCAACAGTCATTGCTGGCAAAGCTACGTCGTTAGATATATTGATACTTGAGAATAAATCAAGCGTAACGGATCTGAGCATCGTATTCTCAATGGTTCGAAGACCTGATTGCAAGGCCATAAATGAAAATCTGTTATCAATAGCCTAAAATTTTATTAAACACGCCCCCCTACGCTATCGAACACAAGCTAAGCCAAACTATTCAAATTTTTAAAACGCCAAGAGCTTCTTTGGAGAGACAATGAGAGCAACATCTTTTTAGCAAAAGAGAATTTTTTCAAACTAATTTTCGAATCGCCCCTAATTGTCTTTACTGGCTTTATTTCTAAATGAATATCGCGGTGAACTTAAAGAAAATAAGCAGAAATACTTAGCTATGGAAATGGTTCAGGTTGAACTCGAATCTAATTTCGAGACGATTAATGACTAGTTGCCGTACCATCAAAAAGCCTCAAACAGTCTAAACGAAGCGCTTATTAATAATGACTCGAATACTGCAGTAGTCGCCGAAAAACAGTGAGCTATCAAGTACATTCACGCCTAGGAGTGTGGTTCAGAGTTTGATTGATAACGCTTCATGGCAAACTTTAAGGTATTCAGGTATCGCGTCAAAAATCGACTTAAATACTATGCTTACTCTCTCTAAGCTATAGGTAAGCTTCAGGCACAAGGTGTTGAGTCAACCCTGAACAGTATTATCGAAATTCTTCGATATCGTGAATCACTTGAAAAAGAGAATCAGAGAAATACGACTATACTACTGCGCAATTCGTTCCGTGAAATAGTCGGCCAAGAGACTTTTCTGATTGCTAAGTATGAACAAGCGCTAATCTAGTTAGGTGCTCAAAACACGCACCTAATCAATAACACTAGATCATCGGAGGCCCTATTCTTTGATCTCTTCACTTCAATGGTTAACTGTTAGACTATTTCCCGCCAAGAAGAAATCACTGTACGACGTTTATCAATGGCCTGAAGTAGCTAATTATTAGTGTAAACATCTTCAATAGAAAATTAAATTCGTATGCATTTGGCGCACCTAGTTCCAATTGACATAAGCCTATGATTTCTCAATACTCGAATGATCCTTTAGCTTTCCCCTTAGCTCACTAGTATTTACCCAGAGACGAATACCGGTCCGAGCTACGCCTTAACTGTCGCTTATTCAAGGTCATCTTACATTATGAAAATAAACCTACTTTTCAGCCTCGTTCTTCTCGCAGTACAAAGTGTGTCTGCTGAAACCATTTCTATTGAACGTATATTTCAATCACCCTCTTTGGACGGCAGCGCACCACAAAAGCTAAAGCTCTCTCCTGACGGAAAATATGTCACCTACATCAAAGGGAAAGACACTGATTTCGAGCGCTACGATTTGTGGGCCTACGAACTTGCC
>CAKZRZ010000163.1 GCA_937918955.1 uncultured Arenicella sp.
CCTGAGCGCTCCATACCTTTACCAACCGCTTTTGCGACCAGTCTGACGATGAAGCGGCCAATGATAAAAATGGCGAGTGCTTTAGCGAAGTTTACTCCGTAAAGTAGGACGTTATCCTTAAGAATGGGTAGGTAGTGTTCAATAGTCTCCATGTGGTCTCCGTGATGAAATGATTAATAGGACTCTACTTGATAGCAGTTTTTATACACTATAAAGGTCCATTAATGATTTTTTACAGGGATAAGTAACACTTTTTAATATTTTCTTAGGAAATTTCTAGTTAACCCTAGCTGTTACGCAATCTTGTAAACAAAAGGACTATTCCTGCGCAATTTTCTAGCTATTTGGAGCTCTTGGTTCTGTCGGTTGTTATTGTAGTCGCGATCATGGTGGTTAATTCAATTTTTGACCCAGCCTAAGTCAGTCTTTTCAATAAGTATAAAATTGGCGCGCTAGGCTTAGGTGATGCCGCAAGGTGGGTTTCAACCTTCCAATCATGCTCGATTGAATTGATATGGTTGAGTATTGCTTTATGTTCTATTTCTCCTACTTCAGTGCCGGGGTAGCACATTAGGGAGATAATGCCTTGCCGGCTCAATAGAGTGCATGCCGATTGAATTGCCACGAGGCTGCTGGCGCTTTCGGTGGTAATGTTCTTGTTGGCGCTTGGAAGGTATCCGAAATTGAACATGACACAACATACGGGCTCTTTAATGTGCTCGGCTAGATTTTCGTGCCCATCGAGGATAAGGCTTACATTATCAATGTTCAAAGTCTCTAGACGCTTTTTGCTGGATTCGATCGCACGCTCTTGAATGTCGAAACCGAGCACCTTAGTGAAACCCAAACTCGCCAAAAACGAAGTATCGTTACCATTGCCACAGGTTGCATCGATGGCAATGCGCTTTTCCTTATCTCGAAAGTGCTCATCGATTAATCGATGAGCTTCATCTGTTAAAGCCATTTAGTGAGTTTCTCCGGCAAAGGCCTATCATTGAGCATATGTTCGCAGAGTAGCTCTGCGTGATAAGGAATAGTTAAACAGCCTTTGCTGCCAAAACCGTTAAAGCAGTATGCATTTTTTAGCCCACTAATACGGCCTAAAAATGCGTTTCGATCGGTGGTGGTAGGCCGCACTCCGACTTCGTGTTTGATGATTATGGCCGCTTGAATATATGTGTGTAATTCTAGACTACCAAGCAGTTTTTGTTTCACTGTGTCAGAAGGGTTAAGGCTCGTATCGTTCCAATCGTAGCTCGAGCCGAGCTTATAAGATTTGTTTTTACCCGGCACTAGCCAGTTGCCCCAGCTGAGCATTGATTCAGGCGCGTTTTTCGCTTCTACGGTTAGCACTTCACCTTTCGCCAGTTTGAACGGTAAACTTTTTAGCCACGGATTATTTGTTGCCTGGTATCCTTCGCAGAAAATTAGTTTGGCTGCTTTAGCACCTCTATATTCGATCTCGTTTTCGCCGAAATTTATTTCTGAATACTCAATCTTTGCCTGCAAATAAGCATCTTGGTTTTGTAGCCATTTACGGCTTAGGCTTAATAAAGATTTGCTATCAACTAACGACGTTTTTTTGATCGTCGCGCAGCCAAACTCATTTTGTTTAAACGAGGAGTTCTCTCCGCTGACCTCTAAAAAGCTCTGGTAGTTGAGTTCGTTTAAACGTTCATCAAAGTAGTTGGCTTGTCCTTGGTTCTTTATCAGTCGGGACTGCTCAATTTCTGAAATGAAAGATTCATCTAAAATACGTTCAGCATATAAATAAAACTGTTTCGCAGATTGGAAATAATCGACGAAACCCTCAGTTAAATTGAGTCTATGACCTGTAATTGGGTTGATAATCCCCGCGGCTACCTTGCTTGAGCTGCCTTTATGGGCATTATCTATCACCATTACTGACAGCCCCCGTTTGATTAGTTCGATAGCGAGTATCGAGCCTGCCAGGCCTTGGCCAATAATTATAAAGTCGCGTTCTGAGGCTGGCATGGCAATGTTTGGGGTTGGTTGTGGTACTCTTTTTGGTATACAGGATAATTATAACAAAGCAATCCCACTTTTTCGCACACCATGGCAAAGCATTTAATGACACAGCGGCGTTTTTTGCCGTACTTTTGCACGCAGTTTTTGGGTGCGTTTAACGACAATGTTTATCGATATGCTTTCGCGATTTTAATTACCTATTTTCTTGCTGCCGAGCATCGTGTTGTTTATTTAAATTTAGCCTTAGTGGCGTTTATATTACCGTTTTTCTTGTTCGGTGCTATTACTGGCCAGCTCGCAGATAAGTATGAAAAAGCGTGGTTGATTCAACAAATTAAATTGGCCGAAATAGTTATCATGCTATGCGGCTGCGTTGCTCTGTACTTTCAAAATGTGCCAGGCATGCTCGCCATATTGTTTGCATTAGGATCGCAATCGGCTTTTTTTGGCCCGATTAAATACAGCATATTGCCGCAACACGTTAAGTCTAATGAGATCCTCAGTGCGAAT
Organism: uncultured Arenicella sp.; assembly: GCA_937918955.1. GTDB lineage: Bacteria > Pseudomonadota > Gammaproteobacteria > Arenicellales > Arenicellaceae > Arenicella. Next base: position 2,500 of record CAKZRZ010000163.1, read on the forward strand.
GGCTATGTTGAGGCTGGGACGTTTATCGCGATTCTATTGGGCCAAGTTCTTGGTGTTGCGCTGAGTGAGGAACAATCGTATTTACCTTACTTGATGGCCGCATTGGTTGGTTTCGCGGTATTGGGTTGGTTTACTGCGAGAATGATTCCCGACGCTCCCGCAGCTTCGCCTGATTTGCAAATGTCCTTCAATATTTTCACCAAGACAGCTGAAATTGTTAGGATGGCTCGCGAAGATCATGGCGTGTTCCAATCAATTCTTGCCAATTCGTGGTTTTGGTTTATTGGTGCCTTGGTGCTGACCTTGTTCCCTGATTTTGCAGTTAAAGTGCTCAATGGGTCACCAAAGGCTGCGATCCTTCTGCTAACCACTTTTACTGTTGGTATTGCTCTTGGGTCGCTCGCGTGTTCAAAGCTCTCGTCAGGTCGAGTCGAACTGGGTTTAGTGCCGATTGGCGCCTTAGGCATAAGTTTGTTTACATGGAATTTAGGCTCAGCAGTTATTCCGCCTAGTGACGAAATTAGAGATGTCGCCCAAGTCTTGGCGACGCCGGGAGTGATGGGGGCTTTGGTTAGCTTATTTATGATCACTTTTTTTGCCGGTCTTTTTATTGTGCCGCTTTACACTTACATGCAGACCAATAGCAATGAATCTAAGCGTTCGAGAATTATCGCGGTTAACAATATTATTAATTCTCTATTTATGGTTTTCGCAGGCATCTTGGGAATTGTGCTCGATAAACTAGGTTTTAGTGTTATGGAGATTTTTAAAATCCTAGCGATACTTAACTTACTTGCCGCACTTTATATATTGTCGAAAATTCCTGAATATTTTTTACGCTTATTAAGTTGGTTGTTAGCGCACTGCGTCTACCGAATTAGAAAAGAAGACTTAGACAAAATACCTGAAACCGGACCCGCGCTACTGGTGTGTAATCATGTGAGCTTCTTCGACCCGCCGATTCTACTAGGCATTCTGCCAAGGCCCGCACGTTTTGTGATGTGGTATGGTTTTTATGAACTGCCAGTTGTTGGCAACCTATTTAGATGGCTTAAATCGATCCCGATTAGCAATCGACGTGAACGCCCTGAATTAGTGTCTCAAGCTTTTGATACGATCGCCGAAGAACTCGAGGCGGGGCGCTTAGTCGTGGTTTTCCCTGAGGGGGCCATCACTCGCGATGGTGAGATAAGTAAGTTCCAACCTGGCATTGATGAGATCGTTAAGCGAACTCCTGTGCCTGTTGTACCTCTGGCACTAAGAGGCCTTTGGGGTACCTGGGCCAGCCGAAAAAAAGGGCGCGCGCTTAAAGGCTTTCCAATCAGTTTTATGAAAAAGCTGACGGTGGTCGCGGGCGATCCGTTAACACCTGAAGAGGCTACCCGATTAACTATGCACGATAAGGTTTCGGCGCTCAGAGGTGAAGAAAAGTAATGAGTGATATTATCCGTTGTCAATGGTGCTCTAACGACGAATTGTACCAGCAGTATCATGACCAAGAGTGGGGCGTGCCGGTTTATGATGACCGCGAGCTATTTGAAATGCTTAACCTTGAAGGCGCACAAGCGGGTTTGAGTTGGATCACAGTATTAAAGAAACGAGCCCATTACCGTAAGGCATTTGATGGTTTCGATCCAAAGAAAATTGCCAAGTACGATCAAGCAAAGCGCGAAGAGCTCTTGGCAGATCCAGGCATTATTCGCAATAAGCTTAAAGTCAATGCGTTCATCGTCAACGCTCAGCTTTATCTTGATATGCAGGCTGATAAGGACAGCCCGAATTTTTCTGAGTATCTATGGTCGTTTGTTGATGGCGCGCCAATAGTTAATGCGCGTAAAACACTTGCTGATGTTCCTGCGACAACAGCCCAGTCAGATGCGATGAGTAAATCGCTTAAAAAGAAAGGATTTAAGTTTGTAGGCAGCACCATTTGTTACGCGTTTATGCAGGCCACGGGCATGGTCAATGACCATACAATTGACTGTGCATACTACTCAGGGCCTGCTAAGCCGTGATATTGCCCTTAAACTTGAGATTATTCGTTCTCAAGGCTTAGTCTGAGTCGTCGAATGTGGATATAATCCGCGTCGATATTTCACAGAGTCCATACCCCATGTACTTCGACTTCTTGATCAAATTTTTGCGATACGGCGGCGGCAGCGTAATAGCGCTCGGCGTTGATGTCGGCATGCTGCTGTTGGTAGCGTATGCTACTCCTGCGCCCTACTTAGTTGCTGCGGCTACGGGTTTCGTTTTTGGCTGTTTTGCGAAGTATGCGGTGTCTACATACTTTGTCTATGAAGATAACCGAGATGACGATAAAACGTTGAGTATTGTCTGGTTTATCGCGATCGCGCTTTGCGGCTTAGCACTGAATCACTTGATTATCTATTTCGGCGTGGAGCATTTTGGGCTCAACTTATTCTTCTCAAAAGTGATCTCAGCAGGTTGCGTGTTCGTTATGAACTTTTTCTTAATCGGCATGATCGTGTTTAAAGACCCGATCATACCTAAGCGCGATTAACTTTCGTCAACTGCTAAAGCCAGCCATTTTCACGCGCGATTCTTGACGCTTCTATTCGGTTGTTTGCCCCAAGTTTTTGCGTTGCCTCGGCCAAATAGTTTCTTACTGTACCTGCCGATAAATGAAGTGCATCGGCTCTTTCTTTATTGGTTCTGCCTTTTTCAGCGAGTCGCAAAATATCGCGTTCGCGATCACTCAGTGGGTCTGGTGATGCCCACGCTGATTCCGCTAGGCCTTGTTCTATTACTAACTGACCTTTGGCTACCTTGCGCAATGATTCTGCTAGTGATTCGCTAGGGGCGTCTTTTAAAACATAGCCCATAACTCCAGCCGAACGAGCGCGTTCTAAATAGCCTGGTCGGGCAAAGGTGGTGACGATCATCACTTTAGTTTTTGATTCAGATTGTTTTAGTTGCATCGCCACGTCTATACCAGAAGCGTTCGGCATTTCGATGTCGGTGAGCAATATGTCTGGCTCGTGTTGTTTGACTAAATCAATTGCTTCAAGACCATCGCTTGCTTGGCCCAATACCTCAGTATCGTTCTCTATAGATAATAAAGTGGCAATAGCACCTCGCAAGAGCGACTGATCTTCAGCGATCACAATTCTAATCATCTTGCTTGTTTCAGTTGTCATGAATAATCTCGGTATTGTTTGCGCTAGTCGACAATAAGCGTAGCAGGGAGGTGGATCGAAATGCTGAAACCTGTTTGCTTTTCGAAGGTGGTGCGGCCGACCTCAGTCTCGCCGCCGAGTTGACTCACGCGTTTGCGTAAGCCGCGTAAGCCTGAGCCCTCAACAATAATATGCGGTTGGCCGTTGTCGAATATTAAGACACTGATTGCATTATTTTTATCATCGCGATCTAGTTTTAAAGTGACTTGGTCTGCGTTGGAATGACGCGCAATATTTGTCACCGCCTCGCGAAATGCTAAGCCGACAACTCGATCTGCTTGGCTATTGAATGTGGGAAGCTTGCCTGTCATCGAAAAACGAATATTAGCTGATCCAAGTATAGATCTTGCTCGCTTTAACTCTGCTACCAAGCTTGTTGTATTCATTCCGGCCACCGCATCTCGCACATCTTTAAGGGCTACTTGCGCGGCTTTTCTAATCTCAACGATTTCTTGTTTAGCCTGCGCTGGCTCACGTTCGAACAGCTTTTCAGTAACCTCAGATTTGAGTGCTACCATGGTTAGGGTTTGGCCCAATAGGTCATGTAAATCTTGCGCTATTCGTTCACGCTCTGATTCAGTTGCGAGCTGTCTTTTAAGCTCTTGCTCTCGTAGCATCTGATCGGTTTGTGATAAGCGCCTAGACGTAGCGAATGAGCCAATTGCTGTCATGGTGCCGATAAAAATTGGGAAACCCCAATCCCACCATTCCTGCTGAGTAAGCCATGCGAAGAGCCCAAACAAAAATACCAAGGTGACTATCGTGATCTTTGCATGTCGCTCATTGGCAATGAAACCGGCTAACGCCATGGCGTATATAAAAAATACGCCGTGTGAGCCAAAAATGGCGAGACGGCAAAACTAATCAGCAATAAGCCTGCTATATGTATCAGGCGAAGCAAGCCTGTTTGAGTTGCGCCCTTAAGGTAAATCGGCAGGAATACAGCGATCGCTACGACTGCTGCAATAACGTCATTAGTTGTTGGCGATCGAAATATCCATGGAAAGAAGTAAAACAGCAGATATATCAGATAAAAATTTGGGTTCTCGCCCAATTGCATCGCTTTTGGCGTTGGTGTTTTGTTTTCGAGAGGTTTCATTGGTCTGTCAGCTTAACACCATCGAGCTCATACTTGAATTCGCCATGGGCCGGGCCAGCAACAATCGCTAAGCCAATGAAGTCAGATGTGTTAAAGCCTTTAAAATCGCTCATGTCGAGCTTGATGGTTGCCCAGTCTTCGCTGTCTTTAACAAAGAAATTTTGTGATGGTGGTGGCCCTGTTAGCTGGCTTGAAAACAGCATTACTTGATAGCTTCCAGGATCACCTTTGAAGCTGAATTCAAGGTGAGAAAAGTGGCTTATGTCCCAAACCTTTTCGCCGAACACGCTGGCGCCTGCCCAAGGAAACATAAAGCCCGATTTCACATGTGCTTGAACTGAAAGCAAAGGTTGTTGGTGCTCTATAGATGCAGTCGAAAGGCCGTCAACCATGGAGTCATCAGTTTTTGTCCATCGAAGATTACCCGCGTTGGCGCTTAGGCCATTTTCAAAATCGCTTAGCTCGCCGCTGAGCAATTTTGAGGTGCTATTAGATGTCTCTTTAGGTGTTTTCTTGCGGGCTATTTGTTTTCCGTTTTTGAAGATGGCAGCTATGCTTCGACTAGAATTTGCCGAAATTTCGCTACCCTCGAGCAATACTAAATCTGCGCGTGCGCCTATTTTGATAAGGCCCCGTCCTTCTAGGTCAAAATGCTCAGCGATGGTTCCAGTGGCGGCGCTCAATGCTTGCTCCGCATTCAAACCCGCTGCGGTTAAGAGTTCAATCTCTTGATGTAATGAGGCTCCGTAGCTTGTTCCGGGGTTTGGTGCGTCTGAGCCGGCTAAGATTGGTACGCCGGCTTGGGCTAGCAACTCGATGTTTTTAAGTGCTACTTCAAGTTCGAAGCCAGGTAGTTTTTGACTGCCTATATTTGCAGCAAGCTGTTGCGCTTGCCCTGCCTGTAAATATGGTTTGACTGCGCTGTCTTCGGATAGTGCGCGGCCATGATCGTGGTGTGCTGCACTGCTTATGACTGATAGTGTTGGAATCACGAATACTCTTTGTTGTTTAGCTTGTTCAATAAATTCGGTACTAGCGATCTCGTCAGCAAAAATGTGAACGAAACCGTCTATGCCATCGTCGAGTAATTCTTGGGCGGCAGCAAAACTGGATACATGAGCTAACACCTTCAGGTTTTTATTATGTGCTTGCTTGATGATCGCCGCAGCGGTGGCTCGATCTATGCTTTTGAAGTAGCTCGAATAGGGCATGTAAACAAGTTTAATAAAGTCAGACCCTTCTTCGAGCCGCTTAGCAACCCATTTTTCGGCTTGTTCGGGAGAATTGATGGTCTGGATTGGAATGCCAAATTGAGTTCCATGGCCGCCATCGATGGTAGCTAGCATGCCAGCGCTGAAGAGATCAGCTTGCTCGGTATAGTCAAGCGAAGCACGCTGCTCATGCATATCGTTGATCAACTCGTTTGGTGAAAACATATCGATGTTGCTGGTCACCCCAAAGTTCAAACTTAAGGTTAGGGCGTCGCCAAATGAATGCGTATGCGCGTCAATCAGTCCTGGGATTAGCACTCGATTTTGCGCGTCGATAACGTTGTGATCCTCAGCCTCTATGTTGTGGCCAATACTCGTTATTAGCCCCTCTCTGAGTTCAACGTCTCTTTGACCGATTAGAGTCATGCCATCAAAAACTGAGGCGTTTTTGATTAAGGTTAAATCATTGTCTCTGAAGGGTGATTTTCTTTGTGAATTAGCCTCGCTAACAGTTGGAGTAGGTAAGTTTAGTAACACCGCTAATACAATCGCGGTGCTCACTATTAAGGCGAAATAAAATGACTTTTGTAACATGGTTATTTCCGTTTTAAGCTGTTTTATACGATGTGCACTAGGTCTTTATAGGGAGCGCTGGCGTAGCCAAGCGAAAATAGCCAGTGCTAAAAATCCAAGAGTCATCACGAAAATTGTCAGGGTGTGATAGCCGATTGCGCACTCTTTGCTGGTATCAACAATTGATAGTGCAAGCTCAGCTAAGTGAAATGACGGCATGAAGTTCGCTAACGTTTGCATGAACTCTGGGAATAGAAATACTGGAAACCAAAGACCGCCTAAGATGGCTAGGCTTAAAAACACAATGTTTGATAATGCAACAGCTCCACCAGAATTAAGACTGAAACCCAGCGCGACGCCGATGAGTACGAATGGAATTGTGGCACACAAGTGAATTGCAAAAAGTGAGAACCAGTCGCCGCGAGCCAATTCAACATTGCCGCCGAAACCAGCGATTAAATAGATTGGCATTAACGCAATTGCGGTAAACATCAGAGTGGTCAACAGCTTTGCTAGAATGTAGCTATACGACGGCGACGGGAGCGCTCGTTTAAGCTCAAGCCATCCCCGTTCGCGTTCGCTTGCAACCCCAGTTCCAAACCCGAATATTGCCGGCCCCATTACCGCGAATACGCCATAGGTGGCTAGCAGGTAGACAGCGCTATTGCCGCCCTTGTTTAAAACCACGCCAAAGATTGTGTAAAACAATGACGGCATGAAAATTGTTGGGAGGATGAATTCAGGTGCGCGAACGGCTTTGAGTATTTCAGCGCCAGTTTCTTTTGCGAGTATGCTCATAATGATTCCTAATTAGTTCTGTTGCTGTCGGTGCGTTCGTTACGCGTTTCGGTTAAGTTCAACAAACGCGTCTTCTAAGCTTGATTTGCTTACTGTCAAATTGCTTAGAGATGGGTCGAGCTCAAATAGCTTCTTCAAACTCTTGCTTGCATCGGCGCTGCGTATTTCAAGATTCTTTCCGTGGTGATCCACTGACTTAACATGCTCTACCGAGGCAACGATTTGCGCGTCGAGTACGGTTGAACATCGAATTACCGCACCGCCTGCAGATGCTCTAATTTGTTCGGTGGGCGCGTCGGCAATTACTTGGCCATTACTCATTACGATAGTGTGGTCGGCCAGCGAATCAGCCTCTTCGAGGTAATGCGTCGTGAGCACTACCGCTGTGCCGCTTTTTGATAATCTGCGAATGGTTTCCCACACCGTTTTTCGTGCCGAAATATCCAAGCCGGTGGTAGGTTCATCAAGGAATACAATCTTAGGCTGGCCTAAAATTGAGAGAGCAAATTGCACACGACGCTTCTGCCCCCCTGAGAGCTTTTTGTAGCGTTGATCAATAAACGATTCGAGATCGCAGAGTTCACTCAATTGGCTTATCGAAAGGGGGTTGCGATAGTAGCTCTGAAATAGCTCTATGTGTTCTCGGGCACTGAGTAAATCGGGTAGGTTGGTGTCTTGCAGCATTACACCAATTAGTTGTTTAGTCTCAGCGAGGCCCGGGGCTTTGCCGAAGAGTCTGATACGGCCCGAGTTCGGTTTGAGTAAACCAAGAGCGCAGTTGATTAAGGTGGTTTTACCCGCGCCATTGGCGCCAAGTATCGCGGTAACCCCTGAGTTTGGTATGCTTAAAGAGAGGCGGTCAAGAGCCGTTTTGTCGCCAAAGCGTTTAACTACCTCGCTGCATAATAGCGGCGTGGAGCGTTGAGTGTTGCTTGAATTGATTGATGTCATGTGGTGTCTTCATTGCTTAGATACCACTCTAATTTATCGTTTCGCCGGCAATGCCGACATTGACGGCCATCATCAATCTGCAGTGACAAATGTCACTTTTTGTCTTAGCTAGCCTTAGACTTTAATTGCGTCATAACCGCCGTTAGCGCAGGCTTGCAGTATTTCGTCGCAAGTTTGTTCTAGTTCGTCTTTATTAGTTCCTTTGGCCACAAAAATAACTCGGTACTCGCTGAGTGACGAGCCCTTGTCTTGTGGGTAGCTGCCAATATCGACATCAGGGTGTTGATTTTGAATTTCTTCTAGGGCCGCGGCTATTTCTCCTTCGCCGACGTTGGCGTGCACATAGGCATTGTGTATGGCGAAGCCTGTCTCCAGATGCTCTATGATCCCATCCAGCATCATTCGCATAATACGAGGCACACCAGCCATTACGAACACGTTGCCAATGCGATAGCCGGGGATGATCGAATGATCTGTATTGATCATTTGGGCGCCTTCTGGAGCATGCGCCATGCGTTGTGCGGCCGGCGTAAATTCGACCCCTTTGCTATTTAGATAAGTTTGAATTGTGTCAAAAACGTCTTGGACCAATACATTTTTAACACCAAATGCGGCCGCGATGGAATCGGACGTAATGTCGTCATGAGTAGGGCCGATGCCTCCAGTAGTAAAAACATAGTCATGTTTCGCGCGCAGCGTATTTACAGTCTCGACAATTTCGTTTTCGATATCTGGAATTATTCTGGTTTCACGTACTCGAATCCCTCGCACTTCTAGCGTTTTCGCGATGTGGCTTAGGTTCTTATCTTCGATACTGCCAGAAAGAAGTTCATTGCCGATAAGAATAACGGCGGCCGTTAGGGTATTTTTCATGCTAGTTAGAGCGAGAATTCTGGTTCAAAATGAGTTTAACGCGTTGATGTGACAAATACATAGTCTATCTATTGAGAATACGCATTAGGATGTTACGTTCAGTGTATTAAATGCCCAGTACGCGTTTGGCATTTTCGCTAGTCACGCGTGCGATTGCATCGGGGTCGAGCTGCTTAATTTCTGCTAAAGCCTGCTGTATAAAAGGCAAGTACTCTGGGCTATTACGTTCGCCTTTATGTTGCGCTACGGTCATGTCTGGTGCGTCGGTTTCAAGTACGATTGACTCGAGTGGAATGTGTTTAGCTAAATCGCGCAGCTTCGACGATCGATCGAAGGTCAGCATGCCACCAAAACCGAGTACAAAGCCAAGCTCAAGGTATTTATGAGCTTGTTGAATACTGCCATTAAAGGCGTGAATAATGCCGCCATGAGAGCCAACTTGTTGCAATAAATCAATGCACTGGTCGTGAGCTTTACGGTTATGAATAATGAGGGGCAACTTGTGTTGTTTTGCTATAATAAGTTGCTTAGTAAAGAACACAGTTTGTTTTTCTTTGAGCTCGTCGCCGGTTAAATCGGCTTGAAAGAAGTCTAAGCCAATTTCGCCAACAGCAATCGGCTTATGCTGAGAAATTAACTCGTCGAGCTCGTTTAAGTCTTGCGGCTGGTGCTCGTTGATAAAAATCGGGTGCAAGCCAAGCGCTAGTTCAAGCTCTGAGTATTGCTGGTAAACCTTGATGGTCTGCTTAAAGGTCGCAGCACTGACCGCGGGTACCACAATTTGTGTTACTCCGTTTAACTTGCAGCGTTCGAGCACCGCTGCGCGGTCTTGCTCAAATGCTTGAAAATCTAGATGGCAGTGAGTATCGATCATTGATCCAAGTTTACACTCGATTAAAAGTTTACACCCGATTAAAAATTCACACCCGATTAAAATGTCTCAATCAGAACCCAACAGCCCTACGCAGAACTTACAGCGACGCTTTGGCGGCATCGCTCGGCTTTATGGCGACCATGGTTTGGCCAAACTTTCGCAAGCTCATGTTTGTGTGATCGGTATTGGCGGAGTCGGTTCTTGGGTTGCTGAAAGTCTCGCGCGGAGTGCCGTTGGTACAATCAGTCTGATTGATCTCGATGTTGTGTCTGAATCAAATATTAATCGACAATTAGTTGCTACAAGCGACGCTATTGGCCGCGACAAGGTATTAGTGATGCGAGATCGAATAGCGCAAATCAATGCCGATTGTACCGTACACGCAGTTGACGAATTTATCACGCGCGAGAATGTTTCCGAGCTCATACGGCCTGAATTCGATTACGTGATCGATTGTATTGATGATTTTCGAACTAAAGCGGCTCTTATTAATTATTGCCGTAAGAAAAAAATAAAGATTTTAACGCTTGGTGGTGCTGGCGGACAGCGAGACCCGTTGAAGATTAAACAGGTCGATTTGAGCCGCACAAAGCAAGATGTATTGCTGGCGCGCACTCGAAAACTTCTGCGTCAAGACTACGGATTCGCACGTAATTTAAAGCGCAGTTTCGGCGTACCCTGCGTATATTCCGATGAGCAGTTAGTTTACCCTGACGGTTCTGGTGGCGTTGGGCCTCAGCGTCCAGTAAATGACCCCGATGAGGCGACCATTAGCAACGCGCTAAACTGCGCTGGTGGCATGGGGTCGATCACGCACGTAACCGGAACCTTCGCTTTTGTAGCGGCAGGCTTTGTGTTATCGCAAATTGCCGAAAACAAGGCTTAAGCCAACATCTTGTCAAATAAAATGCCATCTAGCACTGCTAAATATTCTATCGCCAGCCCAACTGCCCCACAGTTTGACGTGGTTTTATCCACGCTCAATGCGCGGTATATCCACAGTGCTTTTGGTTTGCGATATTTAAAAGCCAATTTGGGTGAATTAGAGCATCGCTGCGAGATCCAGGAGTTCACTTTAGAGTCGCGCCCTGAAGATATTGTAGAGCAACTGCTCAGCCGTCAGCCTCGAGTTATTGGTTTTGGCGTATATATTTGGAATGTGGTGCAAACTGAGAAAGTAGTAGCATTACTAAAAGCCGTGGCTCCTGGAGTCATCGTTGTGCTAGGCGGGCCTGAGGTTAGCTATGAGAACCAAGATCAAGCGATTGTAAATTTGAGCGATCACGTCATTACCGGCTGGGGCGAGACCAGTTTTCGTGAGCTTTTAGAAGAACTACTAGACGAGAGTTTAGATAAGTCTTCGACAGATTTAAGCCAGTTGTCGATTAGCGCGAACAAAATTATTGCCGGCAAGCAGCCCAAGCTTGAGCATATTGGTATGCCGTATTATTTGTATACTGATGATGATATTGAGAATCGGGTGCTGTATGTCGAAGCATCGCGAGGTTGCCCGTTTAAATGTGAGTTTTGCCTATCAGCACTGGATAAGACCGCATGGCCTTTTGACTTAGATGCTTTTTTGCAGCAGATGGATATTCTGCATCAGCGAGGGGCTCGTCATTTTAAGTTTGTTGATCGCACTTTTAATCTCAAAATTAAGAATAGCTTACGTATTCTCGAGTTCTTTCTTGAACGAATGAGTGACGATTTGTTTCTCCATTTTGAGGTCGTGCCTGATCACTTACCAGAGGCGCTCAAAGAAATGATTTGCAGGTTCCCGGCGGGCAGCTTGCAGTTTGAGATTGGCATTCAAACCTTTAACCCCGATGTTCAGAGCCGCATTAGTCGTCGGCAAGACAACGAGAAAGCCAAGGAGAATATCAGTTGGATACGAGACAATACTGAAGCTTATATCCATGCTGACCTAATTTTCGGCTTGCCTGGTGAGAGTTTAGAGAGCTTTGCTGCCAGTTTTGATCAATTGTATGGTTTAAGGCCGCATGAGGTTCAGGTAGGCATTTTAAAAAGATTAAAGGGTTCGCCGATCATTCGTCACACCCAAGAGCATGAATTGGTATTTAATCCAAACCCGCCGTTTAGCATTTTAAGCAGTGATACGGTTGATTATTCTACAGTACAATTTGTAAACCGCTTTGCTCGATATTGGGATTTGGTGGGCAATTCAGGGCGTTTTAAGAAGTCTTTACCAATGTTGTTAGGCGATGCACCGTTTGATCGATTTGCCTTGTTTACACAGGCCCTATTTGAGACAACCGGGCAAACTCACAAAATTTCCTTGTTACGATTCTATGACCTTGTGTTTCAAATAGGCAGTGAAGAATTAGGTTTGGACGCCGAGGTTTTGTTAAACGCGATTGCCGCTGACCATGCTAACTCCGGCTTGAAGTCCTCGCCGAAGTGCTTGAATTCGGCTTCGAGAGTTAAGCCTAAAAATCAGCAATCGATGGTGAAAACCAAAGCTAAATCACATAATAGTCGCCAAGCTAGGCACTAATTTCTGCAAAACAGCAATTGTCACCGCGCTGACAACATCTGCTTGTCTTTGACATTAATTGTCACGTTTTTTAGTTATTTATTTTCAATGGTTTATGGATTTTTTTGGCTAAATGTAAAGTATTGAAAAACGAATTGAATTGACCCTTGGAGCTGAGTATAAATAACTCATCGGCAGTACAGAACTTCTCTGTTAGCCTTGAGTGAGTAGAGTAGGGTCCAAAGCTCAGGGCGTTGTGGTGGGGTAGCCTAATTACGAAATATCTTTGCCCATTTGATATTTCGTATTAGGTTTTCTCCTTCCGCCGAACAAGCCTTCCTAAAGCTCTATTTCACCTTTTTTCTTTTCGACTGACAAGTCGAACCATTAGAACTAAAACCAATATTCCGAATACCAGCAATCCATAGACCCAGCTCAGCCAGAACGGTTTGTAGGCCATTATTACTTGATAATCTCGAGATTCAGGTAGGTAGACACTTCGACCATTAGTATTGGCGCGTTGCATGTCTAAGTCGATATGCTCGCCTTGCTGATTTACTTCATACGCAGACCAACCCGGATAATACGTATCGTTTAGCTGTAATAATGCTGGGCCTTTGATGGTTTCAAAGCGCATTTCAGTGGGGTTGTCATCTAAAATGGCTACCCGTTTAAGGCTGTTTGAATACGTTTTACAAGGCACAGCGCTTGGCGCATTAATCGCTGGAAAAATCACAGTGCCTTTTGAAACTGCATCGCTTTTGCGGTACCAAAAGAACTCTTCTTCGATGGTTTCAGCTTCTAGGCATTCGGCCGCAATGTAAGCGCGTGGAAGAGCCGATTTGTCGAAATAGAAGTGACGTGTTCCTGAAGCATTCGCTGCCAGTAGCTCTAAGCTCTGGGAGGCGATGGCCTGAGGGTCTTCTCGATTAAGATTAAGCGTTGTTTTAGGGCTATCGGCATAGGTCGAGGTCGCTCGATCAACTTGGCGAAGCGTCACCAAGTACGAATCATAGTGAAGCCACTCGGCAGGCATGCGAACTCGCCATTTAGTATCTATTAGTTCGCGCCCATTCTTTGAGCCCGCTTTGCTTTGACTGGCAACGTTTGCCTTAATCCAAAATTCTGTTTCAGGCGGTGATGCCTCATTTTCATATTTCGCTAGATCATTTGCTTTGAAATGCAGCCATATGCTTACTCCATCAAATTTCGCGATGTTGGCGCTAGATCGACCCTGAAAGTAAAGCGGATTTGTAAGGGCTAGTTCGCCGTTGGGCCATTGAGTCAGCTGAGACTCGATTTTCGTATCTTGCTTTAGCTCATTCCAGTTTTTATCGAGCTTTGGTGTTGCGTGAACCGAAACTAGGTTTGTTGAAACCGATTGATAAGACCATGGGGTTATCGGGCCCTTTAAAGCTAGGTATCCTCCATAAGGTGCGTTGAATAGCGCTATACGAAGCCGGCGAGTCTCTGGCGGCAGCATGGCTGAGACGCCGTTGTCGAGAGTTGCTAAACCAAGGCTAACAAAGTCGCCATCTTGGTTAGCACCACGAAGCTCGTGCTTGGGATAAGGTGCTTTAGCAAACGTCTGCTGAATCGTTTCTTGCGCATCTTGCGAGATAGTCAGCGACATGAAATCGCGTTTGAAATGCACTTTGGAGACGGTACCACTAACCTCAAAAACTAGTAAAGCCAGAATTGCCACTGCGGTGGCTTTAGCGCGTAAGTCACTATTTAAGCGGCTCAAATGAGTGAGCTTGATGTTGATTAGCTGAAGTACCAAAATGCCAATGGCTGCGATTAGAAAGGTTTTAAGCGTGGTTAGCGATGGCTTGCTAAGTATTGCGTTAAGCGCTTCACTCGGTGGTGTGTCGTGGAAATGCCTTAGCGCTAAGAGGCTTAGCCCCAACACGGTCAATATTCCAAGTATTGTCGAAACAATTGAAACCGCTTTGTCTATAGGTTTTGGTTTTCGGTCGATGTTTTTTTGAACTATTAGGAAGTCGTGCAAGCCAATTGCTGCAAAAATCGCAAAGCAAATGAAAAAGAGCGGCGAGAAGTACAAAGGAAAATGGCTCTCGGCTAAAATTGGTGTTGCGATAAAAGCTTGCTTAACTAACTCTGATAGGCCGAACGCTTTTGCTACAAATAAGCTCATTGAAGCGATTGCGGCACAAACAATGGCAGTGAGTCGAATGTTTGATGCGCGATTGAAGCTGCCTGTTAGCAAGCTAATAAGTCCGCGAATGGCAAAGAATAGTCCCCATAGGCCCATTGAAAAAGTCAGCAGACTTTGATGTGCTGTGCTTGGGCCAAAGCTGGATAGCTGAGCGAGCGTGTACGGATATAGGTCTTCAGGCTTGTAGCTGCCGCCTGCATAGCCTGAGCGAAGCTCTAGAGCGGCTGAAAAATCAATATATTCGAGTAGAGCGAATATTTGAATCGCGCTCAGGCTTAAGCCCACTAAATGGCAACCGATCAGCAAACCTAAAATTGGCATTAATCGGGGTTTTATTGCATGCCATTTGTTAATCACAAAACCAATAAATAGAATGCCGAATAGCAAGGCCGCCATCGCCGCAGCTTCTGGAAAGCCGGTGGTGATCATTGCAAAAACACCCATGCTAAAACCGATGATCGCGAGCGTTTTCTGCTTGGCTGTGTCGGCTAAGCAAATGCGACACGCAAAGTAGAAATACCAAATGCCGGCTAATAGACCGTTGCTGGTAGGATGGTTGATCCAGCGCAGTGTATTTATATTGAAGCCAATCAACAACGCGAAGAATAGGCTAGCCGCAAATGATAGGCCCAAGAGGCGGCGAGCGATCATAAAGCAGCCCAAGCCAATCAGAATAATTCGGCTTATTGGCATTACGGACCAGTACAGGCTATCCGGCAAGGGCAGTAAGGCTAGGTTTAGAGGAAAGAGTGGTGCGCCCTGCACGGTGTTGCCCAATATGGGTTGACCCATACCCCTAAGGTTTGACCACAATAAATTGCCGTGTTCTAGGAGTTCGTATCGAAAATCTCTAAATGCCGGCATGAACGCTGACCAACTGACCGTTGGATCTTTCAGCGTTAGCGGGTTGCCGCCCATCGGCGATCGCTTTAAAAAGAACAGTTCTGGATATATGTAGGCAAAGGCGATGGTGAGCGTCAAGAGAGCAAAAAGTATTTCAATGCGATGTGCCGGCTGCTCGAGGAGGCTACGACTGTTAAAACCACGCAGTTTGCTGTTCATAGTAAAAATTGGCTTAATCGTTTTGTTTCTTTGATGGCGCCGAAAAGGCTGGCTAATAGGCTTCGGCGATTAATGGCACGATAATATACGCAAGCCTTCCTTAAATCAGTTTAATTTTACGTGCCCTGACGGTATGATTGCGGCTTTCGTGTTATCAACGGTGCGACAATTAATGGCGCAGACAATTGTTGTCGCTCAGCGTTGCTTTGTGATCGTTGATAGC
This sequence comes from uncultured Arenicella sp., assembly GCA_937918955.1. Lineage (GTDB taxonomy): Bacteria > Pseudomonadota > Gammaproteobacteria > Arenicellales > Arenicellaceae > Arenicella. The sequence continues at coordinate 18,037 of CAKZRZ010000163.1, forward strand.
GACTAATTCGATTGCTGGGATTTACCTCAACGTTACTCGGGCACTCAAACCATATTCCCCTAACATTATGACTGATCAAGCCAAAAATATAATCATTGCTGGCGCAGGCCCAGCCGGCTTAACGCTGGCCTACGAGGTGCTACAGCAATCTGATACTGGCACTTATACTCCAAAACTTTTTGAGCAAGATGTTCAAGTTGGTGGTATTTCTAAAACGGTGAATTACAAAGGCAACCGCATGGACATTGGCGGCCACCGTTTTTTCTCTAAGTCTGATTGGGTTATGGACTGGTGGGCATCGCATATGTCCTATGACTTTGCCGAAGAAACCGAGATTTCGTATCAAAACAAAACCCGTGTTATTGGCGGCTCTGATGATCAATCCAGCGACGATGCCAATGATGGCCTGATGGGCAAAATGTTGTTGCGTAATCGCTTGTCTCGCATCTATTTTTTACGCAAGTTCTTTGACTATCCAGTTAGCCTAAGCCTAGAGACGATTGTAAATCTTGGCCCAATTCGCATGGTTCGTATTGGTGTTGCTTATGTGTGGTCGAATATATTCCCAATTCGTGAAGAGAAAAATCTGGAAGACTTTCTGATCAACCGTTTTGGTAAAACGCTATACAAAACCTTTTTCAAAGACTACACCGAAAAAGTTTGGGGCATTGAATGCGACCAAATCAGCGCCGAATGGGGCGCTCAGCGAATCAAAGGCTTGTCGATTATTTCGGCATTGAAGCACGCTCTGTTCTCGCGCTTTCAGACTAATTCTTTCCGCCAAAAAGGCGTTGAAACTAGTCTGATCGAAAAATTCTTATACCCCCAGTTTGGCCCTGGACAAATGTGGGAGATCGTCGCCAGTAAAGTTCAAAACCAAGGCGGAAGCATCACGCTGCAACAGCGTGTCACTGACCTAGAAGTTGACTACGATAATAAACGAATCACCAAAGTCGAAATTGAAGATGTTCAGTCGGGCGACAGGCACTGGCAAGACTGTGACTACTTTGTCTCGACCATGCCAATGAAATTTTTAACACGCATGATGGATCAAGCACCAGAGGAAGTTAAAGAAGTTTCTGAGGGCTTGGTATATCGCGATTTCATTACTCTTGGTGTCTTGCTTAAGAAGCTCAAGAAGTCTAAGTACACTGATGATAGTGGTGTAAATATGCTGCCTGACAATTGGATTTACATCCAAGAGCCCGATGTTCAGTTGGGGCGTTTGCAGATATTTAACAACTGGTCACCGCATTTAGTTGCCGATGAAAATACAGTTTGGTTAGGCCTTGAATATTTCTGTAATGAAGAAGACGACTTGTGGACAATGAGCGAAGAGGATTTTACCAAACTTGCTATTAGCGAGTTAGAGTCAATTGGCTTAATCGACGCTGAAGACGTGCTTGATCATACAGTGCATAAAGTTGAAAAGACTTACCCTGCCTACTTTGGCAGTTTCGATAAGTTTCATGTGCTTAGAGACTATTTTGATGGATTTGAAAACCTATTCTTAGTCGGCCGAAACGGTATGCATCGCTACAATAATCAAGATCACTCAATGTTGACTGCTCGATATGCCGCTGAAGCAATTGTTAGTGGCGAGATTGATCGTGACAAAATCTGGGACGTAAACGTCGACGACGATTATCACGAAGAGAAATAGCCCAATTCATTAAATTGGCGCATTCAGTAGAGCGAATGCCCTTCAAATTAGAGCCTGTTTTGCTGCTGTGCGATGTTATTCGCTCACCAGAGCAGGCATAATCCCCGTTTTATTCACGCGCACTGGCGAGTATCTGCGAATCAGTGGCATAACAGGCATTACCCATGATTAAACAGAACTCAGTAGTAACAATGCACTATGAACTTAAAGATTCAGAAGGCGAAGTTTTAGACTCATCAAAAGGCCAAGACCCATTAGTTTACTTGCACGGAGCAGGAAATATTATTGTTGGTCTAGAAGAGCAGTTACTTGGCAAAGCCGTTGGCGACACGGTTGATGCTGTTGTTGCGCCTGAAAAAGGCTACGGTATGCCAGTTGACGCCTTGATTCAAACGGTACCTAAAGAAGCCTTTGGTGAAGAAATTGATAAGGTAGAAGTTGGAATGCGTTTTCAAGCTGAGACTGAGCAAGGCCCAGTGCCCGTCGTTGTTACTGCAATGGATGACGCTACGGTAACGGTAGATGGCAATCATCCACTGGCAGGTAAAGAGTTACATTTTCATGTGAGCATCGCCGAAATCCGTGACGCCTCGGCTGAAGAGGTTGAGCATGGTCATGTACATGGCCCCGGTGGTCATCAGCACTAATCGCTGATTTACTATGAGTATGCTTGAGCTTAGTTATGCTTAAAGTTAGCTTAGTTTGGCACTCTTTAAACGCCTCAAAGCCAATTGGTTTTGGGGCGTTTTGTTTTTTTAGTCGTTACAATTCGTGTTAACAAATAGCACCTCTGGCTCGTGCTGACCTATTATAGGCTTATGGATTCGCCAATTTCATTCTGCTCATGAACCAATCGTGGTTTCGCTCGCTAATCAAGTTTGCGCTGTCTATCGGCATGTCACTGCTTATCTTAGCGCTACTGTTGCAGCTTTTTACCAGTGGTGTATCTGACAGTCAGCGCCCCGCAGTTCTACCACTGCTGAAATCAACTTCCATCAGTCTTTTTACTGCGTATCTTGCGCTCTACGTCGTCAGCCTTTTTGTACGCGCCTATCGCTATCGATTGTTAATCGGCCTCGCGGGGGAGGCCTCATTGCCCTCTATGCATCAGATGATGTTGGTGACCGGCATTCGAAACATGGTTGTCGATATGCTTCCAGCAAGGCTCGGTGAGCTTGGCTATGTCGGTCTATTGAATCGTGGTTACGGCGTTAAATTACAACACTGTATTAGTTCGCTTTCTTTAAGTATTGCGTTGGATTTTATTGCTCTATTCGCGATTGTTGTCGCGATTATTGCGAGCCAATTTTTAGGTGGCACGGTTTCTTCTTGGGCCATCGGCGCGCTTTTCGTCGCGACAGTATTAGTTTGTTTCGCGTGGGCTGGTTTATTCCTAATTCTGCCTTGGCTTGTGCCGCTATTATCTCGACGTTACGCCGAGAGCGCACGGCCGATTATCGTTAAGGGATTGCGATTACTCATCGACTTTAACACTAGCCTCCAATCTGTGTATCATTCGGGGCGAGCTTTGAGTGTGATCTCATGGTCAATTTTGATTCGCGTGCTTAAGTACTCAGGGTTCTATTTGCTATTTTTGGCGGTAACCAAAGCCAACTTTCCAGAGCTGGCCGCTTTGCCTGTTAATCAAGTGATCAGCGCATTGATCGGAGGCGAGGTTGCGGCAAGTCTGCCTATTCCAGCATTTATGAGCTTCGGTGTTTATGAGGCAGGTAGTGTATTGGTTTTCAAAATGTTGGGCGTTGCTGAGCTCGGTACAGTCTTAATTGTGATGCTGTGTGTGCATATATTGAGTCAGCTTATCGAGTATGTTTTAGGTGGTTTTCTGGCCACGGTTTTTGTCTGGCGGTCACGCAAACTAAATCGAGGTAGCGACACCGCTGACTCTCAAAGTAATAGTATCTATGGGGGTGTGGCTAAGGAGCTTAGGTTTAATCAAGCATTGCGGTCCAGCGCAGATCAAAGTCGCTTCGTGAGGCCTTGGTTAATTATTTCAGCGATACTGTTTACTCTTTCAGCAAGTTTGTTTTTTGCCTATCAAGTGTGGAGTTCGAGCAAGCTCGGTTCTTTGAATGCTCCAGCATCTGGTGAGTCAATTGCCAGCGCGAAAACCGCGACTAATTTGGATGGTGTGAAAGGCTTTGTTGTCTTTAGTTCAAATAGATCTGGAAATCACGATATTTATCTGCGTGATCTAGAGAGCGCTGAGCTTAAGCGCGTCACCACACATCGGAACACAGAGACGTATCCGCGGATATCGCCTGACGGTCGATTTTTAGTTTTCTCTAGAGCGCATCAGGTTTGGGTGTCTCAACGTAATATCGTTGCCTGGGATGTATTTTTACTTGAATTGGCGACAGGCGCTGAGCGTAAGATCGCTGAGAACAGTACTGCTCCAGCGTGGCTAAATGAGAACAAGATTACGGTATTACGAGACGGCTACATTGTCGAGAAAATAGATGTCGATAGCCTAGAGCGAAGCATAGTGTTCGAGAGCGGTGTCGATAATCAAATGCCTAAACGTACTAAGTTGCATAACCCTAAGCTTAATCCCGTCAGTCGACAACTTGTATTTACCGCAAGACAAAGCGCGATTGGCAGTAATACGGGCCATTGGGGTACTGCAATTGATAGCAATGGCTCGCACAAAGCTGTGTACAACGGTTGTGAGTTGAGTTGGAGTACTGATGGTCGGCGGTTATTTCAGGTAGCGCTTGATGGTAGCGATGGTACTAATCGCTTTGTAGAAGTTGATCCAGAGACTTTACAGGTATCAACACTGCTAAATTTGAGCGGTGAATTTACTCATGAATACTGGCCTAAAGAATCAAATAATGGCAACTACCTTGTATTTGGTGCGAGCCGCGGACAGCAGTTTCACGAACACGACACTCAAGATTACGAAATCTTTTTGTGGAAACGTGGATCTGATCCATCCAAAGCGCACCGAATAACTTTTCATACCGGCAACGATAATTGGCCCGATGTGTATATTGAGCGGTAAGAAAAAGTTTGAATAAATAAAAAGGGCGCTCGTATGAGCGCCCTTTAAGGTCTAAGCAGTCGCTCTAACCTTATTCGTCGATAGTTGCCGATTCGATCACAACAGGTTCCATTGGAACATCGCCATACGGCCCAACTTGGCCAGTACGAACGCCTTCAATTTTATCGACTACATCAGTACCTGCAACAACTTTGCCAAATACTGCATAGCCCCAACCGCTTGGAGTCTCAGATTTAAAGTTTAAAAAGTCGTTATCTTTAGTATTGATAAAGAACTGAGCCGAAGCTGAATGTGGGTCGTTAGTGCGTGCCATTGCTAGCGTGTACTTGTCGTTCTTTAAACCGTTATTGGCTTCGTTAACCACTGGGCCACGAGTTGGTTTTTGGTTCATGTCTGCGTCAAAGCCACCGCCTTGCACCATAAAATTAGAAATAACACGGTGAAAAATCACGCCATCATAATGACCGTCCTTCACATACTGCAGAAAGTTCTCTACTGAGTGTGGTGCTTTTTCAGCATTCAATTCAATTTGGATGTCGCCGTGTGAGGTTTTGAGTGTAACCATAGTCGTGCCTGTTTCAGTGGTAGCCTTAGTTGATTTGTCTTTTTTAGCATGTTCATGAGCCAAAGCGTTACTGCTGATTAAGCTCAACGCCAAAAGGCTGCTCGCCAATAATTTTGCTAGTGATTTCATAGTTTTTGATTCGCTAAATAACAATATATTCGTGATCGGTGAGTATAGCATCTAAGGGAACATCCCACGATTCACGTGCGAGCGAGGTAATTTCTTGAAAATGATGTGCTACGCCTACCAAATAGGGTCTAGTGCTCGGTTGATGGGCAAGAGCGTGCATTGCGCGATCGTAATATCCGGCGCCCATACCAATGCGCGTGCCGCTGCGATCAAACGCGACTAATGGTATTAATATGATGTCAAACGCGTTTGCTGGCCATGGTGAGCCGTTTGCGATTGGCTCCTCGATGCCATATTTATTCTGCGTACTTATCTGCTTCGCCGAATAAAATCGCATTTGGCTTAAGCCAAAATTAGTGATCTTTGGGTAGTAAACAGTTTGGCATGAAAGCTTGCTAACTAGGGTTTTAGGAGAAATTTCACCAGCGAATGGAGAGTAGCTTAGAACACGTTTGGCTTTTAGTAGGCGGTTTGATGATCTGGCGTTTTTCGCTAGGTTTTTTTCGGCTATAGCTAGTTCTTGGCTTGTTAGATTTGATCTTTGTTGGCGTAGGGATCGTCTTAGCTCTTTTTTATTTGGTGTCTGATTCATTACAACTGTGCTTATTCATAGTATTCGCCGAAGCTAGAGAAACTTATTGTGCGCTGAATTGTTGAATAGTACAGCTCAACTCTTGGAGTTCTTAGCTAGATCTGCCACTCGCCGTGGCGGGCGTTCATTCTTTTGACGCAAAAGAACGGAACCAAGAAAACATCGGCTGTCGTAACTTCGTTACGCCTTTAGGCGGGAAAGCGGCGTGCTGGCCCTGCAGGCTATGCACCGATGGTTTGGTGGTGGTTTTACTCGAAAGCCTCGAGCAAAAACGAAATACTTTTCTCGCTTTCGAAAAAGCCACAGCCATGAGCCTAAGCGTGCCAAAGCACGCGCCGAATAAATAGCCCTGAGCCTAAGCTCGCTAAGACGAGCGCCGAATAAACAGCCCTGAGCCCAAGCTCGCTAAGGCGAGCGCCGAATAAACAGTCCTGAGCCCAAGCTCGCAAAGGCGAGCGCCGAATAAACAGTCCTGAGCCCAAACGTGCCAAAGCACGTGTCGGCTAAAAAGCCCCGAGCCCAAGTGCGCTAAAGCGCACGCCGAATAAAAAGCAGAACGTTACCCATATGTGCCGTAAATTCTTGGTGCCTTGAACCAATGGTTCAAGTGGGAATCTACAGGTCGCATCAGGTGCGCTCGTGGAATAGAACTAGCCTACTCTAACGAGTGCTCACAACAGCGACGTGGTCTGATACCCGGGTAAAAATACTAGGTTCTAAGGGATTAGAAGAATCTACGAACACCACAGGCAACGTCAATACCAATTATAGCAGCGCTGCTAAGTGCGTAAGTGAAAAAAAGATTAATAAATTTTCGCGAGGCGTCGCGGGTGTGAACAGACTTATAGTGTTTCAGCGTCTCTAAGTACTTCGTCGATGCGTTCTTGTAGTGAGTCTAAACGTGCCTGCACCTGATCTTGGCCAGCGGTTGAGCGGCGCAACTGCAGTAAGTCGTTAGTGATATTCAAGGCCGCCATGATGGCACAGCGCTCAGCGCCGATAATCTTGCCGGTTTTTTGAATTTCTTTCATATTTTTGTCGAGATAGCGCGCAGCGTCCATCAAGTCTTCTTGCTCTTCAGGAGGGCAGGCCACGGAAAAGTCGCGGCCCATGATGGAAATGTTGATGCCTTTTGATTGCATGGAACTCGACATAATAGGTTAGTGTTTTATTAGGGGGCTGGCTGAGTGTGTTTGGTCGGTTAAACTAAATCGATGATGCTTATTGATCTTCACTTATTGGTCTTCAAGAGTACGAAGTTTTTCAACGATCTTTTCAAGTCGACTGCAGGCGAGACGGTTCTTCTCTTTGAGCTGAGTTTTCTCAGTCATCAACGAGTGTTGCTCAGTTTTCAACGTTCGATTTTCACTGCTCAAGCGTCTGCATTCGCCGATTAGGGTTTCAATGCGTTGCTCTAGGCCGATTATGTTGGCTTCCATTCGAGATGCCCCTTATTTTTATTGCGTCACGCTATATTAGGCGTGCAACCAAACCGCGTCAACTCACGCGAGCAGCTTGGCTAGAAGAAAACGGTGTTTTGTACAAATTTCTGCGCTTGTAGGGGCTTGTGGCCTCGTTATTAATAAAAAGACTCATGGTAAAGAGTGAGATCTTCGCAGGACAAACAGGTAGAATTGACCTCAACCAATTTTATGATGGCGGTGCTTACTTTTGGGCTGTCCTCCCGCCCATATAGGCATTCAATAGGCATTCAAGTAGTTTGCCAATATAACGAGTTTTACTATGAGCAATTTAACTGACCGATTCACCCAGATTGAAGCCACGCTTAACCTGGCGTCTATCGAAGAACTTACTCCGAGTGAGTTTCATGGCACTATCGTTGGCGCCATGTGCAATCATATGAAGTCTGGAATGACCCCTGATTTATTGAAGCTCATAGAGCCGAGTGCCGATGCCAATGATGGCCGGTTTACTCAAGTGACAGCCTTGCTTTACGAGCTGTATCGTGAAACGAGTGAATTGTTGATTGAGACAAAGGATGGTTTTGATTTGATCTTGCCGAGCGATGACGAGTCAATCGAAATTCGTGTCGAGGGTGTTGCAACCTGGTGCAAAGGTTTCATCTTGGGCTTACTATACAATGATGCGTTTAGTATTGATCAGTTGCCTGAAAGCGGTGCCGAAATAGCGCGCGACTTAATGGAAATTGCTGAAGCCGCAGCAGGCGCAGGTGATGAGCAGGAAGAAGACTGGGCCTTAGCTGAGCTGCACGAGTATATAAAGGTGGGTTCGCAATTAATTTTTGAGTTTATTTACTCCGAAAGCTCGGAGGATCAAGAAGTCGCAGCTGAAGGCTCTTCTTCCGCTGAAGGCACTTCTTCCGCTGAAGGCACTTCTTCCGCGGATGGCTCTCAACCCATACATTAGGTTTATCTGGCTTTCGATAAACTCGAGGTCGGTCACAATTCGAGATCAAAACAAAACCAATATTACTATCGATGAACGCTGAAACTTACGCACGCAGACGCTCTGAGCTTATTGAGCAAATTGGTGACAATGACATTGTTATTGTCGCCACATCTCCGATTAAATCTCGCAATAGTGATGTTGAGTATCAGTTTCGCCCAGACAGTGATTTCCATTACCTAAGCGGTTTCTCTGAACCTGAAGCGGTACTCGTTATCAGTCCATCAAGAGCCCAAGGCCAGTACGTGGTTTTTTGCCGCGAAAAAGATCGCCTTCGAGAAATGTGGGACGGCAGACGAACTGGGCTAGACGGAGTTATCGAGCAATATGGCGCCGACGATGCATTTCCGATAGAAGACCTTAACGACATTCTTCCTGGCATGATGGAGGAGAAAGAAAAGGTGTTCACCACGGTTGGTCGTTATCCTGAATTTGATGCTCAATTACTCGGATGGATGAACAAAATTAAAGAGGACAAGCGCCCAGGTAAGCATGCGCCGTATGAGTTTGTTGATTTGAATCATATCTTGCACGAGCAACGCTTATTTAAACGTCAGGATGAAATCGCACTCATGCGCAAAGCTGGCAAAATGTCGGTGGCTGGACACAATCGCGCGATGCAAGTATGCCGTCCAGGAATGTATGAATATCAAGTGCAGGCTGAGATGGAATGCGAGTTTCGTAAAGCGGGCAGCCCTTATAACGCCTACCCGTCGATTGTCGCCGGTGGTGAGAACGCTTGTATTTTGCATTACACTGAAAACCAAGACATGCTTAAAAATGGAGATCTTCTGCTAATAGATGCGGGCGCAGAATATGGCTGTTACGCGTCTGATATAAGTCGAACATTTCCCGTAAATGGCCGGTTTAGTCCAGAGCAGCGCGCTCTGTACGATATTGTTTTAGCCGCGCAAGCCGCCGCCTTTGAAGTTTGCTCTGCTGGCCACGGGTGGAACGAGTCACACGATGAAGCGGTAAAGGTTATCTCTCAAGGTTTGCTCGACGAGGGCTTACTTCGAGGTTCACTCGAGCAAGTATTAGAAACTCAAAGTTACACACAGTTTTACATGCACCGCACCGGTCATTGGTTGGGCATGGACGTGCATGATGTTGGCGACTATCAAGTGGACGAAGTGTGGCGAGAATTAGAACCTGGAATGGTTTTCACGGTAGAGCCAGGTATCTATGTCAACCCGGCTGATGACGTTGATGAGCGCTTTCACCATATTGGTATTCGCATTGAAGATAATGTGTTAGTTCGTCGAGATGGGTATGAAGTATTGACCGAAGCGGCAGTCAAAAAACCGGATGATATTGAAGCCCTTATGCGGGGCTAGGGAGCTAGCTAAGATTGACTCAGCCAAGTAATTTTCAGATGTTGACCAATGGCGTCTAGATTCGATATTGGCATAGTGGGCGCGGGCCTAATTGGCTCAGCACTCGCGCTTTGGCTAAACAAGCATAGCGATTTCTCGGTGTGTTTGATTGAGAGACAACCTGTCTTAAACGAGCCTGAAATTGACAATCAACGAGTTGTAGCGCTCGGCGCGTTGGCGCACGATTTTCTTGATTCTATTGGCGTATTTCAAACGCTAGGCCCAGACCATGCTCATCCATACAGCACAATGCATGTCTGGGATGAAAACTCTGATGGAGAGCTGAATTTTGAGGCCGATTCGCTCAATCAAGCAAATTTAGGTCACATGGTCGACAGCCCGATGTGCAATTACAAGTTGCAGCAGGCTTTGTTAAGCAGCAACGTTTCTTGTTACTTTAATAGCAGTGTTGCAAGTATCGGGTATCAGTCAAAACGGGCCAAGCTCGAGATAGAAACAGCCGGTGCCTTAGATTCCCTTAGTTGTAACTTACTTATTGCTGCGGACGGTGCGCGTTCGTGGCTACGGCAGCAAGCTAAGATATTTGCCAATACTCAGGCATATGGTCAAAAAGGCATTGTCGCAACAATTGAGACCGAGCTTTCACATCAAGATTGTGCATGGCAAGGCTTTTTAGAAACTGGTCCGGTGGCAGTGCTGCCGTTGGCGAACAACCAAAGCTCGATTGTCTGGAGCGCAGACGACTTGCGCGCTGAAGAGCTTTTGAGTTTAGGTGAAAGAGACTTCGAAACCGCACTATCTCAGGCTCTGAAAAACCGACTAGGTCGAGTGAGTTTGCGTTCTAAAAGGTTGAGTTTTCCGCTAAAGAGCGTACAGGCTGAACGCTATTTTGCAGGCAATATTGTATTGGTAGGTGACGCCGCGCACAGTATTCACCCGATGGCCGGTCAAGGAGCAAATTTGGGGTTCAAAGACGCTCTCGCGCTAGGGCGATTGTTGATTTCGGCCGACAAGTCGAGTATTGCTAGCCCAAGGCTGCTAAGTAAATATCAAAGGCAACGCCAAAGCGACAACCGCCAAACCGACGCTCTGATGACCGTGCTTCATCATGCATACCGTGTCGATGTTGCCGCTTTTATGCTTGCTCGTGGGGCTGGTATGAATCTACTCAATGCCTTGCCCCTGTTGAGAAAGGCACTTACGGCCCAAGCAATGGGCATCTAGGCTTAGTTTTTTGTATTAAATTTGATCACATTATGGATACTCTTTGTTGAAAGTTAACCTGACTTTCGCAAAGCTGTTAAACTACGATACATAGCAATACCGAATCATACTTTAGGAAATCACCATGCCTTCTAGCCAAGAACTTAAAGACGCTGGCCTTAAAACCACCTTGCCGCGCTTGCGCATCCTATCGGTGTTAGAAGAAGGCAAGGGCCGCCACTACACAGCCGAAGACGTTTACAAGGAACTCCTTGATGCGGGCGAAGAAATTGCCTTTGCAACAGTTTATCGAGTGCTCACTCAGTTTGAGAGTGCAGGCTTAGTGCTGCGACACAATTTTGAAGGCGGTCGTTCGGTATTTGAACTAGATGATGGCCAACACCATGATCATATGGTCTGCGCTAAGTGCAATAAGGTAACAGAGTTCTTCGATGCAGAGATTGAGGAACGCCAGCGCCTAGTTGCCGAGAAGTACAATTTCAAGCTCGAAGATCATTCTTTGTATATGTACGGAATCTGTTCGGACTGCCAAAAAGACGGCTAAGCTAGATATATTTATCTAGCGCCGCTTAAGCTCTTAACGAAATTACGAAGTGTGTTTTGAGCTGCGACTTAAGCGGCTTAAGACAATAACAGGAATTAAGCCAGCTAATACGATTGCAATGGACGGCAATGCAGCATCCGCCAGCCGTTCATCTGATGCCAACTCATAGGCGCGAACGGCCAGTGTATTAAAATTGAATGGCTTGAGAACAAGGGTAGCTGGCAATTCCTTCATTACATCGACAAACACAATTAGCAAACCTGTAAAGAGACTGCTGCGCATTAAGGGTAAGTGAATCTGTTTGAGTACCTTAATCGGTGATAGACCTAGTGAGCGAGCCGCTTGATCCATATTGAGTCGAACACTGTCTAAGCCTGATTCTACTGAATTCAAAGCTACAGCCAAAAAGCGAACTAGATATGCGATTACGAGTGCAAGCAAAGTTCCACTTATCAGCAAGCCAGTAGAAAAACCAGCGTTAGAACGCATCCAAGCATCTAGACTATTATCAAAATAGGCTAAGGGTATTAGAGTGCCGACGGCAATTACTATGCCAGGGATCGCATAACCCAAACCAACAATACGTTTTGCAAACTTAGTGAACCGAGATTGGTTTAGTCTGTGAGCGTAGGCAACTAATATTGCCAAGCTTAACGCCACCACCGCGGTTATACCTGCGAGCATGACGGTGTTCCATAGCAATTGCCAAAAGGCGGGTTCTAAGAAATCAGAGGCGTTTTCGGCCGCCCAAATTACTAATTGAGCTGACGGAATTACAAACCCTAGTAGCAGTGGCAAGCTAACAAGACCGATTGCAATGAGTTGCTTGGTGCCACTAAGCGTTATTCGTTGAGCTGGGGCAGACGTTTTTTTATCATGGTAAGCGGCGCGTTTGCGCGATGACGTTTCGAGCGCCAACAGGACCACCACAAAGCCTAAAAGTAAAAGCGCAAGTTGTGCTGCGCCTTCAACATTATCTAGCCCATACCAGGTTCGAAAAATACCCGTGGTGAACGAGTTAACGCCAAAATAGCTTACCGCGCCGAAGTCCGCTAGAGTCTCCATTAAGGCCAGCGACAGACCAGCAATGATGGCTGGTCGAGCTATTGGCAGATTGATCCTAAAAAACGCTTTGGTGCGACTGTAGCCAAGCAGCTGGGCAACGTCTCGTAAGTGTTGCGACTGCTCCATAAACGATGACCGTGCCATCAAAAAAACATAAGGATAGAGCACGAAGGAGAGTACAAATATAGCTCCGCCCAATGAGCGTATTTCGGGAAACCAATAATCGCCGTAGCTCAAAGAGAATGTATCTCTTATATGGGATTGGATCGGTCCAGCAACATCTAGTAACCCAGTATAAGAGTAGGCTGTGATATAGGCTGGCATTGCGAGCGGTAATAGCAATGCCCAATAAAAAAAGCGAACACATCTAAATTCATATTGAGTCACTAAATACGCCGAGCCAATACCGAGCAACAAACTCAATACCGCGACTCCCAGCATCAGCGCTAAAGAACTCAGAATATAGTCGCCGAGTACCGTGCTGGCCAAATGAGACCAAAGTGCTTGGTTCGACTGCAAGCTCAACCATCCTAGCGTGAGTAAGGGCAGTAGTACTATCGACGCAATTAGGCCGCTAGTGAATTCCCAGCGAAACGACCGAATCATGCTTGAGTATGGTTTGAAGAGATGTCTGAGAGCCGGTGGTTATTGCTTACTTCCAGCCAGCACGATCCATCAATTGAACCGCGGCGGCATTGTTCTCGCCGAGCTTACTAAGCTCCACAGAATCAGCCTTGAATTCGCCCCATGATTTTAGAATTGGATGCAATTCAATACCGTCTTTTACTGGAAACTCATAGTTGAGTTCCGCATACATTTTTTGTGCCGTGTCTGATGCTAAGAATTCGATTAGCTTTAGTGCATTAGCGCTATTTTTGGCGGTTTTTAAGATGCCTGCGCCACTAACGTTGACATGTGTACCGCGGTCTTCCTGATTTGGCCAAACTACTGTCATTTTTGATGCCGCTTGAAAGTCATCGGTTTTGTCTTTATCAGCTAGCATGTTGGCAAGATAATAGGTGTTGGCGATTACTATTGAACACTGACCTGCCGCCGCTGCGCGAATTTGATCTCGGTCACCACCTTGTGGCTTGCGTGCAAAGTTGGCAACAAGGCCTTTAGCCCAGTTTTCTGTCTCGGCTTCTCCAAGCGCTTCAATGCTGGCGGCAATCAATGATTGGTTGTAGATATTGCCAGAAGAACGCACACATATTTGGCCTTCGAGTGAAGGGTCTACCAAGTCTTGATACCGAGTAATTTCCATTTGAGTCGATGCCGGCGTCAACATGATTGGCCGCGCTCGCAGCGAAAGGCCAACCCATTGGTCGTCAGAATCGCGATACTGCGAGGGAATAGTAGAGCTCAGCAACGATGAATTCAAGGTGCTGAAAATGCCTGCTGACTTTGCTCGATGCAAGCGCCCAGCGTCGGTGGTAAGCAATACATCGGCAGGGCTATTAATGCCTTCGCTCTCGATACGAGTTAACAAAGCGTCTGCTTTGCCGCTAATTATGTTCACCGAAATACCTGTTTCAGCAGTAAACGCCTCTAATAGCGGAGCCATTAATGCTTCTTTGCGAGCCGAATACAGGTTAACTTCTTCGGCAGACTTCTTTTCACATGCGCTTAACAGGAAAGAAGTGGCGATTAACAAGACGAGGGTGGTGGTCTTTTTCATAGTCTGAATATTGGTAGTTTTGGACGTATTAAGCGAGTTAACGCACGTTTAGAAATCATAAATGAGAATCATTCTCATTTTCTTCGATGGACGAGGATTTTGCAAGTATTGATTCGCGTCTATTTTTGCAAATTGACCCTACGCAAGCCTTAATTGCTTCGCGCTTTGCTTTATACTACTGAACGTTTTGTAGCGATTAATTCACGCTCTCGTTTTGGCGTGCTGGCCAGTGTTTAAGAGCTACTCGATTAGAATACGATTTTTTGGAGAAAAGCATGAGCGAAACCCCTAATGAATTAAAATATGCCGCCTCACACGAATGGGCGCGTTTGTTGGACGATAGCGTTGTAGAAGTAGGCATTTCTGATTATGCCCAAGAAGCTTTAGGCGACGTAGTGTATGTAGAGTTGCCTGAGATTGGCGCGTCGGTCGATGCCGGCGAAGAGTGTTGTGCTGTAGAGTCTGTTAAAGCGGCGTCTGATATTTATGCCCCGGTTTCTGGTGAAATTGTTGCAGTTAACGAGGAGCTAGATGGCGAGCCTGAGCTTTTAAATGAGGAACCTTATGTTCGCGGCTGGATGTTTCGAATTAAGGCCAACGATATAAGTGAGCTCGAAGGCATGCTATCTGCTGAAGACTATCTCACTCAAGTAGAAGAATAAGTAAAAGATTTGCTGATTTCTTTATTTGGGTCAGCAAGCAGCTTTAGGTGCTAGTGGTTCTCGAAAATTCAATGTCGGCGAAACATTAGAACATCGCCACTAGACTCGCACTAACAACTCACTACTAATAGATTACTAAAGTAACTAATATGAATACGCTGATTACCGGTTCAATGGCTTATGACACCATCATGGTGTTCGAAGACCAGTTTAAAAACCACATCTTGCCTGAGCAAACCCACATTTTGAACGTGGCGTTTCTAGTACCCCAAATGACACGCCATCTTGGCGGTTGCGCTGGCAACATAGCGTATAACCTAAAATTGCTTGGTGGTTCGCCGGTGATTATGGCCACAGTTGGTGAAGATTTTGGCCCCTATTATCGTTATCTAGAAGAGCAGGGCTTAAGTGCCGAGCATGTAACAAAAGTTGAAGATACTTTCACAGCTCAGGCGTTTATTACTACCGACATCGATAATAACCAAATTATTGCTTTCCACCCAGGTGCGATGAACTTCGCTCATCAAAATAAAATTGGTGATGCTAAAAATATTGAGTTGGGCATTGTCGGCCCTGATGGTCGCGATGCGATGATAGAGCATGCGCAGCAGTTTGCTGAATTAGAAATCCCTTTTATTTTTGACCCAGGCCAAGGCTTGCCCATGTTCTCAGGCGACGAGCTAGTTACGTTTTTGGATCAAGCAAACTACGCAATCGTAAACGATTACGAAAGCCAAATGCTGCTTGATAAAACTGGGCTTTCACTTGAGCAGCTTGCTGACAAAGTTGAAGCGCTTATCGTGACTCGCGGCGGCGAAGGCTCTGAAATTTATAATGCTGGCCAAATGATTAAAGTTGCCAGTGCACCAATAAGCGCGGCTGTTGACCCTACCGGTTGTGGCGATGCTTATAGAGCTGGAGTAATGCATGGAATCACAACTGGTCGCGATTGGAAAACATGCGGCCAGCTTGGTGCATTGTGTGGCGCTATAAAAATTGAGCACTCAGGTACTCAAAACCATACTTTTACACCCGAGAGTTTCGCTGAGAGATATCAGCGAGCCTTTGGTGAGACACTGTAAACTATTGTTAAGCATCGGGTTTTCTGAGCGTCTCGTGGCCGTTATTCAGCCGCTGTTCAGTAAGTTCTGCTTTAATAGTTCAGCAACAATAGCTCGGCAACTTTGCTCACGCTAACAGCGATTGAATAACCTATGAGGGCCATTAAACAATGCTAGTTCACCCCAACTTTGACCCTGTTGCGGTTTCGATCTTTGGGTTTGACATTCATTGGTATGGCTTAACCTACGTTGCGGGCTTTCTTAGCGTATATTTCCTTTGGGTGTATCGAGTTAAACGCTATCCTGAGTTGGTAGAGTCTAAATGGAACTCTGAGCTAATCTCCGATCTAATATTCTACGGCGCCATTGGTGCTGTAGTCGGCGGTCGACTTGGCTACGTTTTGTTTTATAAACCCGATTACTATTTAAGCAACTTAGGCGAAGTGTTTTTCCTTCAACAAGGCGGCATGTCGTTTCATGGTGGTTTGGCCGGTGTTATTGCCGGGATTTACCTATTTAGCCGTAAAATAAAGCTAAGCTTTATGGCCGTGGCCGACTTTGTCGCTCCAGTGGCGCCAATAGGTTTGTTTTTTGGCCGCATGGGTAATTTTATCAATCAAGAGCTGTGGGGCAAGGTTACTGATGTACCATGGGGCATGGTTTTCACTAATGGTGGACCACTGCCAAGGCATCCTTCAATGCTATACGAGGCATTTTTGGAAGGTTTGGTATTGATGGCGGTTTTGTGGATTGTTGCCAGAAAGCCTCGTACCTTAGGCACACTGTCGGGCTTATTTTTGATAGGTTATGCCAGTGCGCGTATCTTCGTAGAGTTTTTTAGAGTACCAGACGAGCATCTGAACTATTTGTTGTTTGACTGGGTGACGATGGGGCAAATCTTAAGTTTGCCGATGTTTCTATTAGGCCTGTATCTGATCATCAAGGCGAAGCGTTAAACAAACGAAGTTCGGTTTTGCAGTTAGATTATATAGTGAGAACAATTATGAAAAAATTATTACTATTGACTACGTCACTTGCGTTGTTAGCAAGTTTGACTCCCGCTCATGCCATCAAAAAATGCCAAGACGCAGAGGGTAAATGGCACTATGGAGATATCGCGGTTCAACAGTGCAAAAAGTCGAAGGTGACTACGCTAAGCAAGCGCGGCTTTATCGAGAAAGAAAAAGAGGCTCCAAAGACCGAAGAGCAGTTACTTAAAGAGGAAGAAGAGTTGGCTGCTGTTGAAGCTGAGGCAGCGCGAGTTAGAGCTGAGGAAGATGAACGAATTCGAATCTTAAGTGTTTATGAAACGGAAGCCGATATTGACCGCCAACGTGATAATCAGATCAAGTCGGTTGAAGGGAGTATGGCGGTACACAAGGCCTACGTTAAATCCTTAACGGGCAAAATTGAACGTTTAGAGAAAAGTGGTGCTAATTTCGTAGGAAAGCGCAAAGAACTTCATGTTGCCAAAATTGAAGGGGAGCAGAAGAAAATCGAAAATTCGAAATCAGAGCTCAAGAAACTTGAAAAGCAGAAGGAGTCAATTATGGCGCGCTTTGATAAGGAAAAACGTATCTATCGCGAAATTAAAAACCGATAGTAAATCTAAGTTAGGCGTGTTTACGTTGTGAGCCTGGTTTTTCTTTTGGATAAGCAATTTCGCTTTCACGGTAAGGCGAGTAAGCTTTTGCTGTTTGCCGTTTGCTTAGGGCTTGGAGCCGTGCAAGTTCTTGCATTCGCTCCGTTTGAGTACTGGCCGGTCTCGTTTTTGAGTTTGGCTGCATTTTTTTCACTGTTACCTCGTTTAAGTGCTAAGCAGGCTTTTAGAGCGGGCCTAGCTTATGGCTATGGAGTTTATGGCTTCGGAGTCTCTTGGGTATATGTCTCTCTCTCAACTTACGGCGGCATGCCTCTATGGATGGGCAGTATTGCCGTTTTAGGGTTTTCAGGTTTACTCGCTTTATTTATCGCCTCGACCGCGGCCGTCAGTGTGTTTGCGTTTCGTGGTAAGTACGTCTTGATTGGCATCCCTTTCGTTTGGTTAATCTTTGAATGGATGAAGAGCTGGGTATTAACGGGTTTTCCATGGCTTGACATTGGTTACACCCAAACGCCAACATGGCTAGTATCATGGGCCGCCATTGGCGGCGTCTATTTGGTTGGCTTGATTGTATGTATGACTGCGGTTTCGATTGTACTCTTGTTTAGCGCAGTCTTGAGGTCTGAGTTTAAGCAAGTAGGTCTATGCGCGTCGGCGATCTGCTTAATCGCCTTATCTTCGTATTTAGTCTCGAAAGTAGAGTGGTCGCAAGTCAGTGGAGAGCCAGTTAAGGTCGGTGTTATTCAAGCGAATGTACCGATTAACGATAAATGGCAACCTGATGTGCGGTCTAAACTGATTAGTAATTATCAAACGCTAAGTCATCAATTAGCCCAAAGCCACAAGGTTGACCTACTTGTGTTACCTGAAACGGCTTTTCCACTTTATGCGCAGCAGACTGATCAGGAGTTTTGGAGCAATCTCACCCCGCCAGATACAGCCTTGCTGACTGGCATTATGGATAGCCCGAGTATTGCGATGGGCAATCTGGATGAAAGTTACAATGCCGCAGTTTTAAGTTGTGATGGAGCAACGCAGATTTATCGAAAACGACACCTTGTGCCCTTCGGTGAATATTTACCGCTGAGATTCTTGTTTAATTGGGTGCTCGAGTATCTTGAATTGCCGATGAGCGATTTTTCATCATGGCAAGGCCAGCAACCGCTTAGCTGTGGCGATATTAATCTTGGCCTCTCGATTTGTTATGAGGACGCATTTGCCGCTGAGTATCGTGATCATGTAGGCGATGCCACGATGTTAGTCAATATTAGTGAGGATGCTTGGTTTGGTGATTCATTCGCACCGCATCAACGACGTCAGATGGCTCAAATGCGGGCTGTAGAGTTATCGCGACCGATGGTGCGAAGCGCTAACTCTGGCCCATCCTTGTTTATTGACCATAAAGGCAACTTGCTTGAAGCGAGTGGGCAGTTCATTGCCACAACCATGGTTAGAGATATTCAGCCGCATACTGGAGACACGCCTTTTAAACGTTTCGGGAATTGGATAGTTTTCTTGTCACTATTGATAGCGGTTTTGCTTGGGGCAGCCTCACGTAGAAAAAATCAGAGAAAAGCCTCTATAGACTCAATCGTTGAGTACTGACGCTTAGATTTCGCCCATCTTTTGTAAAGCCCGATCAAGCCCAGAGAAATTGGGCTTTTTGACTTTTCTTCGCTCGCCGTTTGCTGATCTAGGGCGTGGTGTTGATCGGCTAATACCGGTCGACGCTCTAGCATTTGAGGCAAGCTCAGTATTTTGGCCCCCGCCCGCATTTCCCGAAGAGTAAGTAATAATTGATGTATCGCCAGCCGAGGAGCCTTTACCTTTGACCAAAGGCAGGCTTTCAATTGCTCCACTGCGGTTTAGCAACACTTCACTCGCTCGGATTTCCTCAATCGAAACACCTGCACCTTTGATGGTTTCACCAATTGAATAAAGCTGAGATTTTTTTTTGCCTGACGTGATGATGGCACGCGCCATGTTCTCATCAGTAGCTGATAAGACGCCTTGCAAGGTAAGATCTAGTGTTGTTTTGGGTGCATTTTTTTGCACAACCTTGGCTGGGCTTGGATCTCCAAACAAATTTGCTCGAACGATATCGACCACTCGATAGCTCTCTTTTGCTTTCGTCTGAATAGGTGCGATTTTTTGAGGAGCGTAATTTTGTTCTTTTAGCTTGCTTTGACCATTGGCATGCCAAACTACGCTGGCAAGTGATAGAACCAAGAGCACAATAGCCAATGAGTAGGCAATTTTAGTGCCATGCAGTGTCCAAGTACGACTGGTTGAAATGGTGTTTAGCAGTTTCATGGCCTATAGTTTACCTCAAAGCAGGTAAAAGCCCTATTGAAAGAGTGAGCGGTTGAGCGCTGAAAAATAAAAGTTTTGTGTCGAAATGTCGTTTATATGAATTCTGTAAAATGAAAAAAATCAAAGTAATTCAATATCTTAGCCTGGCTCAATGGGGCGCGATATGGAGTGCCTATTGGCGTTTATGGCCAATGCTGTTGAGGATTAAATTCAAGCAAT
The DNA here is from genome assembly GCA_937918955.1 of uncultured Arenicella sp. Taxonomy (GTDB): domain Bacteria; phylum Pseudomonadota; class Gammaproteobacteria; order Arenicellales; family Arenicellaceae; genus Arenicella. Next base: position 38,141 of record CAKZRZ010000163.1, read on the forward strand.
TTAGCAAAGATACCAGTTGGATTACAAAAAATATCACTCTGGTTAATAGTGAGGCTTCAAATCTAAGCTCGCAAAACATGCGTGCGGTTGACGGCCAGCCTGAGTCCGGTCGAGAATTTGAGCTTGCCGAGCAGCTTGAAATAGCTCAACAATTGCATGAATCCGTTAGGCTCGCTGCTCGATTGCATTTTTTGCCAGCTCATTGCTTGCCTCGTTCGCTTGTGCTCTCAAACATGCTTGAGGCGCGCAACATCGAGGCCCGTGTGTACATAGGGGTGAGTAAAAAGGAGAATGGTTTTGCCAGTCATGCTTGGATCGAAGTTTGTAAGCAAATGATCGCTGAGCCTGAGGCGATTGAGCGCGATTTTACTCGTCTGCAGAGTTAGAGAAAGAAGTCGAACATCGCTTTCTATTGAGCAAGCAAGGAGCAAAAAAATCAAGGACTTAAATTAAGGCGTCCGTAGATGCGTTACCAACTAGGCTTTTCTACAATAGAATCAAAGTGGCGAGTCCTAGGACAGAGAAGTAACCAACAACATCGGTTACCGTGGTCAGTGCAACGCCGCCGGCCAGAGCAGGGTCAATATTTATTTTGTCCAAGAAGATTGGAATACACACACCGGCAATCGCACCCATCACCAAATTAGCTGTCATTGCTGCGGCGATCACCAGGCCAAGTTGAATATTTTGAAACCAGACAGCAGCAATAATCGCGATCACCACCGCCCATATTAGACCGTTAAGTACTCCCACCATGGTTTCCTTTTTAAGCACAGCGCGTAAGTTATCGCGTGAAATAGTGCCTACGCTCATACCACGAATAACCACTGTGAGCGTTTGCGTCCCAGCATTACCGCCCATGCTCGCAACAATAGGCATCAACACTGCGAGCGCAACTAATTGCTGAATTGACCCGTCAAATTGATCGATCACCCAAGAGCCGAGTAGTGCGGTTAGTAAGTTTACAGAAAGCCAAACCGTACGGTCTCTGGATGTTTTTGTTACCGGAGCAAAAATATCTTCGTCTTCTTTTAGGCCAGCCGCGGCCATGATGTCATGCTCAGCTTGGTCTCGGATTACGTCGACCACATCATCAATGGTAATGCGCCCAAGAAGAGCATTGTTTTCGTCGACAACTGGCGCTGAGATCAAATCGTAGTCAGCAAATGCTTTAGCGACATCCTCTTCATCATCGAGGCTTTGAAATGTCACAGACGTCTCAAGGGCGTGCGCAATTGCGGGGTCGCGGCCAGGCTGAGTAATCAAACGATCAAGCGGCAATATACCAGTGAGACGATTGTTTCGGTCTACTAGATAGATCGCATCAGTGTGTTCAGGAAGTTCGGATTTGAGTCTGAGGTAATGCAAGACCACGTCGAGAGAGATATTGTCTCGTACGGTGATCGCGTCGAGATTCATTAAACCGCCCGCGCTGTCTTCCGGGTAAGAAAGTACCTCGCCTAGATTGGCACGTGTTTCGTTATCGACAGCAAATAAGACATCCGCCAGTAGCGCTTCAGGCAAGTCGGGGATTAAATCTGCTAGTTCATCGATATCGAGAACCTTGATCGCGTTGACCAGTTCTCGGTTATCTAGCTCATGTGCTAGATTTTTAAATACACCTTCGCTCAGCTCAGCGAGCACTTCACCTTTCGCCTCTTTGGGGATGTGTATCCAAGCTGGAGGGCGGTTAGCGGGCGTTAACTGCTCAAGTGCGTCGGCGATGTCCGCGGGGTGAGCTTCAGCAAATAACTCGGCCACAGCAGCGCCGTTGTCTGCGTTTAACAGCTCAACTAAGTTGCTTATCTGTGGTGTAGTTTGATGCATGATCCTTAGCCCCCAAGGCTGCAATCGAGTTAAACTAGATCATTATAGCCTTCGAGGTCGATTTGCGCACCATTGATAATTGGGTATGAATAATTTAGTCGCGACCATTTAAGGACGGAGTCAGAGCACTAAATCTGATTCAGCTTAGTGAGCAAATCGCGCGCTTCACTTGGATTGTCTGAGCTCATTATTTTGCCTACCAAGTAGCGTAGCTTAGTGGTGTCAGCATTTAGAATTCGGTCCTTAACGTCGAGGAGGTAAGTCGCGTCCATACTGAAATTACGCAAACCAAGCCCGAGCAACAGTCTAGTGTATTGGACATTTCCCGCCATCTCGCCGCAAAGTGATACTGGGATATCCGCCTTTCTACCAGCTCGGATAACTTGTTTAATCAGCTGCAATACCGCCGGATGCATGGGGTCGTACAAATAGTTTACTGCGTCGTCTACACGGTCAATTGCGAGCGTGTATTGAATGAGGTCGTTGGTGCCAATCGACAGAAAGTCGAGTTTTTGTGCAAAAGCTTCGGCCATTATAGCCGCTGCAGGTACTTCAATCATGCCGCCGACTTTAATTCTTGAGTCGTGCGAAATGCCTTCAGCTTTAAGCTCGGCTTTTGTTTGTTTAATGATAGTAAGAATTTGGTTGATTTCGTCGAAATTACTGACCATTGGGATCATGATCGACACCTTACCAAACGCCGAGGCTCGCAAGATTGCGCGAAGTTGTGGTTTGAAAATTTCGATGTGGCTCAAGCACATTCTTACCGCACGCAGACCAAGTGGAGATTCGCTAGATTGCTTGTTCGGGTAATTAAAGTCGAGTTGCTTATCGCCACCAATATCGAGCGTGCGAATAATCACCGGTTTGCCAACACTGCTGGCAATGCGTTTATATTCGCGAAACTGTTCGCTTTCATTGGGCGCCTGCTCACGATTCATGAACAGATACTCTGTTCGGTATAACCCAACACCCGCGGCGTTAACTTTAGTCAGGGCTTTAACGTCTTTCGCGGTTTCGATATTACCAAGCAATTGTATTCGTTGAGAGTCGGCGGTTTGGCTGCGCTTTTTAATCAGCGTGTTTAGTTCACGCTCGCGAGCGCGAATTTTGCTTTGGCGACTCTTGTACTCACGAAGTACTTTAGAGCTTGGGTTGATGATGATAATGCCTCGCATGCCATCAACAATCAGCATGTCATTATCATTGATATAGCGCGTGCTACCGTGTAAGCCAACCACAGCGGGCATCTTCAGGCTGCGAGCAATAATGGCTGTATGAGATATTTGGCTGCCAAGGTCGGTGACGAAGGACGCTACTTTTCGGTCTTTGATGAACATAGTCTCAGCGGGAGATAGGTCTTTACCAACAACAATCCGGCCGCCAAGATCTTCATCGTTAAATTCATCTAGATTGTGCGAAACAATGTTTAGTAGGCGCCGTAAAACACGATTAGCAACGTGCTGAACGTCGGCCTTTTTCGCGCGCAAATAGGCGTCTTCCATCTGCTCGAACACTTTTATCAAGGTATCTGCTTGAGTCTGAAGCGCGAACTCGGCATTGACCTGTTCTTTACGAATGATCTTGATCGACTCATCCATGATCATCGGGTCGCGCAGCATCAGCATATGCGCGTTAATAAAGGCCGCACTTTCTTTGGGTGCGTCCTTCGCTAAGCCTTTCAATAATGCTTTGTAGGTATTCTCTGTGGCGTTGATCGCGGCTCGAAAACGCTTTACCTCAGAATTTACTTGCGAGGCAGCTAGCGCTACATGTGGAATTTCTATGTCGCTGTTCTTTAGTACATACGCGGGGCCAATGGCAATGCCGCGACCGATGCCTGAGCCAAATAGACTTAACATAGGCTACTCCTGCTCATCGAAATAGTTGTTGATCAAGCCACTAACCGCGTCCATGGCGGCTTGTTCATCGTCACCATCGGTCCTAATGGTGACTACGCTGCCAATCGATGCTGCCAGCATCATGACGGACATTATGCTTTTTGCGTCAGCAGTTTGTGAAGCAAATTCAATTTCCACTCGAGATTTAAAGCGGGCTGCGGTGCTAACAAGTTTTGCTGAAGCGCGCGCATGAAGACCAAGTTTGTTGATGATTTCTATTTGTTGTTCAAGCATCGTATTACTCTGTCTCGTTCTGTTTTCTACAGCCTTAGTTCGCGATGACGAACTAAGGTCTGAATGTTGTTGTGACCCGCGAAATGCTCTTGCAGCAATGTAGTTAGGTAAACCGAGCGATGTTGCCCACCGGTGCAGCCAATGCCGACTGTAATGTAGTTGCGATTGTCATTGATGAAATGCGGTAGCCAGTGTTCTACGAAGTCTCGAATCTGTTGATACATCTCAGTGCAAACCGATTTGTCGCTCAAGAAATCGCGCACTGCTTTATCTAGCCCTGTCAAAGGTTTCAGCTCTGGATCCCAGTGCGGGTTTGGTAGACAGCGAACATCAAACATAAAATCGACATCACTCGGGTTGCCATATTTAAAGCCGAATGATTGAAACAGTAGTGTTAAAGAGTGTTCGCTGTTTTGCTCGCTGTCGTCTCGGATGATAGAGCGCAACTCATGAGGTGTGGTTTTCGACGTATCTATCTTACGGTCTGCAATCGTCGCTAGGTGCTGCAGGATATCGCGTTCTTTGTGGATTGCCTCAATCAAAGAAGTGTTTTTGTCTGACAAAGGGTGCTTGCGACGAGTTTCGCTATAGCGCTTTAATAATGTTTTATCGTCGGCATCGACAAAGATAACCCGAGTTTCAATTTGAAATGATTTCAGACTTTCAAAGCTCTCTTTTAAGTCTCCGATAAAGTCTTGGTTTCGCGAATCGATGCTGATCGCGCAATTGTGATGGGTCGTTTTATTACCTAATACGCGAGCGGCCATCTCGGGAACTAAAGACGCGGGTAAATTATCGATGCAATAGAAACCGAGATCTTCAAGCACTTGAAGGGCAATTGTTTTACCCGAGCCTGATGTGCCACTGATGATAAAAAACTTTGGTGGGCTTTTCTTTTCTATCGAATCACTGTTCATTGTTCTTTTGGTTGAGGCCTGTTATCAGTGTGGAGTTATCTGTGTGCCAACGCGCTTGTTTAACTGGACCAGCTTTGGATCAAGCTGATCACTTGACTGGTCGATGTCGCCTTCACGAGCTTGTCTTTTTTACTGGGGTCAGACATTAATCGAGCGATGTCGGCTAATAAATTTAGGTGTTCTTGCGCAGCATTTTCCGGCACTAATAAGCCAAAGGCTAGGTCAACCCCGAGTTTGTCTGCGCTGTCATAATCGACGGGTGTCTCGAGTGTGATTATTGCTAATACGGCAGTCTCAGCTTGAGGGCTACGAGAATGTGGGATTGCGACGCCGTTACCAATGCCGGTATTGCCGAGTTTTTCGCGTTCCAATAGTTGATGATAAATGTCTTTTTCTTTGGTTTCTTCATCAAGTGCGCTGGTTAAGATGCGCGCCATCTCTTCAAGCAGTTTTTTTGCGCTGCTAATCGGTGTTTGTACTTGAATTAAATCTGCGCTTAAGGTCTGTAGTAGTACGCCATTTGGCAGAGTGTTTGTGCTAGTCATTTGAATATCTAGATTGTAAAAATCCATCGAAGCCTAGTTTGCGGTTGCCATATCATAGGCATTCGTAAACAGGTCGACGATGGACTATTTTTCTTTATCCTGCACTAGCTTTAACGAGCTTTGGTTTTTTACCCGGCGCCCGCTTGAGCGGGCTTTGGCTCAGGGCTGCTTTTACCCGGCACTCGCTCTAGCGAGTTTGGGCTCAAGGCTGCTTTTTACTCGGAGCTCGTTCTAGCGAGTTTGGGCTCAGGGCTGTTTTTGTCTCGAGTTTGCTTTTGCAGGATAGAGTTTTTAAGTTGATTGTTGCTTAGGGTTTATCATCAAACACTTGGTCTTTTAATGCACCGCCGCTGCGATGATGATTGGTTATTTTTTCTTTGTGCTTGCGCACTTGAGAATCAAGTTTATCAGCTAAGTCATCAATTGTGGCGTACATGTTGTCCGTTTCGGAGTGTGCATGCATGGTAATGCCCTTGGCATTGACCGTAGCTTCGGCCTTGTGATGAATTTTTTCTACGTGTAAGACTACGTCGATACTATTCAAATGGTCAAAGTGACGTTCAATACGCTCCATCTTTTCGCCGATATAGTGCTTCATTGAATCGGTTAAATCGATTTGGTGACCTGAGATAGTTAACTGCATAAGATTCTCCTGTTAGAGTTTGACGGGCTGCAATTAGCTCGCCGATTGTCATGCATATCGTCTTGGGCGCCGTGCGCGTTAAATAGGGCGAGAGCGGCAAACGGTATAAAATGTTTGTCACTGCGCAGCTAATCGCAGCCCTTCGAGCTAAATCATTTTCGGTGTGGTCTTGTGGCGTATTTACACTAATGATTTGCGTTGACTCGAAGGTGCAATGTGCATGCTCTCGCGGTATTTAGCCACGGTGCGTCTGGCAACGATATGCCCTTGTTGCTCTAGCTCTTTGGCGATTTTACTGTCGCTGAGCGGTTTTGCCTTGTTCTCGGCCTCAACCATGCTCTTGATCAACGAGCGTATTGCTGTTGAGCTAGAGGCAGCGCCATCGGTGTTGCTGAGGGCACTGGAAAAGAAAAATTTAAGTTCAAAAACACCACGCGGACAAAGTAAATATTTGCCTGATGTGGCGCGTGAGATGGTCGATTCATGCATTTCTAAGGTTTCAGCAATATCTTGCAGAACCATCGGTTGCATGCCTTGTTCGCCTTCTTCAAAGAAGCCTTGTTGGCGTTCAACAATGGCTTCAGTTACTAATAATAGGGTGTCATAGCGGCTCATCAAGCCCTTGATGAACATTTTTGCTTCTAGCAAATTGTGTTGAATATAGTCGCTGCCTTCTTTATCTAAAAGTGTAGCCGATGTTTCGTCGCTATTTAGTAAATCCGAGTACGTTTTATTTACTCTAAGTTTCGTTTGGTTCTCTGGATTAAGCTTAGCTATCCATTTTCCCTCAATCTTTTTGACATAAACATCGGGAGTAATATAGTTCTCGGCATCGCTATCAAATTGTGAACCTATGCGAGGATTCAGTTGGGTTATCAAGCCTAAGGCGCCGGACAGAGTAGTGTCGCTGATATCCAGTTCTTTTTTTAGTTTGGCGAGATTATGGGTGCCGACCAGATCAAGGTGTTGTTTAACGATGGATTTAGCAACCTTTAAGTGATGCTGATTTGTGTCGCTGGAACTCGCATCAAGCAGCATGCCTAGGCGTTCATTCAGGTCTCTCGCGCCAACGCCGAGTGGTTCTAAGCTTTTGACCAGACTTAGCATTGCCGCAACTTCGTCTTCCTCAATCTCTGACTCTACCTCATCAGTCAGGGCTTTAGTGATATCCGAAAGCTCGTTCACCAGATAGCCGTCATCATCTAACGAATGCAAAATGGCTTGTGCGATTAGTTTGTCTTGCTGGCTTAAACTAGTCATTTGAATTTGCCAGTCGAGATGCTCAAACAGGGTTTCTTGTTTTACAGCGAACTGGGTATATTCAGTATCGCGGCCGATAGTTGTTGAGGCCGCTATAGTGCTAACTCGGTGTGTTTCAAACGACTCTTGCCAATTCGCCGAGAGGTCTTGCTCGGCGGCCAAATGATCAGTTTGTTCTAGCTCGAAGCTTGGGTCGGCAGCTTCCGCAACTGGCTGCGGCACGCCGTTGTCTTGCATCTTCTCATGTTCTTGTATTTGCTCAACTTGAATTGTGTCTTGCTCAATACGCTCTAACAAAGGGTTTGAGTCTAAGATTTGTTGAATTTCGATCTCTAAATCTAAAGAAGGAAGTTGTAGCAGTTTAAGCGACTGCTTGAGTTGCGGGGTGAGAGTGAGTTGCTGTGAGAGCTTTAAGTTTAGGCTTTGTTTCATCTACTGCTGGGGTTAAACGGCCGTGAGAAATTTACTAAGCTTGAGGCACTTAATAAGTGGTGGCCTCGGCCTAGAGCAAAACTTCCACTTGCCCGACGACTTAATGTCAGTCTATACCCATAATTGGCCGATTACCAATGAAAACGATCAACACTAAAACCTAACGCACAATATTCTTTTTATATTGTGTGCTGAGAAGTGTAAGTCCAGAGGGTTAATCGTCTTGCTCTAAGATCTAGATTTTGAACTTGGAACCCAAGTAGACATCCCTTACGCCTTGGTGGCTCAATATTTGCTTGGCAGTTCCTTCGGTAAGCACTTTGCCTTCAGACAAGATGTAGGAATGATCGCAAATATCTAAGGTTTCGCGAACATTATGATCGGTAATGATAATGCCTATCCCAGAGTTACGAAGGTAGTCGATAATCTGTTGGATATCGCCTACAGAAATAGGGTCAATACCGGCAAATGGCTCGTCTAATAAAATGAAATAAGGTTTCAGGGCAATCGCCCGAGCGATCTCAGCTCGGCGACGTTCTCCACCTGAAAGCGAGATGCCGAGAGTGTCGCGTTTATGACCTATATTAAATTCTTCAAGAAGCTGTTCAACCCGGCGGCTGCGCTGTTGCGCCGACATAGTTTTGTCGGTTTCAAGTACCGCCATTAGGTTTTCGGCGACTGTAAGCTTGCGGAAAATCGACGGTTCTTGAGGTAAGTAACCAATGCCTAGTTTCGCGCGCGAGTGCATTGGTAGATGGCTTATGTCTTGGCCATTTAACAAGATGCGACCACTATTACTGCGAACTAAGCCAACGACCATATAAAAGCTAGTGGTCTTTCCCGCGCCGTTTGGCCCGAGTAGGCCAACGACTTGGCCACTCTCTACTGATATGTTGATCTTTTTTACAACCTGTAAGCCTTTGTAGCTTTTACAAAGGTCTCTGGTTTCAAGAATACTCATGAGCTCTAGTCTTTCTTCTTCGGCTGTAAAATGAGGCGTGACCGGCCTGATTTTAGCGGCGCTGGTTCGGCGGTTTCAGGTTCTGTTTCTGTTTCGCTAACTGCCTTAGTGGCAGAGCTCTTAGCTGATTCTGCTACCGTCGACTTGCTGCTGCTCGAATTCGGGCTAGGAGCGTCGTCTTT
>CAKZRZ010000164.1 GCA_937918955.1 uncultured Arenicella sp.
GCCTTCAACATCCTGCTTATTTTGCTGTAGGTAGCTACGACAAATTTGATCAGCGGTTTCTAAATTGCCTCTGTTCAAATTACTTTTAACTGCCTGTAAGGCCGGGTGCAATTGCTCTAATTGCTCGAGCTGATGTTGCGCGTGAGACAATTTATTCGTTTGCTCTGTTTTTTGATAAAGCTTCGTCAGCGCTCGCCAACTTGCGATAAGCGCAGCGTCTTGATCAAGCGCTTGTTCATAAGCGTGAATCGCTTTTTGCAATCGCCCTTCGCTCAGGAAAATATGACCTAACTCTTGATGAGCTCGCACGTACATTTTATCGAGGTCTAACACCAGCTGTAATGCATCAACCGCCCCGCTATTACGCCCTAATTTACGCAAACACACAGCCCTTATGTACACCGCTTCAACGTTAGCCGCAAGTGCATCACCTATTTGCTCTAAGCTATCAAGAGACTGATCGAACTTACCAGCTTTGGCCAAATTCATGGCGTTTTGTATAAGGGTGTCGTGCTCGGTTTGCGGCATACTATTATTTTCTACGGAAGCTTGATAAAACAATGGGGTTATAAAAAACAATACTAACAAAATCCACTCTATCGCGAAGACCAAGTAAATCTTTTCTCGGCAATAGAGGTTTCATTCTAAGAGGAACCAAATCATTAAAAAAGGCCAACCCTAAGGTCAGCCTTTTAAACAGAAATCGCTCGTAGTTGAGAAGCACTGCAATGGCTTCTCAACTTAAAAGCTACAACTTAGTTATAAATACTTACAATGCAAAAACATATTTATAAAAGCTTAGTTGTAATCCCAGTGGAAACGAACACCAATAGTGCGCGGACGCGTCACTGAAACTTTTGGAGTGCCATCAAAGGTGTTGATGTTAACGATACCGTCTTCATCAAATACGTTGTTGACAAACAACTCTGCGCCCCAATTGTCTTTCTTCACGCCTGCCGACATATTAAATAAAGTGTACGACTCTTGAATATAACGGCCAGCTCCAAAGAACTCTCCTGCTGCAGTATCCACCGTGCCGAATGACCCTGGGATTGCAGTTGCCTGAGCAGAAGATCCAAAAGTGCCCGCTAGTTGCTGAATTTGCAGACCAGAACCTCGTCCATAAATACGGCGCGTTTGATCTTCAATGAAATTAGCATCTGCCGTGATGTTAGCAAAGCTATCGCCGGTATAAACCAGGCCCGCTTGAACGAACGCGTCGGAACCAAATTTGCTCAACTCAAAGTCATATCGACCGCGTACATTAAATGAGAAATCAGCGGTGAACGGCAGTTCGCTACCAACTGGCGCAGCAATACCTTCGAGTGCGCCATTCAAGCGCGTGATCTCAGAATCAACAAACGATACCGCACCTTGGATGGTCAGGTTATCAGTTGGCACCCATGTGAAGTCAGCGTCGATACCTTGTACTTCGGCATCGCCTACATTCTCTAGAAACACCAAAATGCCGATATTCGCTGGGTCAAAACGAGTTGCTTGAAGGTTATCAATTTCAGAGTTGAAATACGTCGCATTCAAACGCAAACGATCGTCTAGGAAGTCACCTTTAATACCAATTTCAAAGTTGCTCAACTCATCGGTCTCAACAACGGCTGGCACGCGGAAACCTTGAAATGGGCCACTTTGATTTGAAGCCGCTGAACCCGCATTACGGTTAACTGTTTGTGGTCGAAAACCTTCAGATACTGTCGCGAAAACCAATACAGTGTCGCTTGCTTTCCAATCTGCTGTGAAGCGGAACAATGTATCTGACTGATTTGATGTACCACTTCCATCAAGCGCATCGATACTCAAGGTGCCTGCTGCGACATCAGCTAAAAGTGCGTCTGCACCGCCGGCGCCGAAGAACCCAGCAATTGAATCGGCGGTTTGGCCGCCTAATGCTTGAAGTCGAGCCGTTACATTGTTACCTGAGCCACCGGTACAACCGAGAGTGCCATCCGGACGAACAATCGCAGAAGGACCATTAGGTAACTCACCCGGGCCAATTAATGGCAAGGTTGAAACGTCTAGGGCGTTTTGGCAACCGCCAAACTGACCACCCGTCGCACCGCGAAGGCCAAAGTCTAGATCGTAATAACGTGCACCAGCGCTAAGGCTGATCGTGTCAGATACGTCGAAAGTGAAATCGGCAAAAATGGCAACTTGCTCTTCGTCGCGAGTGAAGTCGTTGACGAAGATTGTCGGCGCTAAACGAGGGTCAGCATTGCCAATACCGTCTGCTAGACCCGCTGGTCGAGTCGCAGGATTAAATCCTGCGCCAATGGCGCCAAAGTATTGGAATTGTCCTTGAGAATTTGTCTCAACATCATCCAAGAATCCACCAACAGTGAAGCTAAAACTATCACCTATTCCGCCTTGAAAGCGTAACTCGTGAGTTGTACGTTGACTCTTCGTGGTGTCTAAATACTGTTTGTGAAGATCGAAGATTGTATCCTGCGCACCAGCCCGGCCATTGGTCGAGATATAGTAGTTTTGATAACCACCTGTAAAACTATACAAGGTGTAATCGAGAAGTGAATTCACATCACGATCTAAGAAACCACCGGCGTAGATTACATCCAACGCGCCAACTCGGCCTTCCACAGTCCAAGAAGTCAAACCAAAATTATCAACGTTGCGCTCAGGCGAGAACGATTGAGACTCATCAGTGTTACCACCAGCGGCGAGATACTCAAACGAACCTTCTGTTTCAAGATCTTGGCTGGTGTGCTGAAGCAATACACTCCAGTCGTCACTAATGTCGTAAGCAATACCTAATCGAGCGCCAGTGTATTGAGCATCATTCCAATTCTCTTCTACTAGCCCACCATTACTTGTATCAGTAACAATTGCATTAGCCGAAACACCCGCGAAGGCTTGGTTACGATTAAAGACCCTTACCGATTCGGCGTCATTTGCGCCCAAGGTTGCTGGCGCGTTATCAATCCAACCGCCTTGCGTATCTGAATAAACAACCGCTCTAACCGCTAAATTATCTGTGAGAGGTACATTAATCGAGGCTTCTAAATTCGTGCTCGGATCTCCACCGGTTGTGGTGCTGTAACCTGCTTTAACGCCGGCATCAAAACCTTCGATTGACGGCTTGTTGGTAATTAAACGTACCGTGCCAGCTTGAGAACTAGCACCGAAAAGTGTTCCTTGAGGTCCTGGCAGTACTTCTACACGCTGTAAATCAGCGGCATAAATATCAAGATTACGACCACCAAATGAAGCTGGTTGCTCGTCTAAGTATACAGCTACTGTCGGTGCCGAGCCTTGTACAGATGAAACAGTGTTGTTCGATTGCTCACTGGCGACACCACGAATATATATCTCGCTTCGACCTGGGCCGCGACCTTGCTGGGTCACGTTAGGCAGGTATTTTACGTATTCGTCAAAGGTTGTGACGCCTAACTCATCAAGCGCCTCAGCGCCAATTGCTTGAATCGCAACTGGGATGTCTTGCGCGCTTTCAGCACGCTTGGTCGCAGTCACCACAATCTCTTCGAGCTGAGCATGGGCTGCACTGCTTGCTAAGCTAGCCCCTACTGCTAAAGCAATAGAATTAACTAATTTAGTTTTCTTCAAAATCAATCTCCAAATGTTAAGTTTTAAATTTTTATATGAACAGGTTCAAATAAAAATAACTCTCTATTTAGTCGATCAATAATGAGCAGTTTGAACAGGTCAGGCTAACTGAACAGTCGCCTGAAAACCACTGTTAAATAGCGCTCGCACGCGCTAAAAATGGTGTTTCCGAATAAGACTATCGAGGTTAAGTGAAAGGGAATCTAGCTTAAGCAGGCAATTAACTCAACTTATAGTCAGAATTTCTTTAACTTCTAAGTGTTTATTGTGCAATACGATCAATATGTAAAGCTTGTTTTACGAAGGTGGAATTTTTTTGGGCGTACATCACTCTATAATTATTCTAAACTGCAATTAGTTAGCCGCCACAATAGCCTCGATAGAGTTCGAGGCCCTGGGTTTACGATAAAGAATTTGAAGTATTGCTTTGCTTGGGCATAGATTCAGCGACCCAAGCTTATGCAGTTTCGTCGCAATTAAAGCTTAGGAGCGATTAAGTCTTCCAATTTAACCTGATCAACGGCAAAGGCTCTAATTCCCTGTGCAAGCTTTTCAGTAGCCATCGCATCTTCATTTTGTAACCAGCGGAAGGCCTTTTCGTCGAGAGTCATCTTAGCTTGCGCGGCGCCAGTATTCTCAGGCGATAAACGCTGCATTAGAGCGCCATCGTCATTACCCAGCTCTTCTAGGTAATTAGGGCCGATGGTTAAGTAATCACAACCCGCCAAAGCTTCGATTTCACCGGTATTTCGAAAACTCGCGCCCATTACAATGGTGTTGTAACCATGCTGCTTATAATAGTTGTAGATTCGAGTTACCGATATAACACCAGGGTCTTCCATCGGCTCATAGCTCTCTTTACCACCATTAGCTTTGTACCAATCCATGATCCGACCAACGAATGGTGAAATCAGAAACACGCCGGCTTCGGCACACGCAACGGCTTGAGCAAAGCTGAATAGTAAGGTCAGATTACAGTTAATGCCTTCTTTTTCTAGTTGCTCAGCGGCTTTAATGCCTTCCCAAGTAGAAGCGATTTTAATCAAAATTCGGTCCTTCTCAACCCCACGTTCTTTATATAGAGCAATCAGCTTTTTGGCTTTCGCAACAGTTGCCTCGGTATCAAACGATAAGCGCGCATCAACTTCGGTTGAAACCCTGCCAGGGATTATCTTTAAAATCTCACAACCGATATCAACACCAAAGTTATCAACTGCATCACTCAAATCGCCGTTCGCTTTTGCCACAGCGCGATCAATAATCTCGGCATAGTCGGCATCTTGAGCCACTTTCAAGAGCAATGACGGGTTAGTTGTCGCATCTTGAGGAGTGTATTTTGCAATAGCCGAAAGGTCGCCAGTATCGGCAACGACTACAGTCATATCACGAAGTTGTTGAAGCTTGTTCATTCTAAAATCTCGATTGTTAAGACTATTATTTATTATTAAAACCAAGATAGCCGCTTAGCTATCAATTAAAATATCTTCTTGGGTCGCTGACGCTTTTTCAGTTGTTATCGCTTTAACCGTCTGAAAACCCTTGGGCAGTTTTCGTCCACGCTTACCACGCTCGCCCATGTAATGATCCAAATCTTGGCCTTTCAAACGTAAGTAACGCTTACCGGCATGTACCAATACATGTTGCCCCTTCTTAAAGGTGGTAGCTCCGAGAACATATTCAGCTCGCTCAGCCAATAGTTTGCTCGGCACATTGATGAGTTTAACACCTTTACCTTTGGCTAACTCGGGCAACTCAGTTACTGGATAAATGGTTAAATAGCCAGCCGTGGTTACAACGGCCAAATAATCCTGTTCAAGGCTGTTAATTTGCAGCGGGGCCAAAGCCTCTGCACCTTTAGGTACACTTAGCGTGGCCTTGCCTTTCTTGTTTTTAGTCAGCATATTCTCTATTGAACACAAGAAGCCGTAACCCGCATCACTTAACATGACGTATTGATCTTGATCGGCCCCCATTACCACCGCCTTAAAGCTTGCGCCGCTCGGCGGTGTTACGCTACTGGTTAGGGGCTCACCTTGGCCGCGTGCCGAAGGCAGCTTATGCGATGGCACGGCATAAGTTCGGCCAGTCGAGTCTAAGGCCACTAACATTTGGTTCGACTTACCTCGCGCCGAACTTAAATAGCCATCGCCCGACTTATAATTGAGTTCTCTTGGATTAATTTCATGCCCTTTGGCGGCACGAACCCAACCTTGAGTCGAGATGATTGCGGTAATGGATTCACTTGGAACAAGCTCGCTCTGATCAATTGCTTTAGCCGCTGAACGCTCAACAATTGGCGAACGTCTGGCGTCGCCAAAATCATCGGCATCAGCACGCAACTCTTTCTTAACCAAAGTTTTCAAGCGCGCGTCGGAGCTCAATAATAGCTCTAAGCGCTCGCGCTCCTTCTCAAGCTCCTCTTGCTCACCACGAATCTTCATTTCTTCGAGTTTCGCTAAGTGACGTAACTTCAACTCGAGAATTGCTTCGGCCTGTCGCTCAGAAATATCGAAGCGCTCCATCAAAACAGGCTTGGGTTTGTCTTCGGCACGGATAATAGCGATCACTTCGTCAATATTTAGAAAAGCAGCCAAATAGCCTTCTAATATATGTAGGCGATCAACAACTTTATCAAAACGATACTGCAAACGGCGGCGCACCGTTTGGATACGGAAGGTCAACCATTCTTTTAAGGTGTCACGCAAACTGTAAACATGCGGCCGACCATCAAGGCCAATCATGTTCATATTTACGCCATAGCTTTTTTCCAGATCTGTGGTCGCAAACAAATGC
>CAKZRZ010000165.1 GCA_937918955.1 uncultured Arenicella sp.
ACACTGGTGACTATCCACAAAAAGCTGGCCACAAGAGCAAACAGCACTCCAAGCGGCTCAATCTCAAAGCTAATAGAAAGCCCAGGGAACAACTCGATCGCCTGTAAACCGATCTTGAGTCCTTGAGATGTGTAGTCATGAATAGCCAGTATAATGGTAAACAGAATAATTGCTGTTACCAATGTTACCGACTCTCTTAAGTTAGGCCTTTTTCCAGTTGCGATAACCAGTAATGCACCTATGAAAGGGAGCAGTATCGATAAACTAATAAGCTGCGATGGCTCTATGCCCTGCCAAAGATTCATTCTGCCCCCGCCTGATTGCCTAGAGGCATTTCATTGTTCTGAAAAAGCCATTCAGCGGCACTGCTGGCCGCTTCAGTGGTAAGACTGGTATCCACGCCAAAATAAATATTTGCCAACACTAGAACCCACATAGGAGCAAGCATTAGCCAAGGCACTTCTTTTATCTCAATTGTTTTTTCCGACTCAGGCCGCTGTTGAAAGTAAGCGGCCTCTAATACTCTACCAATGTAGATAACTGCCAATAGCGAACCGCCTAAAACCAAGGCTGCTAAGACCCATTGATTTTGCTCAAGCGCAGCGGTTACTAAATACCATTTACTGACAAAACCAACGGTAAGAGGCACGCCAATAATACTAAGACCGGCAATCGTAAACGCCGCCATCGTTAGAGGCATTTGTTTCCCGAGGCCTCGGAACGCACTGATATCAACCGAACCGACACGATAAAACACAGCACCGACTGCCATGAATAGAGCGCCTTTCATTAGAGCATGGTTAAATATATGAATCAGGCCAGCCATCAACCCAGTGGCGCTCACCAAGCTAATGCCGAGTATCATGTACCCGATTTGAGCAACACTGCTGTAAGCCAACACTGTTTTAACGTCGCTTTGTACTGTCGCTTTATACGAACACTTGAAAATCGCGACGATGGCTAGCACCATCAAAATTAGATCCATGCCCATCGATCCGAACACATGATCCAAGCCAAATACGGTGAATATGAAACGAATCATCACATAAACTGCGACCTTAGTGGCCGTACTGGCTAAAAAGGCGGTAACAGCCGAAGGCGCGTAGGTGTATGCCGAAGGAAGCCACATATGCAAAGGAAACAGTGCCAGCTTAATACTGACGCCGACCATTATGAAAGCTAGGCCAGTATTGATTGTGCGGCCGCTTTCAGCGATGTCGATTCTATTCGCCAAGTCGAGCATATTGAGCGTTCCGGTGCTCATGTAGAGCAAGCCGACACCAATCAAAATAAAGGTGGCCCCAATGGTCCCCATAACGAGATAGCGAAAGGCCGCGATTAAACAGCGCCGATCAGATGCCAAGCTAACCATGGTATAGGTCGCTAACGAAGAAATCTCTAAGAATACGAACAGGTTGAACGCATCACCGGTTAATAGAATGCCTGACAAGCCCGCAAAACATAGCAAATGCGCTGTGTAGTACAAGGTGTGTTTAGAGGGCTCAATTTCTTTTTCGATGCTGTCTTTCGAATAAAGCAATACAAGCGTAGAGAGTGCAGAAACGGCTAGCAATACAAATGCATTGGCAGCGTCAACACGCAGTTCAATACCCCACGGTGGCGGCCATCCGCCAACTTCGTAGCTAATGGCGCCATTGGTAAGTGCTAGCGCCAATAGCTGCCAGGCAAAAAGGCAAGCGCATGCACTGATTAACGTAGCAAAGGCCCATGAAAATGATGAACGGCCCAGAACGAGTGTTATTGGTGCGGCAATTAAGGGCAGAAGTATAGGTAGCGCCGCCAGATGTTGTTCAAGCATTATATGGCGTCATCCATTTTTTTAAATTCATTTTCTTCAACGGTGCCGTAGGCTCGTTTAATTCTAACTATCAAAGCAAGGCCAACAGCAGTTACGGCGACGCCAACTACGATAGCGGTGAGAATTAATACATGTGGCAAAGGGTTTGAATACAGCGTGGCGCCTTCGGTGACGATAGGCGCGGTTCCACCACTGACTTTGGCTTCAGATATATAGAGAATAAACACCGAGGTCTGAAAAACATTGAGACCAACGATTTTTTTAACCAAGTTGTTAGCCGTGATAACAATATAAAAACCGGTCATCATCAAGAAGACGACGATCCAGTAGTTATAGTGGTCGAGAATAAAATTCATTGGATATTTGACCTCTCGACTTGGTTGCCAAAAGCGTAATAGATACTCAGCATGACGGCGAATACCGTAATACCAACACCAAGCTCAATAATAAGAATGCCATAGTGCTGCCCCGCTACAGGGTCGGCTGCCAGCTTGTTGTAATCAAGAAAGTTACCTCCTTTATACATACTGAAAAAGCCAACACTTGCATAAAGCAACACGCCTGCAGCCGCCATAAACTTTAAGAATCGAGGGCCAATAACAGCGACCGCGTTGGGCAAGCCAAAAACAAGCGCGTATAAAATAAGCGCAGCGGCGGCAATCACTCCGGCCTGAAATCCCCCGCCCGGCCCAAAATCACCGTGAAATTGCACATACAAGGCAAACAAAATAATCGGAGAAATAATCAACTTGGCTACCACTCGAAGCACCTGATGACTCTTGAGGCCTGATGCAGGGGCTTTTTGCTGGCCTTCTTTGGGCACTCCTAATAAAGAAAGAACCGCGATTAAAGCCGCAAAAACAACGACTACTTCGCCCAAGGTATCAAAACCTCGATAACTGGCTAAGACCGAAGTCACCATATTGGGCAAGCCAATTTCTTTTGGCGAGTCTTCGATATAACGAGGTGCAACATGTTTATGAATTGGGTTGTCGGGGTTACCGAAAGGCTCCATATCCAATGTGCCATATATCAGCGCTGCGCCAGTAATAAACACGACTATCAAAGGCAAAATGGAAGAATGCGAACTTTCTTTTTCCTCTCGCCCTGTTAACGCCAAGGTTCCCAGCATCAAAACTGTGGATATACCCGCACCAACTGCCGCCTCAGTAAAGGCAACATCGACTGCATCAAGATTGATGAAGATCAATGCAGTCAAAAAGCTATAGATACCGAATAACATGACAACGGCAAACAAGTCTTTTAAGAAAATAATTCGTAAACCAGTGAGGGCCAGCATGGCTAGCAACACCAAATCGATAAAGTCACTCATTTTGGTGTTTTCTCCTGTTGATCTCCTTTTTCTAGCTCACTCATTGTTAGTAAACCTCCGTGGCGAGCTGATTTAGCAAGCGCGTGGGAAGCTGTTGGACTAGTAATTAACAAAAAGCCAAGAATAAACAGAAGCTTAGCTATATTAATGCCAAACGTAGTTTGCAACAGTAAGCCGCCGATAATTAAGATTACCGCAATTGAATCGGTCACACTTGCAGCATGTACACGAGTAAAAAAGTTAGGAAGCTTGAATACTCCCACAGCGCCACTTAGGCCAAAGAAAACGCCGGTGACTAACAATATGCCACTGATGATGTCTAACAATAAAAGCATGCCTGATTAACCTCCCTTCTAGTGCTAATCAACGGGCGCGGTGTACTCAAAAAAGCGCAGTACCGCAACCATCCCAATAAAATTAATAAGTGCATAAACGATGGCTATATCAAGGAAATCAGGTCGCCCCGTTAAGTACCCCACAACAGCGATAAACAGCACTGTTTTGGTGCCAAACATATTCACGCCGAGAATACGGTCGTACACCGTTGGCGCATAAAAGGCTCTTGCGAGCGCGATGGCCATAATCACCAAAATAGCGATGCACACAGCCGCGTAAAGTGAAGTCATTTGTTGTCACCCCAGATGTCCGTTATCTTGGTTGCGATATAGCCTTCTTTGAGCTCATCAATCGATGATTGCTCTAAGGCGTGAACCGTTACTTCCTCACCCTCTAGGTCAATACTTAACGTACCGGGCGTTAAAGTAATCGAGTTTGCATATAGAGTACGTCGTGCTTCTGGAACCGCTTCAACGTTTATTTTGGCCAAGCTCGGCGAAACCTCAGTCGGCGAACCCCAAACCAACTTAGTAACTCTGAGGCTAGAACTTAGTATTTGCCCTAGCAACCAAGGAATGTATCGAATGGTCTGTAGCCAAGTACCAAATTCTTGCGGTTCATTATCAACCTTTTGCATACGATTGAGCACAACAATCACTAAGGCGACAGATGCCACCCCAAAGCCGAGTAGTAAGGGTTTTAGATATCCAGACAGCAGCAACCAAAAAATAGATAAAGATATTACCCATTTTACGGTATGCATATAGCGTCTGACCTTGATTTTGCTTGTTGTCATGGCTACTTATGATCCACGTCACTTATATGACGTATTTTAGTGGCAGGTTGTTGGTGGACGCCGCTAGGAGTTTACGAGTGGCAAGCGTTTTTGGCAAGCGCGACTTACACTAATTTTTACGGGTGTTAGGTACCCACATCTATTGACAAGATGTCCATATTTGGTCGTAAACACAAGCCCCTCTAAATTTAAACTCGATCGCAAATTTCAAATCTCTGAAAAAAGCTCTGATTCAAGCCTGCTCTATTAGATGCCCAGTTTAGATGCCTTGTTAAACGCCTGGTCATTTGACGCTCCAGAAGAAAGGCTGAAATTAATAAACCAGGGCCTTCAGCACAGGTTCTGACCTCGCTTTTACAAGCCTTGTTGTACGCTGAGTCATTGCTTAAACTTCAATTCAAAGATCAATAACTAAACTTTTAAGGCCAGCAGACACTATGACTGATACACAGCATTTGAGCAGTAACACCCGCACCCTGCTGGATGATGAAGCCGTCATTAGGCGCGTTTTTGATCATATCGACAACAAGAATACTGATATAGGAAGCGAATGCTGGCAAGAGCCTGTTGAACATTATCAATCTCAAGACCACTTTGACGCCGAGCTAAGCGCACTGCGTAAGCAATTCACCATCTACTGCCCTTCATCGGCGTTAGATGGCCCCGGAGCTTACTCAGCAAGAGATGTTTACGGCATACCTATCGTAGTAGTCAGAAGCAAAGAAGGCACGGTTAACGCGTTTAGAAATGCCTGTCGACATAGAGGCGTTCAAGTTGCTGAAGGCTGTGGGCACGCTAAATCATTTGTTTGCCCCTATCATGCATGGACTTATGGCTTAGATGGCTCTTTAAGAGGCGTCCCGCACGAGCATGGGTTCCCTGACCTAGATAAAAGCCAACGAGGTTTGGTGCCGATCAAATGCAAAGAAGAAAACGGCCTGATATTTGTTTGTATAGACGCTCAAGGTGCGACTGTCGAAAACGAACTTCTCGGCAATACAGTTGGCCTAATCCCTGAAACCCATCGCTTGCACGAAACATCGAGCATCGAACTGCCGGCGAATTGGAAAATCGTGCTTGAGAGTTTTCTAGAGGGGTATCACATTCGCGCAACTCACACCAATACGTTTTTCCCATTGCAGTTCGATAACTTAAATGTTGTTGAACAATTTGGGCGAAATAGTCGATTGTGTTTTCCTTATCGAGCAGTTGAAAAACTTCGCAATATGCCTGCATCTCAATGGAATATCGACCTAAGCCTTACCTATGTCTACCACTTATTTCCGAATATATTAATATCGAATCACCCTGGTTTTAAAGCCGTAGTGGTGCTCGAGCCAATTGCGGTTGATCGAACCAAACAAACCACTTATATCGTTACCGCAGTAGGTGCTAACGATACCGATAGTTTGGCCTTAGTTGACAGCGCCTTAGCGGTTGTTAACGCGGCCATTGATGAAGACCGACAAGTCATTATGTCAGGTCAACGAGGCTTAGCTGCGAATGCGAACGAGCACTTAGAGTTCGGCTTATTCGAAAGTTCGATTGTTCATTTTCATTCAACCATGAAGTCGTTGATGCCAGGTAAAACCTAGATGAGCGTCACTAACATCTTTATTCATTATATTTAAGCCTTGTCGCTGAGGCTCCCTCAGAGCTTGAGTGGCATCTGACGAAGTTGCTAGCCCGACCATTAGCGAAGGCTTTTAAACGCAATATTTCACGACCTTAACCGTTCACTAATGTTAGGTTGTTCGTCAACTCAATCTCAAAAATTCAAACCTGGTTTTAATCAATACAAAATTAACTTGAGGCCCTATCCATGGAACTTACAAACAAGCAAAATCTAAACGTAACTTCTGCGCTGTTATTCCTAACAGTACTAACGCAAGCAATCTATACCGCTCTTTCTGCTTACGCAAGCGATATACCGCGCCAATGGCTATGGGGCCTGGAAGGCTTGGTATTCGTTTTCCTCGCAGCATTTGCCGGCTCTGCATTGGCTCGAACCAACAGCTACACTCTTGGGTTTTCAGCCATCTTCGCAAGCGCAATACTCAACTTTATTCAAGTTGGTGTCGGGCTGACTCAATTTGGCCCGTTCCGCGAAGTCTCACAAGCCGTTGAAGGAGTTGCGCCTGCTGCTGGCGCTGTTTTCGCCTTTTCGTTTTTTATATACAACGGTGCAAAAATCTTACTAGGTCTTGCCGCAGTCGTATTCGGTTCAGCTTTATCACAAGCAGGGGAAACAGTTCTGGGTAGGTTAACAATCTTAATTGGATTAGTCGCGCTTGTGGCTAACAGTATAGTTGTGATGTTTGGCCGAATTGAAGCCGTGCAGTCTGGTGGAACCGGCGTTTTAGCAACCCTAATGCTGGCAATATGTTTGTTTAAACTAAAATCTGACGATTAATAAATTTCGACAAGCTAGAGAGCACCTTGTATTACTCACGCATGTGCGCGGCATGAGGTGCTCCCGACTAGCGACAATATTTTAGTAGATGTTAGCCTATCGGCTTGCCTAATTTCCCGGGCAGCCCCATTTTCCTTTATTGACATTTCGCTAGTGTTTTCAGTGCGTTTCGGATTACAGTAACGCATGCGTAAAATTTTAAAACACTTCAATCTTGTTACCGCGCTTTGCCTTGCCACCTTTCTGAGCGGTTGCCAACAAGAAACCACGAGTGAAGACTTCAGCATCACCTTAAGACTGAGCCATGTGTTTAATGTCAATGAAGAACTCGCTCAATCGATAGAATTGGTAGCCGAACGCATTAATACCAAGACTGACGGAGCGGTGAGGGTTCTCACCTACCCCGGCGGCCAAATAGCTACCTATAAAGATGGTGTTGAGATGGTGGTACGAGGCGCGCACTTTATCTCTGTTGAAGACCCCTCATACATTGGCGACTATGTTCCCGAGTTCACCGCACTTGTTGGGCCAATGTTGTACAACAACTTCGACGAGTACAGCGAACTGGTCGAAACACCTCTAGTCCAGGATTGGCTTAAAAAAGTAGAAGACAAGGGTATTAAGGTGCTGTCTTTAGAGTACATTTTTGGATTTAGAAATTTGATTACTGACAAAGTAGTTATTACACCTGATGACCTAAACGGAGTAAAACTGAGAACTCCGGGGAGCAAGCTATTTATAAAGACCTTAAACGCCATGGGCGCAACCGCTACTCCGCTCCCTTGGGGAGAAACCTTCAGCGCCTTACAGCAAGGCGTTGTTGACGGACTAGAGGGCTCAGAGTTCACTAACTTAGGTACCAAGGTTTACGAAACAGGTAAGAAGAATGTCGCGTTCACTAACCACTTCCTAGGAACCTGTGGTGTTTATATTTCGATGGACGTATGGTCTAAAATTCCTGAAAAATATCAAAAGATCATCCAAAATGAATTTGATTTTGAAGCGCAACAAATGATCAATACGCTTAAAGCGAAACATGCTCAAGTAATCAAAGACTTGGAAGCTCAAGGAGTTGCCTTTAACGACATCGACCGCGCCGCATTTGAAGAGCGCACGCTAAAGCTGTATGACGGCGAACTGCCTGGTGTAACGATTGAAATGTACAATCAAATTCAATCCGAACTTTTAAAAATCAGAGCGCGAGGGCAGCAATGACCAAAACGCTTAAACACTTTCTTACTCATTTCGAAGAGATCGTCTGCGGCGTCTTTTTGGTAACAATGATCGTTCTAGTAATAATGAACGTATTCTTACGCTACCTGTTCAGTTACTCTATTTTTTGGGCGGAAGAAGTCGCAACCATATGCTTTGTTTGGTGTGTGTTTGTAGGGGCTAGTGCAACCTATAAGCACAAGATGGACATGGGGATAGATGTCTTGATTCGCAAAGCCCCAGCCAAAGTGGAGAAGGCAATTCGATTTTTGGTACACATCATTTTATTAGCCCTGAATGCCTATATATTCTACATATCGATTGTGTTCACATCGATCGCTTGGGAAAAGCCGACTGCCGTTTTGGGTGTCAGTTCAGCTGCATTTAATTCTGCTCTCATTGTCGGTTTCGGCCTGATAACATTCCACACCATTCGATTTGTTTACGCAGATATTTCTGAGTATTCAAATAAGGAGGTCGCTTCATGATCTACTTACCGATCTTGCTCGTTTTCCTGCTCTACTTTACTGGCATACCAATTGCTTACGCCTTGTTTGCGGCGTCCATTGTGTACTTTACGTTTTTTGATGCGGGCATGCCGGCTGACCTCGTTCTGCAAAAATTTATAACGTCGGCAGCCTCGTTCCCTCTACTCGCTATCCCGTTCTTTGTCATGGCTGGTTCGGTCATGAACTATTCAGGAATCAGCAAGAAGCTCATGCAAATGGCCGATGTTTTAACAGGCCATCTAACTGGCGGCTTAGCGCAGGTAAATGTAGTTCTGAGTACATTTATGGGAGGCATCTCTGGCTCAGCAAACGCCGACGCGGCGATGCAAAGCAAGATATTAGTACCGCAAATGGAGAAGCGTGGCTACAGTAGAGAGTTCTCCGCCGCAGTAACTGCGGCCTCATCGGCTATCGCACCGGTTATTCCGCCTGGCATCGTAATGATTATTTACGCGCTTATCGCCCAAGTATCTGTTGCCGATGTTTTTCTAGCTGGGTACGCGCCTGGTTTACTCATGGCCGGCGCCTTAATGTTCACTGTTACTCTCGTTTCTAGAAAACGCAACTATAAGCCCTCAAGAGAATCTCGCGCATCAATCTCTGAAATTGGCTTTCAATTCAAAGACTCAATTTGGGCCTTGTCACTTCCGTTTGGCATTATCCTTGGTCTTCGCTTTGGCTTGTTTACTCCCACCGAAGCCGGCGCCATGGCAGTGTTCGCATCAATCTTGATTGGCGTG
This sequence comes from uncultured Arenicella sp., assembly GCA_937918955.1. GTDB lineage: Bacteria > Pseudomonadota > Gammaproteobacteria > Arenicellales > Arenicellaceae > Arenicella. The sequence continues at coordinate 9,159 of CAKZRZ010000165.1, forward strand.
CTGATTTATCGAGAGCTCAATTGGGAACATGTTAAGCCAATTCTATTGGATACTATCTATGGCACAGGAACGGTCGTACTTATTATCGTTTCAGCATCTGTTTTCGGCTACTACCTTAACTGGGAACGCATTCCGCAGGAGCTCACCGAAATGCTGCTTGCGTTTACCTCAAACAAATATTTGATGCTCGCGGTTATCAATGTATTTCTACTAATCATAGGAATGTTCATCGAAGGCGGAGCCGCGCTCATTATTGTTGCGCCACTTCTTGTACCAGTGATTCTAGAATTAGGTATAGACCCAGTTCATTTTGGCATGATCATGATTGTAAACATTATGATTGGCGGCGTAACACCACCATTTGGCTCAATGATGTTTACTACTTGCTCAGTCACGCAGGTTCCTATCGCCAAATTTATGCAAGAAATCTGGCCTTTCATCGGCGCCCTGCTGTTGGCATTGATGGTAGTCACCTATGTGCCTGCCATCGTCATGTTTTTACCAAATTTAATGTAACACCAGTACGCATGCATTGAGAATTACTCCGCGCTGATCGAAGAAGAACTCAAATCAACTTTAGTATTAAACGTGTTTTTATACAAAGTGGCGAAATAGCTTGGAGTGTTAAAGCCGACGCTTAGCGCTAACTCAGCAACGCTGCGTGCTTTACCGTCAGCAATAAGCTGCCGAGCCTTTTCCAAGCGACAATGGCGAATAAAGGCTGCGGGCGTAAACTGCGCAAGCTCAGCAAGGCGTCGACGCAAGGTCGCTTCGCTAACGTGTAAATCGTTCGCCAACTCTTGAACACCGAATTCAGGCTCCACCAAGCGTTGATTTACAACTGATTTAGCTTTCGCCAGGAAACCCTCAGGTCGAACGCTCTCGTTTGGCTCGTCAGTTACAGGGGCTATCTCACGATAAAAAGCACTAAATTGAGCTTGCTTGTTTAATAAGTTGTGGATTCGAATTTTAAGTTCACGACCATCAAAAGGCTTTACCATGTAATCATCAATGGCCGCCATTAAGCCCTGAATTCGATCATGCAAGCCGGCACGAGCTGTCAGCATTATCACCGGTATATTCGCGAGTTTGGGTTTGAGTTTGATAGTTTTTACAAACTCCAAACCATCGCGGTTTGGCATCATCAAATCAGTGACAATCAAATCAGGAAGCTGCTTATTCACAACGCCTTCAGCCAATAAACCATCTTGCGCGGTTAATACATGATAATCATCTTCTAATAGCCGCTTAATGTAGCGCCGCATATCCTCATTATCGTCAACAACTAAAACGGTGGCTAAATGCCGCTCATCGCTCTCAAGTGTTTCTGGCACAGAGTCTTGATAAGCAAGGCTTGCAGGCAGTGGTAACTTCACCGATTCGGAGAGTTCTACAATCTCGTTATCGCTCAAATGTGCTCTCCCTAACGGTATACGAACCAAAAATGAGGTGCCGCTGGGTATTTGACTACGCTCTTGCTTAAAAGTGCTTTCAACCGAAACTTCACCGGCATGCAATTCCACCAGTTCTTTGACCAAGGCCAGCCCGATTCCTGTTCCAACGCCCGATTTTGATAGTTCTGACGAATCAGACTGAAAGTAGCGATCAAAAACGAATGGCAGCTCTTTATCGTGAATACCAGAGCCGGTATCGCTAACGATAATCTTTACATATTCATCGCGATCGAAGTCATTGTTAGCCTCACTGCTGGGTACGGTTGAGCTAACACCAACCGTGATCTGCCCGCCATCTTCGGTAAACTTAATTGCATTGTTGACTAAATTATTGATAACAATCTGCAGCTTTTCGATATCGATGTACACATTTATAACCTCAGAGTCAGCTTCGCAGCTAAGCTCGATACCTTTATGCTCAGCCAAACTCGAGAATTGCGATACAAATTCGTTTACCAATTGAACCACATTTACTTGTAACGCGTTTAGATCGAGCGATTTTTCATCTAATTCACTCAACAATAGTATCTGATCTATGAGGCTTTTTAGCGAGTTAGAATTTCGTAGCACACCTTCAACAATATGCTTTTCGCGAAAGTCATCTTGCTGGAGCAACATCGTTAGTGGTCCTTCAATCAGAGTGATCGGTGTTCTAAACTCATGACTGATATTAGCGAAGAACCTAGACTTTGATTCGTCTAACTGCAAGAGCTTGTCGGCTTTGTGCTCAAGGTCCTCATTCATCAATAAAATATCAGCAGTTTTTTGTTTAAGCTCCTGCTCTAACTGATTGTTATAATTACTCTTTAATGTGTTTGATATATTGAGTTGCTCCATTGCAGAGCGCTGTGCCGCTTGCTTTTCACGATAAGCAATTAAGCCCATGTAGCAAGAAAGCCCGATCATTCCAGCCATCGCAGCCGTCACTATCTTATAGGGCATATAATATTGATCGGTTAAACCAAAGCCAAAGATGGAGCGGTCGATTAGAGCAAAGAACAATGGTGTCATCGTAATCAACACGTATTTTGCGCCCAAGAGCCGGTCTTTAAGGAACACGTAAATTGGTACCAAGGCGCCAAAATAGAAGAATATGAAGATACCGATTACGTCACAAAGCTGAGCAAATATGAGTTTGTTATACCCATAAGAGCCAATCAAAGCGGCGGCACAAAAAAGTAAAAAGGCATTACCGATCCAGTTTAGCCGAGGATAGCTCTTGAGCTTGACGAACTCTTTTAGAAAAATTGCCGCCATCAAAAAACTGAGCGGGTAAAACAACACAATAACGAGATTGCTGAGCCCCGGGTACTCAGGAGGCGTAAACTGCACAAACCGGCCATTGAGTGAGAGAAACGCGATGAATACGCTTGAAATCAAAACGATATAGAGAAACGACGTATATTGGCGAGCCAAGATAAATAACAACAGGTTATAAATCGCTAACGCAATAAACACACCTACGACTATGCCAAAGGTAATTTCACTCGCATTGTTGTCTCTATCAAAGCTATTTCTGTCCCATATTTTCGCTTTAAATGAAGGGTTTTCTGCGAGCTTTGCTCTGCGGTAAAATGGATATTCCGAGGTATTTATTCTCAAGTAGAACGTTTGTTGTTCCTTTGGCTCAAGGCTTACCGCAAAGCGAAAACGCCCATTGGGTATGTCACGCGAATTCTCTAGCTTTGTTAGTCCAGTTTTAAATGACCTTAAACCCAGCTTCTGAGGGTAAAAGTCAACTTCAGATAGAGTTGGAGGATCTACCGCGAGCACTAGATCGTGCACATGATTACTAGTATTACTTAAGCAGAATCTAAGCCATTGATCGGGGTGAACCTTCTCCAAAACATCATCGTCATCATAGTTACCTAATCGAATGAACTTAAGGTCGCGTGTTGTCTCGCTCAATTTGTAACCAGAATCCAAATCGGGACTCGTTATTTCACCTGAATAATCGGAATAGTGGTAGAGATTAGGGTGAAGCAAAGAGCCTTGAATAACATCACTGGTTTCAAAGCAATTGTTGTCCATCGCACTTGCGTCGGCCTGTAACGACATAGCTATTAGAAGCCATACCGAGAAGGTCAAAAAATTTGATTTAGACAACATCAATTATACTGTTAAATTTGTGTTTAGTTTTAAGGGCCAAATTTTAAGGACTATAAAAGGCCTTTACGACCCAAAATTGCAAAAGCGCAAATTCCATCTAATGTAACTCGCTAGAAGATGCTAGGCGATAGTTTTAACTAAGCCCGTATTTACTAATTTAGATTTATCTGCAATACCATAGATTAAAGCATTGAAACCACATTTAAGATTAAAAAAAGTCAGCGTTACAGTTTTATCGTGTAGCGGAAATGCTAAAGGTACTTAACAGATAAGCTCAACCATGGGATGAATTTGACGATATACTGCTAGGCTCTAGTGAATTTAATTTCACCACTTTGCTTTTATCTCGAGCTTAGAAGTAATGGCTAAGCTCTACATCCTGTCTTTAAACTTAAGTGCTTGGAAATAAATATTATTTTTTGACTATTTAATAAATTATAGCCCTGCTTTAATTCTAGTGTAATGTGGGCAATGTTACTATTTCCATTCTTTTTTGACTCAACACACCAAATCGCAAAAACCAGATGAAATACGTTGTTATCGTCGACTCAATGTCTAATATCCCCGAGCACGTACTAAAAGCCCGAACCAACATTAAACAAATCCCATTTAATATCCAGATTGGTAGTGAGTTAAAGCGGGATATTTTTGAGGCGGAAAAGCTCAATCAGTTTTATAGCGATAATATACTTAAAACAGAAACCAACGTTGATGCAACTAGCCCTACTCCAGATCAAATGTCTGTATTTATGGTTAATGAAGTGGCCCCGTTTTACGACTACGCAATTTTTCAAAGTACCTCGGCGGTATTAAGCGAAGCTTTCTCGAGTATAAAATCATGTGCACAAATGATAGAGAACGATGCACGCACAGTTCGAAAAATGGCTAATATCCTTACGCCGTTTAAACTAATAATTAGCAATAGCGGCAATTCCAGCTCAGGGCAAACCCTCTTAGCTTTATATACAGACGCTTTAATTAGCAAAGGTACAACTCCCGAAGCCGCCGTCGAAAAAGCTGACCAAATCAAAAAGGTCATTAAGACCTACTCGGTAATCAGTAATCTTCTTCAAGCAAGGTCTCGAATGAAAATGACAGGGCACAAAACTATCTCAATGAGCTCGGCAGTTTCAGGGCAACTTAAAAGAAACGCTCCATTGGTAAGCTTGTGTAACGATGAGTTTGATATTAACCACTTAAAGATTGGGTATAAGCAATCAATAAAAAAGCTGTTTGAGTATGCTGAAAATTGTATCGACAGTGGACTTTACCTGCCAATTATCAACGTTTCATATGCTGGAAAAATACGAGATTTGCATGCAATGCAAGAGTTCAAATCCCTGCAAAACAAAGCTATAGAACACGGCGTAAAAGTAATCTCAGGAATGATGTCGATCAGCGCTTGTATCAACTATTCTGCAGGGTCGATATCACTGGGTATTGCCCCTAAGGATATGAGTACTGAACCATAACGGCTTATCAGAGAACAGCTATTACTGCGGAGTTATTAGCTCATGCAAGCATGTGCATTCCTTGTTCTAGTGCGATTTAACTGTTTAAATAAAATCTAAGGTTAGCAATAGCCGTTTATCTTGATTAGATAGCTGCGGCGAGCGATGTACTAAGCCTGCGCCTTCATTACC
>CAKZRZ010000166.1 GCA_937918955.1 uncultured Arenicella sp.
GATAATGCTGACTTCGAAAATGAGCCTTACGATATTATTATCGAAGAAAAAGTGCTTACTTCGAACCAAACATTAACGTTTGATTTGGGCCGCAGTGGTGGCGTCGCGATTCGATTAATTAAGCAATCGGCGGCGTTTAACTAGGCAGCCATCTTATCAGAGCGCTTGAATTCAGGCGTTTTGTAACTGAACGGGTTGCGATCAAGTTCGGTGAATCAAGTGTTAGACCAATCCCTGAGAGGGGAGGATTAGCCCGGTAGGCAGTTTTAGATTGAGTATTACTCGCTTCTAAGTATCTTTTAAATCGCAATGAGGGGTAGCTGACTCACCGGGCTTTTCAATTTCTATTCATGGCTTTCTAGCCTTGGTTTTGTTCTAAAAAGCCGTTTTAAAAAGAATCTTTCTAATTAATTTGCTTTGTGGCTCCCTTGCCAATTCGCGTCTATTTTTTATCATCGACCTTTGCCTCTGTGTGTATGAAAAACAAGCAAATTCTTTCTTTATTAGTCTAAATTCGTCTAATTATCATATTTTTGTAATTTAATTACACAATATGTCGCTCAGTCGATGATTTTCGCAAGTTTATGACAGTAAAGCTTTGGCGCTTAAATTTTTTTATGTAAACGTTTGAGGCCCAGTTTCTATCACAAGTAGTTGTTTTAGATATAAAAGCAATTGAATTCGCAAGACTGATAGAAACTAGCCATGAAATATTTTTACAATAATCGGGTGACAGAGTGAATTTATTGTCATAAAGTGGTGCCCAAGTGGTAAAAACCACTCATTGCGTGATAGAAAAACCGACAATTCGGCTCAATGGCGGGCTGTAAACTTTGATTTTAGCTAGGCTAAATCCGCCTTGGGTTTAGTAAGGCTCCGATCTCAGCAAACTGAAAAAGCCGGCAGAATAGCCAGCGGTTGATTTATCAAAAAAATAAAATACCATTCATAAGAAGGAGATTAGATCATGGCCAAAGGCATATCTAACAGAATACCTGCAGCTAGTGCGCAGAGATTCCCACTCAAGAAGACGATGTTGGCAGCGTGTGTTGCCGCAGCATTCCAACCAGTAGCGCAAGCTCAAGAAGCTTCGACTCCAGAAGAAGGTCTCGAAGAAGTAACGGTTTACGGCGTGCGTTCTAGCTTGAAGACTGCACAAGATTTAAAGCGAAATGCCGATACGCATTTAGATGCGATTTCCGCCAGTGACCTTGGGGCCTTGCCAGATGTATCGGTTCTCGAAGCGCTTCAACGTGTACCCGGTGTGTCGATCGAGCGATTCGCTGCACCAACCGATCCAGATCATTTCTCAACCGAGGGTTCTGGAGTAACCTTGCGCGGCTTACCCAACACTCGCTCAGAATTCAACGGTCGAGATACTTTTTCAGCAAACTCTGGACGGGGACTGTCTTTTCAAGATGTTTCGCCCGAGTTATTAGGCAGTGTCGAAATTTTCAAAAATCAAACAGCTGATATGATTGAAGGGGGTATTTCAGGTACCATCAATCTCGTGACTCGAAAACCGTTTGATTCGGATGAACGCGTTCTTAATTTTTCTGCACAGGCCAATTATGGCGACTTAGAAGAGGAAGTAACACCCTCCATTAGCGGAATATACAGTGACCGCTTTGACGTGAGTAATGGCGAAGTTGGCGTGCTTTTAAGTTATGCCAGATCTGATTTGGATTTTCGTTCGGACGGCGCGCAATTTGGTTTTCACAATCAAGATGCTCAAGGTCGTTTTGCTCCAATTAATGCGGGAATTAGGTCGACCTCAACAAACCGAGAACGAGAGGGCATCACAGCTGCCCTTCAGTTCGAAAACACGGATAGAACATTTTCTGCTTTAGCAGAATATGTACGCTCAGACTCGACCTCAAGCTGGATAGAGCGGGCATTTTTCTCTGATGATGCGGCAGGTTCAGTTGGAAATGATGCTGTTTTCGATGATGGTCGTTTTGTTTCGGGGACCATTAATGGCATCTCGAACGGTTTTGGGCCTCAAACCCGCCAAAACCAAGGAACAAGAATCACTGATGATTTTTCTCTTTCGTTAGGTTGGCAGCCATCGGAGCGTTTATACCTTAGCACCGAGTTTCAGTTCGTGGATTCTTCTACTGACGAAGTAGACCTCAGCCTCTTTGGTGGAGTTAATGGCGGTGTCAGAGCGTTTTTAGTAGATGAAGGTGACGCACCAACGGTTCGATTTTTAGCCCCAGAAGGTTCTAGCCAATCTGACGCTGAATTTTTTACTGACCCGAATAACTATTTCTGGCGCGCCGCAATGGATCACGTTGAAGAGTCAGAAGGGGACGAGATCTCATTGCGTTTAGATGCAGAGTACGACTTAGAAATGGACTTTTTTCGATCTGTTGAAGTTGGCGCACGATATTCAGAGCGTGATCAAACCACACGCTGGAGTACCTTTAATTGGGGTAATCTTTCTGAAACTTGGAATGGTGGTCAAGCCTTATTTACTGGTAATGTTAATGCCAATGGGTTTGGTAACGATCAAATTAGTGCATTTTCATTCGGAGATTTCCATGGTGGTAATGTAGGCGGACTTCCAAATGGAGTTGGCCTTTTTCCAAATGCTAGCCTTGTGCAAGACGCGGCTACTTTTGCTGATACATTTTCTATTAATGGCGGCTGTTGCCGCCAGGATCTTGCAAATCGTGGGCAGGACCCATCATTGGGTGCCTTCTTGCCAGCTGAAATTAATTCAACGCTGGAAGAAAATACCGCTTTGTATGTGCGTTTAAATTTTGCTCAAGGAGGTGATAGCCGATTAGCTGGTAACGTCGGTCTGCGCTACGTTAGTTTAGATACTACAGTAGCTGGAGGTCAAACGTTTCCTTTGATTCAAGGCCCGTTGGCCGCGAACGCTACTGCTGAACAACGCGCCTTCGCGAACGGATTTAGCGATACAGAGGATGCTAGAAGCTCATTTGATACGGTGTTACCGAGTTTGAATGTCAAGTATGAGATAAACGAGGACCTAATTCTACGCTTTGGCGCCTCACAAGCAATCGCGTTTCCCGATCTAGGTAATCTGCGCTACAACTATAATATCTCTACTCAAGCATCTGGAAACGGCAGTAATGCTACTGTGACTGGCTTCTTCCAAAGTTCAGGCAATCCGTTCTTGGAGCCTCTAGAGTCAACTGGAGTGGACTTATCTTTGGAAAACTACTTCGGCGATAGTGATTTTGTGTCTTTTGGGCTGTTTCATAAAGATATGAAAAACTTCTTCTCAAACAATACCGTTGAGACCTTGGTAACTAATCCTAGTACTGGTGCTCAGCAGGTTGTTAATATCAACCAGCCGATCAATATAGATACGGCAAAGTTGACCGGTTTTGAGTTTGCCTATCAGCAATTCTTTGATGGCTTGCCAGGTGCTTGGAGTGGCTTGGGATTGCAATTTAATTATACTTACCTCAATCCAAGTGATGTGCCCCAACAAAACTTACGTCCTGTGGAGTCAGGCAACCAAAGTGATGCGGTTCGAGCTTCAATACCGGACTTTGATTTGCCACTTCAAGGCCTTTCTGAGAACCAGTTTAATATAGTTGGTTTATATCAGAATGAGAAATGGGAAGGGCGATTAGCTTACAACTGGCGAGATGATTACTTGTTGACGATTCGTGAAGTCAACAGCCCTGGCGGTGGCCCAGGTGTGCCAACATTTGCTGAATCTCGAGGTCAATTAGATGGATCGGTGTTCTATACTGTCAATGACAAGTGGCAAGTTGGCTTGCAAGGCAGCAACCTGTTGCAAGATGAGGTTTTGACTAGTAGTTTAGCCAGTGACGGTGAAACTCGAGTGTTACGCCATTCGTTTATTCACGATCGTCGAATTACCCTTGTACTTCGAGGGCAATTCTAATTTGAGCTTTTTTTAATCACGATAGCCGCTTCGAGCAATAGCTTGAAGCGGCTTTTTAATGCCATACTTATTACTCGCTTTTTAAAAGTTAACGTAAACAAAAAATGAAAATATGAGCCGTGAGAGTAGTGATATAAAAAGTGTCGTCATTGTTGGTGGAGGCACCGCAGGTTGGATGACGGCCGCTGCTCTTGTAAGTTTGTTCAAGAATGTCGACGTGTCGATTACGCTAATCGAATCCGAGCAAATCGGCACGGTTGGAGTCGGCGAGGCAACCTTGCCGCATTTACGCTTTTTTAATCAACGCTTAGGGATTGATGAGCCTGAGTTTATGAAGGCGACCAATGCCACCTATAAACTGGGCATTGAATTTGTCAACTGGGGGCAACAGGGCGATGCTTACATACACCCATTTGGCGATTTTGGTCAGCCTGTCAATGATGTTCCCTTCCACCACTATTGGTTGAAATCCCAGCAAAACGGCAACAATCATCCAATTGGTGATTATTCCTTACCCGTCGTGGCGGCCGCGAAAGAGCGGTTTGATTTTCCTTCGCAGGACCCTAATTCATTACTCGCGACGTATTCATTTGCCTATCATTTAGATGCAGGTCTTTATGCCAAGTATCTCCGAGCTTATTCAGAAGAGCGGGGAGTGACTCGTCAAGAGGGTTTGGTTGAAAGTGTGCAACAAGATCCAGAATCGGGTTTTATTACCGCGGTCACTTTGAAAAACGGTAAGCAAGTTGAGGGTGATCTATTTATAGACTGCTCTGGTTTTCGCGGCTTATTGATTGAGCAAACGCTAGAGACGGGCTATGAGCATTGGAAGCATTGGCTACCCTGTGATAGAGCTGTTGCTGTACCTTGCGAAAAGAAAGAGCAGCCATTGCCTTATACTCGCGCAACTGCGGATAAGGCTGGCTGGCGTTGGCGTATTCCTTTGCAACACCGCACCGGCAATGGGCATGTCTATTGCAGTGATTTTATGAGTGATGACGAAGCACTCGATTCTTTGCAGAAAGGTTTAGATGGCGAGCCATTTGCCGAACCTAATTTTCTAAGATTTAATACTGGCCGACGTAAGAAAATGTGGAATAAAAACTGCGTCGCAATAGGCCTGTCTGGTGGTTTTCTAGAGCCACTTGAGTCGACCGGAATACATCTAATTCAGCTTGGAATTATGAAGCTGATAGAGTTCTTTCCAAACAAACAGATTGATGAAGCGTTCTCGAACGAGTTTAATCGAGTGATGCAAATGGAGATAGAACGCGTAAAAGATTTTTTGATTTTGCATTATCATGCCACCGAGCGCGACGATACGGAATTTTGGAACTATGTTCGTAACATGAACGTGCCTGACGAACTCAAGCGAAAGATGGACTTGTTCAAGCAAACTGGCCATGTTGTAAAGTATCAAGAGGGGCTATTCCTAGAGCCGAGCTGGGTTGCTGTCTATTTGGGCCAGCGATTTTTGCCACAGCGCTATGACACAAGAGTAGACGGGTTTAGTGTTAGTGACATGCAAGCGCAACTCGATAAGCTACGTAGTCAAATTTCGGACTCAGTACATGTTATGCCAGCTCATATGGATGCGATTGCCAGGCTTGAAAACCCGCGAAACGATGGGTGGAAGAACGCTGATATGAGTCTATATGGAGCTCGTAAACGAAGCGTTCAATAGAGGCTAGATATGAGTTCGATAGAAAAAATAAATTCGATTGTGATCGCAGGAATTGACATTCATGGATGGGCGGTAGCGGCACGATTGGCCCGAAGCTTACGTGGTCAAAATGTTGAAATTACAATCGTCGAGCCTAATCATGCCGTGCTACCAAACGCCTTGACTTTAAATACCGGTGCGCATGATTTTCATCGTCACCTTGGTGTGCAAGAGGTAGAGTTAATTAAGAATGTAGGCGGCGTTTATAAATATGGTACGCGCCTGCAGAATTGTCGAGGCACCAAAGACAGTCTATTCACCTATTCGCAGACCGGTGAATTGATTGACCGAGTTAAGTTCCATCACTATCTGAGCTGTCAGCGTATTAATGGTCGTCAGCGTACTGATAGCCCTGATGTTAATGTGGCCGAACATTCGATTGCTGCCACGGCAGCGCTGTCGAACAAATTCTCTCATCCAGAAGCCAACACGCCGCTGCATAAGATCGATTATGCTTTTCAGGTAAACGGCGTGAGTTATCTGCAATTTCTCGCCAAATTTGCCTTGAGCTATGGCGTCAAACGGCTTGAAGCTGACGTACAACAAGTAAACGTAGATGATAGTGGCTTTGTCCAATCGCTAGCACTAAGTAACGGTGAGAGTGTGCACGCCGACTTCTTTATCGACGCGACTGGAGCCAATGCCTTGCTTATTCAAGAAGCACTTGGCGTGGGCCATGATGATTGGTCACAAGCCTTTGACTGTGATCGCCGTCTAGAAATGATCACGCCTGATAATACCGAAACGCCTCTGTTTAACACTATTACGAAAACGCCTTATGGATGGCTTCAGTCGATACCAATACAAGGAGCTAGGCATTGTCATTTTAGCTATAGCTCGGCCATTATGACTGAAGA
>CAKZRZ010000167.1 GCA_937918955.1 uncultured Arenicella sp.
TGAAACAAGGCGTTCATATCACGCCTGATAGACTTGCCCTCTAATCAAAACTATAGAGGGTTATCATGCTAGACCAATTATTTTCAATGAGCGGGAAAACCTGCGTCGTAACAGGTGGCTCGCGAGGCCTTGGCTTTTACATGGCAAAAGGATTTCTTTCCGCCGGCGCGAAACGGGTTTATATCACCGCACGAAAGGCCGAAGCATGCTTTGAAGCCGCAAAAGAGCTCTCTGAGTTTGGCGATTGTGTTGCCCTACCCGGCAATATTGGCTCGATGGAAGAAATATCAGCCCTTGTTGCAGAACTCAGCAAACGCGAATCAGCGATTGACGTGTTGGTGAACAACGCAGGAACTGGATGGCTGGAACCACTCGAAGGTTTCTCTGAAGTTGGCTGGGATCGAGTAATGGACCTAAACGTAAAGTCACCTTTTTTCCTAACACAGAAAATGATTCCCTTACTAAGTGCTAACGCAAACCCTGAAAGCACATCAAGCGTGATCAATATAGGCTCAGTCGCGGGTATTTGTGGCGAAACCGATACCTATAGCTATGCGCCAAGTAAAGCCGCAATTCATCAATTGACTCGTAACTTAGCAGTAGCTTTGTGCGATAAACATATTCGCGTAAATGCAATCGCACCCGGCCGATTCTTTTCTAAGATGACTGAGTATGCGAGCAGCGATAAAGAACAGTATGAAGCAGAAATCGCAATGATGCCTTTACACAGATGGGGGTCAGAAACCGATATAAGTGGAGTGGCAATTATGTTGGCAAGTGCGGCTGGCGCGTTCATTACTGGGCAGATTATTCCAGTTGACGGCGGCACGACGCTTGTTCGCTGAGCCTATATTTACAGCTGAGGGCTCTTGTACGCTGAAGACTCGCTTTAACTGAGGACTCTTAGATCCCAGAATAACTAGACCTTAAGCATTCAATTTAGGGTTTTGCCGGCCAGCGAAACCCTAAAACCGTTCTCAAGTCGTAGTGATGCTCACGCACCTCGTTCAGTTGGTTCCCGCCAAGCAAGAATATTCGATCACCTTCGGTTCTCAAATAAAAGCCGACATGTCCTTGCCAACCATTTGGATCTTCGCGTTCTAAAATTACAATACAACCTCGTTTAGGTGTATCAATAAGGTTCCCCCAGTCTAACCAGGATCGCGCGAGCGCCGAATCAGTGCCTTTGATGTCAACTTGGGCGAGCACCCAATTGGCGAACGAAGAACACCAAGCTGCTTTATCATCATAGCCTTGTATGTTGGTACCATGATGATACTCGCTGATCCTCGCATTACTACTCCCTTCAGGGAGGCTCTTAACTCCAAGCTCCCCGTATGCAACGCTCATCCATCGCTCGCTGCTTAGTTCCATAGTCGTGCTAAATCAGTAAAACGAAACAGCATCAGACTCTATTAGTCGTCATACTCATAGTCATCGTAAGTATCTGAGTGTATTAAGTTATCTCGATAATAGCGCAGCTCTTCAATCGACTCTTTAATATCATCCAAGGCCTTATGCGTGGCGCGCTTATTAAAGCCTGGCAAGATACTCGGTGACCACTGCCGAGCGACTTCTTTAAATGAGCTCACGTCAATATTTCGATAATGCAGCCAATCGCTTAGCTCGGGCATGTACTTGTACAAAAAACGACGATCTTGGCAAATACTATTGCCACACAAAGGCGCACGGTTATTCAAGGTGTGTCTTTGAATAAAATCCAAGGTCTCAATCTCAGCCTGCCGCTCTGTGACCCTCGACACCTTCACGCGGTTAACCAAACCGGTTTTGTTATGTGTGCGCGTATTCCATTCATCCATGCCATCAAGCAGTTCATTAGACTGATGAATAGCGATTACCGGGCCTTCAGCTATGGTTCGCAAATCACCGTCGGTGATGATAGTTGCCATTTCGATGATACGATCTTTTTCAGGGTCTAAGCCTGTCATTTCCAAGTCCATCCAGACCCAGGCATTATGATGTGGTGGCACTCGCCATCTCCTTACTGCGTGAACAGTGGTATAGTTTTTAGTGATTAGTTAATTATAAGACGCCTAAGTCGAGAACACCTAAGCTGAAAATACTTACGCGGGCAATACTTATTACTGCTGGTACAAACAACAAGAATACTATGAACGACGACATCAATAAACTACTCAAGGCCAAGTGCCGAACTGTTTCTAAAAAAGACGGCTCTCTGAATTTATCGCAAATTGAAACGCTACGAAAACTTACGCCGCAATGGCAGTTTTGCGCGAACGACAATATACTTTGCCGAACATTTCATTTTGACAGCTACGCAGAGACTATTAGATTTGTGAACGCAGTCGCCGATATTGCCGAGCAGCACGACCATCACCCAGAATTACAGGTAATGCATAAACGGTGCAAAGTGATCTATTCAACACACACCGTTAACGGAGTCACTGAAAATGACTTTATCTGTGCAGCTCATATAGATGTATTGCACGACTAAATCAGTAGAAATAAGTAGTCTAGCTACTTGCTTCAGAAATAGCCGGACTAAGTGACAATATCGTCAAAGAACGATTTAATTTTGTCAGCCCACGAGCTCTCTTGCGGACTATGCTTGCTGCCACCCGTATGAATAGACTCATCAAGTTCTTGCAGCAGTTCTTTCTGGCGCTTTGTTAAGTTAACCGGCGTTTCTACCGATACTTCACAATA
>CAKZRZ010000168.1 GCA_937918955.1 uncultured Arenicella sp.
CGAAGGCACCCCTGTTTCTCAGAAGAGGGAATGACACGACAACTTCCTGAGGTTCGTGTCAAAGGAACCGCTAGTTGTTGTGCTGACGCTTGCGACGCCGAACGCTTTGAGCACAGAATAAACTTTTCCTTCTTGGATTCCGTATGTGCAGTACCTGGCGACAGGTGAGTTTCAAATTTTGGTATGCTGCCACTCGCTTGCCCGTTGTCAGCCCTTGACGGTTCTGAAATGGGGTTTCTTTCTGGAGTTTCAGGAATGATGGAATGCTCCAGAAGAGAACTTTCGTGGTGTTCAGGGTGTTCGTGGTGTTCGAGATCTATCGTGTCGTCCCATCTCCATTCTTCCAAATTTTCTAAAGCGAGGTTGAAGTTAGGTTGTTCTTGACTTGCTGTATGAAAGAGGGTAGTTGAATTTTGCGCAGGTGGAGTGGGAAAGTGTTGAGCCGTAACTGGAACATTGTTACAGCAACTATCGTGCTGTTCATGAGGTGGATGATTAAAATCATGAAAGAGCGAGGGCGCTGGCGGCATTAGAATGTCGCCTGAGGCGGGATGGGTAGGTGATAAGACAGCCGTGGTGTCGAGGGCCGTGGTGTCGAAGGCATCTGCATCTGCATCTGCATCTACAGCTGCCGCTGCCGCCTCAGCGGCTGCAAGCAATTCGTCATACATGTTTTGAACGTTAAGGTGAGTTTCAAAGTTTGGTATGCTGCCACTCGCTTGCCCGTTGTCAGCCCTTGGCGCCTCTGAAATGGGGTTGCTTTCTGGAGTTTCAGGAATGATGGAATGCTGCAGAAGAGAACTTTCGTGGTGTTCGTGCTGTTCATGAGGTGGATGGCTAAAGAGCGATGGCGATGGCGGCACTAGAATGTCGCCTGAGGCGGGATGGGTAGGTGATAAGACAGCCGTGTCGAGGGTCGTGGTGTCGAGGGCCGTGGTGTCGAAGGCATCTGCATCTATATCTGCATATGCATCTACAGCTGCTGCTGCCGCCTCAGCGGCTGCAAGCAATTCGTTAGACATGTTTTGAAGGTTCAGGTCAGTCGTTAAATCTGGAAGCGGCCCCTCAAAATGGGGAAGCGGTAACATCGTTGTGGAGTTTCTAGTTTCTGCTGGTAAGAGTTGCTCCTTGAAGACGTGTGGGAAATGGAAATCGGCAGCAATTGGAAGGGAAGGGAATGAATGTTGCAAGCGAATTTGTAGGTTTAAGAAGCAAAAGAAAAGGGCTGAAGAGTTGAAGCAACGGTAGAAAGACGGAGAAGAGGTTTTGGTTGGTTGAGTTGGGAGCTGGGTTGAGAGCTGTAGGTGTCGGCGGCGGTGTGGCGGAAGTCAATTGAGTTGGGTTTAAATTGGGTAGTTGAGAAGCTGTTCGGGAGAGGCTTGCAGAAGAAGAAATGAGCGCGAATACCTCAAGGCGGGAACAATTGGCGAGACGCAAAGCGTTCTCACCGTGTGGCCCGGTTGGACGTGCTCTAAAGACGTGAACGTCGTGAACTGAGGTACCGTAGTTGTTTGAATGCCATTCATTGGATGCTATTGATTTTCAAAGCGTTGTGACATGTTGCGCAACTGCGTTGATTTCGTTTCTCGACTCATTCTGCGGGACACAAGTGAGATTGTGAGGACGACGTGATCGAATTTTGTGCTAACTACCAATTTTTCTAACAAGATCGTACACAGCAGATACTTGGTAGTCCTTACCATTGTCCTCAACTACTGTAATTATGATAGCGCAGTGTTTTCGTTCAGGTTGCTGGTGCGGCGTCATGAGCCGCTAAATGCAGCCTCAACGTTACAGTGTACTGCTAAATTGCATGCCCTACTGTAGTCCTAAGCAACCATGTTTACATGTGCCACAAGTTATGCTGAAACTCTGATGCTCGAAGCACCATATTGTTGACAACAATCCGAGTGTGTCGTTTTACGTTTACTCAGGAAAATTCGTTGTCAGAGATTTTCTGGATGGCTGTAATTTGTCACACTGTCACAGTACCATATTGAAGTGAATACCGCTAAGGAGAATACAGAACAAGAAAGAGTCACTTCAACCAGGAATAGATTGACTCTTCAAAGCATTCATCCAGCATGCAAAACTCATCTTGCAAAAAATCGGGTGTGTCGGAGATCTCCATTCTCTTTTATCCGGGGATTTTCCGCTTCAAAGAGTGTTCAAAAACAAAACTGTTTCTGTTATCTTTGTTTGCGGTCCCACATGTGCGGGCACATGTGCGAGCATTATTTCTATGAGCGGCCTGATTGTCTTCAAAATCCCTTGCGGATCACAGTCTTCTGCTGATAGGAATAGTGACCGTGGTCAGTTCTGATGAGCGTACAAGCAGTAACGAGCAAAGAATAGGACACTAGCAATCAACTTGGTCTAACACTGCCTTCTTTTAGCTCAGCAAGATCGCACGCTCTATTTGTGCCGCTTTCGTCTCGAGTAACTACTAAACCACACCCGGTGCCTACGAATCCGTCTTAGTGTACACTAGAGTACAACGCTCACTAGTGGCTGACAAGGGCTTCCGACAGTAAGCAGCTTCAGGTATCCAACACCGCTGTCTGTGGTCCATTCGCCTGATAGCGAACAACTGTCTACAGTATAAGTTTAGCCCTAGCGCAGCCGCGTGCACACATTGACTTGTTCCAGTTTGTAAAACAGCGTACAGCAGAAGAAGTCAACTTTTCAGATCCCGATACTTGAAACAGTGAATTGCAACAGCGTTTGATTCGCGCTGATCAGCGCGAGGCATGAGGAACCAGATTCAACTATCGAACGCGTTTGCGCGGCTCATAAACATGTAACAATTCATTAAAGAGTCATCCATACCCCCACCACGAGCCTACAACAATCCTGATGAAGAGATGAAATGTGAGTCAAATACGTCTTCGTTGTGCATGGACCATAGACGTGTTTGTTTACGTTTTACTTTTTGATGCCGAAAAAGGGTTACCTGCATGCATCCTTGGAGTAGTTCATTTGCGAGATTTCGGTAGGCTTCACGAAAGCCAAACAGCATATAAACAAAGGAAGATGATAACCATTTAGATAAGTCCGGTGTGCATTGCGACACCTGCACAAGCTGATGACTCCACTTACTGTCTTCTAAACCCAGCTGACGCAAGCTGATTCCAGCTGACGGCAGTTAATTAGTTGTGCTTATGCGCGGTTGTTGCCATTTTGTGTCCCGTGAGAGCAATCCAAAGCCTAGCTAGCTTGTTGGGTCTTTGGAGCACCCACTTGGTAGACCGCGCCTCTCGCAACACTCACTGTAGCGTGAGCCTCAATATTTTAATATCGAGGCTCTATTAAAATAGAAGAAAATCGGACTCGACAGTGTTTCACTGCGGTATTGAAACTCGGTAAGCGTTCAGACCCCAAAACACGTTGCAGTAATGTGTAGTGGATACGTTTTCGAAACAATGAGATCATAGAAAGCTGTTGTAAAGAATGAGCAGAGTATGAAAGTTTAAGTACTGAAGTGTTCCACAGTACTTGCAGTTCCCGCCTACGGGTCATATGGCGTAATGCCATTACGCTACGTTCTCTAGTTTTTCTTAAATGCAATTATGACCAACAGTTAAATCCCTCTTTTGCGAAGTTTCTTTACAGTACGACCAGAGCCAGGGTTGCCAACGTCATTATCAGTTCTCTGTGGCAACGCAGACATAATGACAGACACAATGGGCACTGGTTGCCCAGCAACTGCACTGGTTGCCCAGCAACCGATTCACGCTGGACAGGAGGACCATCAGTAACCTTTTCGTCGTCAGATATCTGCAGTAGAGCTGATGATTCATCATTTATCGTTCTGTCTAACATATCGCACTTGGAACGAAGCGCCGTTAAGTCAGCTTCCATCTTCTTGATGCGCATCTCTGCGGATTCAATCCAGACTGCTACACTAGGATAATCCTCTCGCAGATCATCCATGTCAGAATGTTTAAGACCAAGATCTCTGTGTCCCGACTTGGAACCGCCAGATCTGCCTGGCCCCTCCCTGGCTTGAATCAGTCTTTCCTGGAGAGTGCCGAACAGAGGTGGGCCCATAACTATGAAAGATGGGAGTAACAGGAGCAGGGAGTAGCAGAAGAGATATTAGAAGAAAATCGTGAGCAGATAGCAGTGGTAGCGGAACAGATAACGTTTTTGTTGAGCAGGTTGTGTCTAACGAGATCGCATGGTGAAGAGAGGTCTATAAGTACTAAAACGTTCTAGCTAAAGTTTGGTACCATGTACCATCAGGATTTCAATGTGCGTTGTCAAATCAATGTTGGCAATGTATCTGGTTGGCGAGCAATTGTCAGAATTTGTCAATTGTCAGTCAGGTTCACGGTCGTTTAAAAAAATGTCAGTGATCGTTGACAGCAACGACAACAGTTTCATTCAGAGAAGCAGATAGAACAAAAAGAGCCTACAGTATGATATGTGTTGCTGGCACGCTCCTTTTACGCCTGCTTAATGATATTGAATGTCTGTCTTTCTTGGAATGCTTTCCAGGCTTTCAATACAATAAATAAACAAATGAAAGAGTTTAATGAGCTGCTGATTTCACGAAAACCATTGCTACTGCTGCCGTGTTACTGAACGAGTATTTAAATAGTGCTAGGAGGAACAAGTGGTTTTACTGAAGGGTCAACTTAATACATGTGGTGAGTTAGAGTGAATGAAGGCGATCGTCGCGAAAAGAACACGTTTCTAGCTTGGCGACCAAGTTACTTTTGTTTCTTTTGACAGGCCAGCTCGTGGAATACAACGTTCTGCTTCGTTTTTCCTGGCTTTCCACAATATTTGCACTCGAAACGTTTTTCGTTGAGATGCTTTCCTTTGACATGCCTCATCATATTTCCCTTCACAGTACTACAATAGTCGCAAAGTAGACACGCGTGGTAGGTCAAGACTTTTTTCTCGCTTGTGCTTGCGCATGAATTTTTCCCAGTCTTCTTCTTCCTCTTGAATGATCTAGGAGCCACTTTGTGTATCGCCTTCTTGTGTAATACCAATCCCCTCTTGGTATTGAATCCGGCACGACATTGCGGGCAGTAAACGTTTTTAGTTTGGTGAGATTCGAATATGTGCCTCTCAAGATTGGTGCTGCTCTTGAATGTGAGGTCGCATTCATTGCACTTGTGAAGGGCAGGCTTTTGTTTTGCATGAGCAGTTCTTATGTGCTTCTTCAACTGTTTGTCAGTGATGTACAACTTCTCACATTCATTGCACTCTGGAGGGTTCTCTAACTTCATGATGACAGAGTGTGTATCAATTCCAGCCACTGCCGCTTCGGACTCTTTCGAAGCGCTTTCGGGTGTTTCGAGTTCGATTGCTGCTTCCCCTGAATACGGTTCACCTTCTGTGTCAAAGTTGAAAGTAGCCGCCTGCTGATTTGTAGTTTGAATGTATGCTTTGCCCTCTGTTATCTCAAAATCATCTGCTGGGCTACGGGCCGACTGGACCAAACGATCGTCGGCTACCTCTTTTCCGCGATGAATACCGTTATCGATGTCTGCAAATGTAGCGCCTTGATTCCTAGCTGAATCATTGGTGGATCTTTTGCACTGATACTTGACTTCGCTGTTCTTCATATGCTGTGCGATAACCGCATCATCCTGTATTGTTATGGGCACAAGCTGGCGTTGGTTATTGCTCATAATGAATCTATGGTTGAGCAATGGATCACTTTGCGATGGAGATCCAGAAACGTGTGGTGTTACTAGAGGTGTTACGTTTGCTAATGTCGTCGCTTTGGCTCGTCTTTGTCTCTTCGCAGGACGTTCGCTTTTGTCGTCATTTGGGCGGACGTGAAAGAGAGGTGATAGAGAGGCCGTATTGGTGAGTGTGGCGCCAAGGGTATCTTGATTTCGAAGGCACCCCTGTTTCTCAGAAGAGGGAATGACACGACAACTTCCTGAGGTTCGTGTCAAAGGAACCGCTAGTTGTTGTGCTGACGCTTGCGACGCCGAACGCTTTGAGCACAGAATAAACTTTTCCTTCTTGGATTCC
>CAKZRZ010000169.1 GCA_937918955.1 uncultured Arenicella sp.
CTTAGATCACGAAACTCGATTTCCGGCAATTATGCAACCTAGCGTGAGCAGTACAATTGAAATTCCTCAGACCGACGACATCGGTGGGGTCGCAAGCCTATATGACGCAGATGCAGATGATATCGGCTTATTCGAAGACAATTGCCCCGATACAGCAAACCCAACTCAAGTGAATACCGATAGCCCTACAGATAACCTCGGCGACGCATGCGACCCGGACATCGACAACGATGGCATTTTCAATAGCGCGGGTGTTGACCAACAACTAGCCTTAAATGCGGCAAACAATAGCTTCTTTACCTTTGGTGGCAACTCTAGATTCGCACAAACCTTTACCAGCGATGTCGATGGTGCCATCACCGAAATTAGACTTCCGGCGTTTTGCAGTAGCGGCAATCTAGTCGTAGAGCTTGTCTCTCTTGGTGATGGCTTTCTTGATGACTCTGACCCAGCAGTTGATTCTGTGACTATAAACTCAGGCGCTAATGGTTCGTCATCTAATTTTTTAACACTCGATTTCGGAGACGCTCAGGGTGCCCACACCACCAGTGTAGGTGAACAACTGGCGATAATCGTCAGTTCTAGTGGCAGCTGCGGCTGGTTCACAACACCGAGCAACCTTGGAACCAATCCTTATACTACTGGTGGAGCTTTTGTTCCTTCGAGTATTAGTAGTCGATGGCGCGCTTTCAATGGCGACAGTAATTTTGACTTTCCATTCGCCACAATTGTTGAGCCCTCCGCAGTAGACAACTGTCCTCTGATCGCAAACCCTAACCAACAAGATTCCGATAACGATGGCCAAGGAGATGCCTGCGAAAGTGCCACGGATGCTGATAACGACAATATTGACGATGCGATCGATAACTGCCCACTTACGGCCAACACAGATCAAGCTGATTTTAATAACGATGACGAAGGTGACGCCTGCGACAACTCGGACGGGGACACCCTGCTAGACAACGTTGATAATTGCCCGCTGATAGCAAACGAAGACCAAGCTAATTTTAACGGCGACGATGAAGGCGATGTTTGCGATAATTCAGATGCAGATACACTACTCGATAGCGTTGATAACTGCCCGCTCATCACCAATCAAGACCAAGCCGATTTGGATAACGATGAGCAAGGCGATGTGTGTGATATCGATGACGACAACGATACCGTTAATGATGCCGACGACAATTGCCCACGCGACTCGAATACCGATCAAAGCGATATTGATGAAGATGAACTCGGTGATGCCTGCGACACTGTAGACGATCGAGACGAAGACGGCGATGGTTCGATCAAACAATTCGACTCGAACGATAGTGACCCACTGGTGTGTTCAGATATCGACGCCGACAGTTGTGATGACTGCAGCCAAGGCCAGTTTGACGTCAACAACGATGGCCTAGACACTGACTCAAACGGTCAATGTAACTTGAGTGATCCAGATGATGATGGCGATAACGTGGTCGATGAAAACGACAACTGCCCACTAGTAGCTAACACAGATCAAAGCGATTCAAATTCTGATGAAATTGGCGATGCTTGCGATATAGTGACGCTAAATAATGATCAGCTGTGCGTTCCAGTAAAGACACAAAACGGTTCGGTATCGTTAATTTGTCTTTAGGCGTTCAGCTAAAGCCTTTGGCTCGCGACTTGATTTTTTGAGTGGCCCTTTTGTTGTGTTGTAGCCAACAGCATTACTGTATTTTCATTAGGGCTAAATACAAAATCCGCCGCTTTTCATTTGCGCGCCAATGTCTTCAAAGGCCGCTTGCAAGGCTTTGTGTGCACTGACCTCTGAGGTGCGGTAAGACAGCATACGCTGGCGGGCCTTTATTTGGCGGTTCTTGGTTTTTAATACTACTGATAGGTTAAGAGTGACCGAGTGTTCAAGATCAGAGCGACCGTTAAACATTGAGCCATCAATCGCGATTGTTGGATATACTTTTTTAGCAAAACGATCTTTCTCGACCGTTTGATAACCACAAGAATTGAGCATCGATCGCACATAAGGCTTTAGCTCATCAAATCGGGCATTCAGTTCTAGCACCAGGCCGTTATCAATTTTAGTTTTTCGGTAGGCTTCGAGCGCCTCATCATCCGCGGCCTGTTTGCGCGCCTGTAGTTCTAAACGATCGAATCGCTCTCGCGCCTCGCTAGCATATTGACCATTTGGAAATTGCTCCAAGTACTTCCCAAGGTTAGCTAAGTTCGGCCGCGCCTTTGTACGCTCCCAAAGAGCCAGGTCTGGATCCTCAGGCTCTGTTTGTTGTATCTCGGCTTGCTCAGCAGTAGCTTGGTCTACGGAGGTTTGTTCAACTTGAGTTTGATCGGTCTCAGGCAGCGATTCCGTTTCAGTTTGAGCACCAACTGAGGCGCTCAACATTGAGAGCACCATACACAAGCTATAGATTCTTTTGTTCGAACTGTTCATTTCAGTATTCCTACAAATTTTTGTAATTGCAGACCTCTTTCTACAATAGTACGCCAATTTAGGGCCTCACTTCCATTAACCTTACCGCTGCAACATATAGATTGTAAAGCAAACTTGATATTCCAGAAAACAAACCTTAATGTAAAGCTAACTTTACAAAATAAATTTAAACTAGAAAATGAGGTAAGCATGAATCCACAGCAAGAAAACTGGCAGGCACAGCAAAAATCAAACACACTTAAGCTTGCGGCCTCTACATCACTATGGCTCCTAAGCTTTGCATTTCTAAGTTTTATCGATTGGACCAATACCCCCGGATTAAAACTAATCGCATTAAGCCTGAACATCGCCGCTGGTGTTTACATGATCATGCGTAACCGAGAGCATCTTCTTGGGCTAGATGAACTTCAGCAACGAATACAGCTGAATGCAATGGGAACCACGCTAGGGATCGGTTTGCTAAGCTTCCCTATACTTATTACCTTAAACCAAGCTGGCGTATTGGCTGAAGAGGCAGACCTTACCGTATTATTGGTGGTCATGTCGCTATGTTACTTGGGAGCCGTTTTACTAGGGCATATGCGTTACAAGTAAGCGCATCGAAAAAACAAAAATTATTGAAATAAAATGGAAAACTCTCTAAAACAATTGCGCGCAGAAAGAAAGCTCACCCAGGCCGATTTAGCAGCGGCCTTGGCAGTATCGCGCCAAACAATCAACGCCATTGAGAAAGGCAAGTTCGATCCTAGCTTGCCTCTCGCGTTCAAAATTTCTCGCTTATTTGAGATGCCAATTGAAGCCATTTTCAAAGACTAATTGAATGGCTTTTCGACTCCCATATTATGCAAGGTGAAAGAATAGATATCAGCGTAAAGCTCAACAACCTTTGAGATCGACATTCCTGCACCATGGCCTGCATTTGTGTCTATTCGAATTAAAGTCGGCGCATCACCTGTATGTTTTGCCTGCAACTCAGCGGCGAACTTAAAGGAATGCGCTGGTACCACTCGGTCGTCATGATCGGCAGTGGTCACCAAGGTAGCTGGATAGCTAACGTCGCTTTCAATATTGTGCAGAGGCGAATAGCCCTTAAGGTATTCGAACATTTCTTCGCTCTGCTCTGAAGTACCGTAATCATAAGCCCAGCCAGCGCCAGCAGTAAACGTGTGATAGCGAAGCATATCCAACACTCCTACTTGCGCAATTGCCACCTTAAAAAGTTCGGGTCTTTGGGTCATTACGGCGCCAACAAGCAAGCCACCGTTTGAACCGCCTCTTACCGCTAAATAGTCTGATGACGTGATTTTTTGTTCAATCAAATATTCGCCCGCGGCAATAAAATCATCGAACACATTTTGCTTATTCAGTAAGCGGCCATCATCATGCCAAGCTTTACCGTATTCTCCGCCACCTCGTAAGTTCGCTACAGCGAGTACGCCTCCAGCATCGAGCCAAACCTTATTCGTAATTGAGAAGCGCGGAGTCAGACTGACATTGAAACCACCGTAACCATACAACATCGTCGGGTTTGTTGAATCGCGCTTCAAACCTTTTTTATGAGTGATAATCATTGGCACCTTGGTGCCATCTTTCGATGAATAAAACACCTGCTCCGAAACGTAGTTCTCAGAATCAAACTGAGCGCCAGACTTACGGTATATTGTCGACTCACCGGTTTTAGTCGAAAACGAAAATAAGGTATTCGGCGTGATGTAATTCGAAAACCCATAATACAACTCGTGCTCTGAACGACGCCCCGAAATAGACGAAGCAGAACCAACACCCGGCAGCTTAATTTCTCGCACTAGCTTACCGACATAATCGTATTGCATGATTTTAGAGGCGGCGTCGACCATGTATTCAGCAAATAGAAAACCACCGCCGGTAGTATAAGAAACTACGTTGTCGGTTTCAGCTACAAGGTCTTGCCAATTAGAAGGCTCTGGCTTAGCGGCGTTTACTGTTACCAGCTTTTTATTTGGCGCATTGAGGTTAGTCACTATGAACAGCTTGCTGCCGATGTTATCGAGAATGTAACTGTCTGAATCAAAGTTATCGACCACAGTAACAATCTCACTGTCTTCGCGACTTAGGTCTTTGAATCGAAGGTCATTACCTGAGGTGGAATTTTGACCAAGTATTACTAGATAGCGATTATCCTCAGTAACATAGCCACTAATGTAGCGGTGTTTCTCTTGTTCGGTGCCCCCGAATATAAGCTGGTCGTCGGCCTGCTTGCTGCCAAGCTTGTGATAATAAAGTTTATGCTGATCTGTTTTAGCCGAGAGCTCGCTGCCCTTCGGCTTATCGTAACTAGAGTAATAAAACCCTTCGTTCTTAAACCAGGAGATCGAAGAAAACTTAACGTCTACTAATTCTTCTTCTAGTTGCTTGCCAGTATTGGCGTCGATAATAATAATTTTTCGCCAATCGCTACCACCCTCAGAAATTGAGTACGCCGCGATCTTACCGTCATCTGAAAAAGTCAGCTGTGCGAGGGACGTTGTGCCGTCATCGCTAAAAGTATTTGGGTCTAAAAATACCTCCGGCTCATCATTTCCTTTTTGGCGATAGACAACTTGATGATTTTGCAGGCCGTCATTTTTATAAAAATAAGTATACGCGCCCTCTTTGAACGGCGAGCTCACCCTCTCAAAGTTAATATTATCAGTTAGCCGCTTGATAACATCATCTCGATATGGGATTTTTTCGAGTTCGCCAAAGGTTAACTTGTTTTGAGCCTCAACCCATGCGCCTGTTTCCTTACTACGGTCATCTTCGAGCCAACGATAAGGGTCAGCAACTTCAATGCCAAAGTAGTTGTCGACTACTTCTCCTTTCTTGGTTTCTGGGTAGCTTAGGTTCTCTGCCATCGCTGCTTGGTTGACAGACACAAGCAAGCTCGCAAAGGTAAATGCTTTAGTCATCATCGAAAATTTGGCGCTTAAAAGGCTGCGCGTGGTCTTGCTCATGTCGTTTAGTTAATTAGTTAATGGTGGCACTAGTCTAAACTAAATCATGCATCGGCGTCATACCTTAGCTCTAATGGTTTACACTGCCACACCATGGCCGATTCCGAGTTTATCTTTGTTCTCCTCGCTCTAAGTTTCTCAGCTTTTATAAAGGGCTCCTTAGGCCTGGGTTTTTCAACAATTTGCTTAGCGATTTTGGCGAACATTATAGAGCTCAAGACAGCGATCTCGATTGTGGTTTTACCTTCTCTTTTATCTAATCTGATTGTCATGCTTCAGGCTGGTAATTTACGTATTAGCCTTCAACGATTCTACTTACTGATTCTCTTCTCCTTACCTGGCATGCTGATTGGCCTACAAGCGCTGCGCTCGGAAGACAATCGACTCTCAATACAAGTACTGGGGGCGGTACTCGTCATTTATGGAATATGGGGTTGGTTTAATCACCGATTTAAAATCCGACGCGAGCTAGAAAAAAAGCTAAACCCGATTATTGGCATATTCACAGGACTGATTAACGGCGCTACTGGCTCGCAAATATTTCCGGTAATGCCTTATCTGCTGTCGCTAAATATTTCAAAAGACGTATTAGTGCAAACCATTAATTTGTCGTTCACCCTAAACAGCTTGGTCATGTTACTTTTCTTAATCAGCATCGACCGTTTAGACACAGGCTCAATACTTAACTACTCTTTAGGCATCATCCCCGTCGCGATTGGAGTATGGCTCGGCGGCAAACTTCGCAAACGAATTCCCGAGCAAAGCTTTAAACGCTTGGTGATGCTATTGATAGTGGCCTTAGGTGCCGTGTTGCTCAGCCGATAAAAACCCAATAAAGTAGTCGTATTCGATACATATAAATAGGACTAAGCCATGCAGGTTACACATACTTTTCCTCAAGACATTCAAACCGTTTTTAAAACCTTGACCGACCCCGAGTTCTTAAAGCAGCGAGCAATAGCACTCGGCAGCGCTAAGGCTAGCTGCGAAAGCTACGTAAGTGATCATCACTGTCAGCTTACCTTAGTGCGTGAACGAAAAATTAATGTTCCCGGCGTATTGTCTGCTTTTGTTAAGAGCGTGCAAATTGCCACCACTGAAGAGCATTGGTCCTTAAACGGCGATCAATATGAATGCAGCAATAACACTGAAATCGATGGCGCGCCTCTTTCCATTAAAGGCTCGATGACACTTACGCCCAATGAAAACGGTTGCACTCTCAGCGCCAGCTTTGAAACCAAAGCACGAATAATGTTTGGCAAAAAGAACCTGCAACAATACGCAGCAAAGACCATCTCGAAAGAGTTAGAGCTGGAATGTGAATACACCGCCAAACATTTGGGTTCAGCAAATCCCTAAGCCCAATTAAGTCAAATATGTAAAATCGGTCACTTGAACCTCAGCCGCTCATGAAACTGCTAGTCTGGGGGCATGAGAATTGCAATTGAATACATTCGGCTGTGTTTATTTTTTGGTGCAGCACTTATCGGGGTACAGGTTCCAAGCTTTGTTGAGCAATATGGTCAGCGCCTGCAATCTCATGCGCTTGAATCCAATGCCAGCCTGGGCGAGTTTCAAGCCGATGCTGAGCGTTATTTCAACGGCGACATAGAAAAGCTGATTGAACACTACAAAAACAGTAAGGATCGTGTTTTTGTCGATGGCAGTAAGAGTATCGGAGCTATTTCTAGCCGAAACACTTTACTAGTACGTTCTTTAGAGAAATTTAACGCCAGCCCGGTCAGTGCTTATCAGGC
>CAKZRZ010000170.1 GCA_937918955.1 uncultured Arenicella sp.
TATTCGAGAGGCGTTTATTGCCTCGCCTGGCCATGTGATTATGGCGGCAGACTATTCCCAAATTGAGCTACGGATTATGGCTCACTTGTCTGGCGACGAAACTTTAGTGCATGCTTTCAATAACAACCTTGATATTCATCGTGCTACCGCGTCTGAGATTTTCTCAACTGAGCTCGAAGAGGTCACCGATGAACAGCGTCGCCATTCTAAGGCGGTTAACTTTGGTTTGATTTATGGAATGTCCGCATTTGGGCTTGCCAAGCAGTTGCATGTAGAGCGCAAACAGGCGCAGGCTTATATCGATCAATATTTTGAGCAATACCCTGGCGTCAAACTCTACATGGAAAGCACTCGGGAGTTCGCACGCGAGCACGGATTTGTAGAGACCGTATACGGGCGCCGCCTCTATTTGCCTGATATCAATGCCAAAAACCACAACATGCGTCAATACGCAGAGCGCACCGCTATCAATGCGCCAATGCAAGGTACGGCTGCTGACATAATTAAACGCGCTATGATCGAAGTCGATGCCTATTTGACCGATCGCAGCGATATCAAAATGGTAATGCAAGTGCACGATGAATTGGTATTTGAAGTAGAGCAATCTGTACTCGAGCAGGCGACCTTAGAGATAAGCCAAATTATGCAAAACGTGGCTAGTTTGAAAGTGCCATTGTTAGTCGATGCGGGTAAGGGAGAAAACTGGGCTCGCGCGCATTAGGCTCTGTTATTAAGACAATCTACAAAAGAGCGGTCGAATAAGACCTAAGGCCGCTGACAGCTTGGGTTTTATCGTTTAGTATTGGCGATACTTTGGCGATAGTAAGGGAGCAACTTGAGGGCGCGTAGGCTTTTATGTATCGGCTTACCTATCGACAGAGCTTAGCGGGTATTTATAGACAATAATGTTAGACAAACTTCCAATAAAAACCTTGATTGCGGTACTTATCGCGGCAATCGTGTGGGCGTTTGTAAATTCTGATCTAGAGAATGACAACGCTGCTGACGCAACTGATCGTAGTCAGACCAAAAATATCGTTTCTGCGATTCAGCCTGTTCCCGATGCCAATGCCTCTCAAGTGGGTGTTGCCAGTGGGCGAATTCCTGTTTTGACGCAGCGTTCGAACCAAGCGATTGATGCAGATAAACTCGCTGACCTTCATGCCCGCTTTAACAATGCGAATAAACAGCTTTCAGAGGGTCAGGTGGAGCTTGCTAAAAGCGCCTATCAAAGCCTGATAAGCGACTATCCCAGTATTGTTGAACCGTATTTAAATTTGGCGTCGATTTACTCAAGCCAAGCTAAATTAAACGAGGCGCGTGGAGTGCTACTAAAAGGCTTTAATGCAAATCCAAAGGCTGGCATGCTGTTCGATCATTTGAGTGAGGTTCATGGTGCCTTGGCTGCTCAGTCTTACCAATACGCGCTCGATACCAAATCAACTACTAGTACCCCTGCCTTGACTTTGGCACGCGCCAGTTCGATTGTTACGTCTCTCGATCAGCAACAAGAAATCGAGAAATTAACTGAGCAATTATCCGCTCAGCAAAGCCAGGTATCGAGTGTCGATCAAACCGCGCGTTTGCAGGAGTTGGAAGCACAAGTTCAGCAACTGCAGCAGGCGGCTGTTTCCGCGAAAGCTATTCAGGATAATGAGCTAAGCCAAGCGAAATCAAGAATTGCTGATTTATCTCAATCTCTGACGCAGAGCCAAGCAGCTGCGCGCGAAGCCTTGGCGCGAGTGGTTCGTGCCGAACAAGACTCGTCAGGCAATGTGACAGCACTGAATACTCAACTTTTAGAAAGCCAAGCGGCGTTGTCGGCCGCGAATGAAAAGCTAAAACAAACCGCATTGCTAAGCGCACGTGCAGAGCAAGCTGAACGACGTATCGAGGAGCTCGAAGCGGATAATGAACGTATATCTAGCGACTTAAAACTTGCTTTGGCTAGTAATACTGCAAGGCCAGAAGATACGAGTCAGCCTCAGAAGGCGATAGCTTTGGTTAAGAGTTGGGCGCGAGCTTGGTCGGCTCAAGATGTTGATGCATATGTTAGCCACTACGCGAGCAATTATTCATCGAGCAGTTCACTTAGTCGTGCGCAATGGCTTGAGCAGCGGCGAATTCGACTGACTAATAAAGAATTTATCAACGTTCGCTTAAAAGATTTCATCGTTAAAGATTTAGAGCAACAGTTTTCGGTAACATTTAGTCAGCACTATCAGTCAAATACCGTCGATGATACGGTGACCAAGCGCTTGATTTTTCACAAGCGGGGCGATGATTGGTCGTCGGCTAAAATCGTCAATGAGCGCTTAATCTCACCTTAGATTCTCTAATCATGTTTTCTCGAAAAACTCTTTCTAACTACTTTGATAGAGCGCTTTGGTCGCTTATCGCTGCGACTTTACTAATATCGAGCGTACCCCAACTTTCTTATTCACAGCCAGCAAGTGATTCCTTAAGCGCTGCGATTGAAGCTGAATTACATGCGCACAGTGCGAATGGCCAATACGAAGCTAGTGTGTTGGCCATAATTGATGCAATTAACTCAGGTAAATTGATGCATGCCGTGGAATTGGCCGATGCGCACATTCAGAATTTTCCAAAGAGCCAAGTGGGCCATTTGATGCGTGCAGACGCCTTATCGGGCTTGACTGGTGGGCTGAGCTCGGTTGCATCAAATGGCGCATTACCAAAAGACAATCTTCAAGGTTTATTGCATCAACTTCGCAATCGTTGGGATCACCGACATCAGCAAGACAGCGAAAGCCACTTAAAAGTGCCTGCAAATTTATTGGATATCGGTGACCATCCATTTG
Source organism: uncultured Arenicella sp. (assembly GCA_937918955.1). Taxonomy (GTDB): domain Bacteria; phylum Pseudomonadota; class Gammaproteobacteria; order Arenicellales; family Arenicellaceae; genus Arenicella. Next base: position 2,823 of record CAKZRZ010000170.1, read on the forward strand.
TTGTTGTTGCTGATATGCAACGAGGTCGGCTCTATCTGTATAAAAATGATGAAGGTCAAGCTCGTTTGATGCGGGATTATTATATGTCCGTTGGTGCCGCCGGCTATGGCAAGCAAGTTGAAGGCGACAACAAAACGCCGATTGGTGTTTACAGTATAAATAGATATATTGAGGGTCGAGCACTACCAGACCTCTATGGTAAAGGTGCCTTTCCTGTTGACTACCCTAACCGTTATGACCGATTTTTAAAACGAACAGGCTACGGAATTTGGCTGCACGGAACTCCTTCTGATACTTATGCGAGATCGCCATGGGCGAGCGAGGGTTGCTTTGTGTTGAGTAACGACGATCTATTGGATATTGGCCAATACCTCAGTCCTGAGAAACGAACTCCTGTCATTCTTAGCGATTCAATTGAGTGGTTAAGTCGGGCCGAACTCGCCGAGCGCCGAGCCTCCTTATTGGCGGTGATCGATCAATGGAAACAGGACTGGGAGAGCCTAAATACTCAAGCCTATGTTTCTCATTATCAATCCAAAAATTTTAATCTCGGTAACGGGGACTACAGGACTTGGTTGCAGCGTAAAGCCAAGATTAATGAAGCGAAGACCTTTGTCCAAGTCGATTTAGATATTCAGAGTCTGTTTGCTTACCCGGGCGAGAAAGATATGTTTGTTGTTCGATATAATCAGCGTTATCTGAGCGATAATTTTTCGGGCGAGTCGTTTAAAGAACAGCTTTGGAAGCGCGATCAAAGTGGTAACTGGCGAATTATTTATGAAGGCTAGCTGCGTCTAATTTTATTTGCGATTGCTATCAGTCGAGGCGAGCTTTTCTTGAGCTTTCACGTTCTTTTTTAGCCAGCGAACGATGTCTTCCCAAATTTTGCTGGTTTCAGCCTCAGAAGGCATTACCCAAGAGTGCGGCAACTCGAGCGTAATTACCGGTATATTACGATTGATACCGGCGTAATTTCCAAGAGAGCCAGGGTAGGTTCCTAATAGATTAAGGTGCAATTTCCCTAAGCTTTTAGGCGCAGTATTTAGCAGCAGCGAATCAAAATCAACGACGCCGTATGGCGCATGAACGCTGATAATAGCGTCTGGTTGGAAACGATTAATTTCGTTGATTAGCCAGCGAGTTTCGGGTTCGCTTGACGCTAGCTCGCCTGGATATTTTCGCGGATCTTTACTGCCTTTTTCCTTCCAGTATTTGAGTGCGTTTTGCTCCCAGTCGTCAGATGGCATATTTCGGTTTAAATCCACGCCATTGCCATTAGTACGGGTTGCGCTGGCCTTTAGAACACCATCTGGGTTCATCATCGGCACCATGTGCCAGTGAAACAAACCACTGTGATATTTATTCAGCTTTTCTATCCAGCGCATGCTAACGCTTACCGAGGTGAGTTCATCACCATGAGTGCCGCCAATGATCAGGATTTTGCCCTGAGGAATACGCCCTTCGACGGGTGGAAATTCGCTTAAAAGAATCGGAAAACCATCTACTGAAAAACAACCAGTGGGCTCTAGCTTGGCTGCAATGCATGATTCAAATTCAACACTCGCCAGGCGATCAGAAATTTGTTTACAGGCTTGTTCGACAGATGTCTTTTTTGGGTTTTGAAGGTGTTGAGGGTCGAGGCAAGACAACTCATTAGTTTGTGTGTTTAGCTGTACTTGCGCGGCGTCACTCTCCGCTTCCGAAAAGCCCATGTTCTCGATTAAGGCAAGCGTATCCTCGACGGCTAGCGAGGAGCCATCAGCGGATAAAGAGCCATCAGCGGATAAAGAGCCATCAGCGGATAAAGAGCCATCAGCGGATAAAGAGCCATCAGCGGATAAAGAGCCATCAGCGGATAAAGAGCCATCAGCGGGTAAAGAGCCATCAGCGGGTA
>CAKZRZ010000171.1 GCA_937918955.1 uncultured Arenicella sp.
TCTTTGGCATTTTCGAATATAGCTACTGCGCAACAAGAAGATTTTCTTGATTTTATGCCAGCAGTGCTGGCGGCCACGGTTGCTGCTAATTCATGCAGTAATGGAGTGTTCTCAGAGTGCGAAAATCAAGTAGGTTGTCGAGCAATTGATGGTTTGTTTGAGAACGGAGTCTGCGAAGCAAAACCGTTTGGTCGCTCTTTGGCTGAGGAATTTAGTGGGCGCTGGAGCGCGGTTACCTCATTCGATAATGGGAATTTCTTTAACTATTTTCAGTTTAACTTGACGTCGCTATTGAAAGTTCCAAGTTCATCGGACTACGCGATTAACGGCGAATCATTTAGCGATAACACATTTGCTGGAAGTAATTCATACCCAACCATCGTCAGTTTTGATACCACTAATCAAGATTGGTTTATTTTAGATTATTGGGGTACTGATATCGGAGTGATCAGCTCAATCGAGCTTGCTCAAACTTCTTTAAATCAATTTGATGGCTGTGAATTTTTATTGAATTTTCCCGATATGACATACAAGGACAACGTGTGTAACCCTGTTAGGTTGCGGCGTGTCGGGAGCCGCCCATCATTCTTAAGAGCGTTCTCGAACACTGTAGATGATTTATCTGCCTACATAGCCGATCTTTTTGGTCTTGAACAAAACGGCAGCAGGCCAAATAACATTGCACTAGCACGTCCGAGTGTAGATCTTATTCCAAACTTACCGACCATTGCTATTCCAGTTGTTTCACCTATTGTCCTAGACTCGCCTATCGCTAATGCCGCCGTGAACGACGTGGCCGTGTTGGTGAGCGGGCAAACTGAGGTAAACATAAACCTTGGTCAGGTGACGATTAACGACCAAGTAGTTAATACGAAGAACGGAGTCTTCAGTGATAATACTCCAGTAGTTGAGGGCTTAAACAATGTTATTGTAATTGCAGACTACGGGCGTAGAACCTTTGAATCCAGGGTCGCGCTATTTGTCGATACGGTTTCGCCAACAGTCGTTGCGGCTGGGTCATCTAGTAGTAGTTCAGTAGTGATTCAGTTCTCTGAGCCGATGTCTAATGAGCTGGTCGATAGTACTGCAAACTTTAATATTTCGCGCAACGACAATAGCGCCAACCTTCCGATAACATCGATAGAATTTGTTGACGAAAGTCAAACTGCCGTACGGTTGATAACCGGACTGCAAAGCAATGTTGAATATACCGTGCGTGCTATCACCGCGCGTGACAGCGCTGGGAACACTATTTCAGGACCAATCCCTGAAGTCACGGTGAGTTTATCTTCGGCAATTTTCACAGGCACTAGGCCAACCGGTGACGAACTGCTCGACACTGATGATGATGGTATTTTTGATCATATTGAACTGGCTGGTTACCAAATTACAGTTCGTCGTTCTGATGGTTCGATTGAGACTTTGCAAGTATCATCTGATCCATTTAATGATGATCCTGACGGCGATGGCGTAGTCGACTCCGAAGAACGTCAAGCGGGAACCGATCCACTCAATAGTGATACCGATGGAGACACTCTCTCAGACGGTGATGAATGGAATCGTATCTACAGTAACCCAGCTGACCAAGATACCGACAGAGATGGTATTCAAGACGGTTTTGAATTCTCATTTTTTAGAACATCGCCTATTTTAGCTGATACTGACGGTGATCAAATCGATGACCCAACTGAGTTGGCCGCAGGTAATCGCAATCCACTGGTTGCTGATTTGCCGAGTCCAGATATATCCATTGGCAATGTAAACATGCAGCTGGATACGCGCTTTACCATTACCGACACTGAAGGTCAGACGCGTGAAGAAAGTGAAACTTCTGAAGCCACATTAACCCAAGGAGAAAACGAAACATTCTCCCAAGCGAACGAAAACTCTACGCTTAATACCGTCAACAATAGTATGTCCTTATCGACGACCGCCAGTGCTGAGTATGCATTCGGCGGCGGCCCACTAGGTGGCGCCACGGTTGGTTTTAGTGTAACCGCGGAAGCAAGCCAAGAAACTGGTTCTGAGCGCGGTTCAACAACATCCTTTGGTGAAGAGTCTGCTCGTAACTCCGAGGAAGCATTTCATGATTCTCTTACCACCTCGTCGGCGGTAAGCATTGAAGAAACCGTTGTTCGCGAAGTAGTAGACGGCACAATGAGGGTTGACCTCACCATTGAAAACGCCGGGGCTATTCCGTTTACTATCAGTAATCTTGAGCTAACCGCGTTGACACAAAACCCGAATAATCGGCGCCAATTGGTGCCAGTAGCATCATTGGTGCCGCAGAATAGCGGGCTAGATGATATAAATATAGGTGCTTTAGGCGACACCGCACGCGGACCATTTGTGTTCAATACAACTAGTGTGTTTCCAAGCGAAATAGAGCAATTGATGAAATCTCCACGCGGTGTTGTAGTGCGCCTGGCGAATTTTGATATTGTTGACGAGTCTGGCAATAATTTCGCCTTCACTTCTCAGCAAGTGCTCGATCAAACCGCTGGAATCACATTTGACCTAGGCAATGGCGAAACTGAAAGTTATCGTATCGCCACAGCAAGCGACCATAACGAAAACACGGGTCAGCCAAATGGTATTACCATGGAGCGAGCACTGCAGATCGTGGGGCTCAACCGCTTTGCCACTATTAGAGATGGTGGTAACGGGCGGGTCGATACTACTGCGACAGGTGATGACGTGCAGGTTGCTGATTTTCGAACCTTTGTAGAGCCTCTGTCCACCATCATAGAAGTTGGTGAGAATGCCGAGATAGATACCATCACTTTGGGTGGCGATGATGTTTTGGTGATGGCTGACTACGAAACCACGTTGGTACAGCCATTAACATCACAAGACCGCATTATTGATGGTGGCAATGGCATTATGGATACGATGGTATTGGGAGACGATATCGCACTTGCGAATTTTGGTGGCTCGGTAGTACCAGGCATCCCGATTGTAAGCGCTGGCGTCGATGGCATTTTGCAAACACTGATTTCTAACGGGCCTCAGGGCGACGATATTTTAGTTAGATCGCGATCGGCTAGCGAGGTACTTACACGATTTCGCGACGTTGAAGAAGATGCAACTAATGGTAACTTACGCTTTTGGGTACTTTATACAGCGCAAGATACAGATGGCGTAGACTTAACAGATTTAGTGTTGCGCTCAGGTCAGCAATACGATTTTACGTTTATTCAAGATCAAGATTTAGATGGTGTGTGGGCGCGTGAAGAATACTTGCACGGTAGTTCGGATCAGCGCGTCAACACTGATGGATGTGATTTGCCGATCGATGTTAGGCCTGAACCCTGTGACACCTTGACCGATGCCTTCGAGATTCAAGAAGGTTGGCGAGTTCAACTACGCAGCTCACCGCAGAGTTTCCGTGTTTATTCGAATCCTAATCAAGCTGACTCTGATCGGGATCTATTACTCGACCATCAAGAATTTGCATGCGCACTCGACCCCCGTCAGCGTGACACAGACTTAGATGGTTTGACTGATTGGGAAGAGTTGACTGGAATGCGAATAGATGAGACTGGCGGCGTCGGGCCGTTAGAAAGTCGAGATCCGGTGACTAACGAAGTGGTGTTCACTATCGTGCCATACAGTGGGGCTGTTACTGGATTGTTTCCACATACACCTAACTTGTTATGCGATGCGGCGTTATCAATAACTGGCTTTGCTACAGACCCACTGAATGCCGACACCGATGGCGACCGGGTAGACGACGCACGAGAATTGAGATTGGGCTTGAACCCAAATAATCCAGCTGATGGTGCAGATTTCTTAGATGATGACGGTGATGGCTTAAGTAACTCAGAAGAGATAAATGGTTATTCTATATCCATTAATGGAGGGGCTGCGATTACCGTTACATCGAGTCCAAATCAAGCCGACACTGATAATGATGGTTTACCTGACTTGCTAGAATCGTTTATCGGCAGTAATCCAAGAGATGAAGATACCGATGGCGATGGTGTTCCTGATAGGAACGAATATAGAGTTGGTGGTGGCGCCTGTATCACCGAGATTCCAGGATCTGGCCTCTGTAAAAACTTCATCGACCTTGATACAAGAAATTACAATACTTATTTGCAAGAATGTGAAGCAGCCGAGCAATGTAATAATGCGGCTATCGAAGCCGCTGTCAGTTCTCCTGGGTTCGGAAGTAGCTTAACTGAAGCCGATACTGACAATGATGGCCTCAGTGATCAGCGAGAGCTGATTGAGACTTTCACGATACGATTTAACGGAGTAGAGCAAGTCAACGTATCTACGTTGGTAAGAAATCCTGATTCAGATAGCGATAACCTATCAGATGGCTTTGAAGTTGATACTATTGGTTCGAACCCTCGCAGTATTGATACAGATGGCGATGGTTTTCGAGATGATGTTGAAAGAAATAGTAGAGGTACTGACCCAATTTTTAGAGACAGGCGTGTGACGATTCGCTTGCAGTCTTTAACGGGTAATACAGCTGGCAGTAACTTGCTTGCAATGAGTGTTCGCGGACCACAGTCGACTTGCACGCTCACTACTAGTGCTGATTCCTTTACTTTTAGTGAAGGTGCTCCTGGTGATACTACTAGTTGTAATAATGGCCGCAATATATTTAGTAACCAGATAATAAGAGACGACGGCTCGGTAGCACGTATCAATTTAGATGGAACAGTAAATGGTAACCCCTGTGGGGACGTGAGTATTGATATTTCTTTTGCAACCAACGTCTCTAGTATTAATACGCGGACAAGCAATTTGAGTAACGGAACTGACGACATTGTTCAGTGTGGTGTTGGCGCAGCGAATTATAGTGCAGTACTTAACCTGACCTACGACTAAGAACGTTATACACCTTAGCGAATCTGGCGCTCACCACACTGCTTTGTGTGGCGAGCAGCTTAGTTTATTAAGGTGATGGTTCGCATTGATAGGCGTCGAATCTCGAGGTATTCGGGTTCAAAGAACTGCTCCTTGTCAGTTAGCATTGTCTATATTGTTTTATTCGACAACTAAGAACTCAATTCTAGTAACTCTATATTGTGCTAGTCCATTTTTACTATATCGCTTAGCCATTAAGGTATGTTAATGTCATCCCTATGATTTTGGGTTGGAAACTTGGTCATAAGGATAAAGACGCGAATAATAAAGCTTTAGTAATAGCTCGGTTTTTCTATAAACTTAATATTTGTTTGCTAAAGACAGGCTGAAGCTTGGTATTTAAAAGGTATTAAAATGGGGCACCACGTATTTATTTCACATGCTGCGGCTGATAAATCAGTAGCAGATGCGATGACTCAGCGGCTGGAGAGCGGTGGGGTAGGGTGCTGGGTCGCACCTAGAGATATAAGGCCTGGGGATACCTGGGGCGCATCAATCATTCGCGCGATTGAAAACTGTAAAATCATGGTTGTGATCTTTTCGTCTTACTCAAATAAGTCGCAGCAAGTACTGAGAGAAGTTGAGCGGGCTGTGCAAAAGGACGTTGTTGTCGTCCCGTTTCGCATTGAAGATGTTTTGCCATCAGGTGATATGGAGTATTTTCTCAGCGCTACCCATTGGCTAGATGCGTTGCATGGCCCCTTAGGCAGTCATTTAGATCAGTTGTTATCGACCTCCCGTTCTATTTTAGGGAAAGCTGGTGAGCTATCAGCAATTCAACCTGATCCAGAACCAGAACCAGAGCCAGAACCAGAGCCAGAGCCAGAGCCAGAACCAGAGCCAGAACCAGAGCCAGAGCCCGAACCAGAACCAGAGCCCGAGCCCGAGCCCGTATCGACCAGTCGACTCGGAGCACTCGCCGACCAGGCGAAGGATTCCCTCGCTGCGGTGTCGACCACCGACACACCTGCGACAACGCCGGACATCGACCCCAGCGACGACATCGACACCAGCGAAGGGGTCGATCTCAGCGCCCTGGCATCAGATGACGCTGTCGAGGGCAACTTCGACGCCGCCGATCTCGGCGACCTGATCGAAAGTGACCTTGAAGACCTGGACTCGTTCGGTAC
>CAKZRZ010000172.1 GCA_937918955.1 uncultured Arenicella sp.
ACAACATTGCCTTTATGGGCCGCGATTTTGACGCAGCGGCGGGTCAATCCGAAGGAACGTTTGATGTAGATACGCTTTTAGCACGTGCGGTTTATCGCTTCGAGCTAGGACGCTTCGACCCATTCATAAGCCTTGGTTTTGGTGAAGTAGATGCCGAGCCTGATGGCCGCTATGGCGGTTCTGTTGGTCAGCCGAATCAAGTTCAACCGCCATTTATTACTGGCAGTGATTCAGCTTCAGCGGTCGAGTTTCGGATCGGCGTTGAATATGAAATCAACGATCGCTTCGATTTAGTATTGGCTTACACAAGCACTGATGCAGACGACCTGCAATTCACTCGCTTAGGAGGCGGCCCAGGTGGCTTAGCGACAACCATCCAAGAAGGCGACGTTTCGTATGACTCGTTCAGCTTGGGAGCAAAATTCAGCTTCTAAACCATTAGATTTTCGCTTTAGGCGCCTAGGACCTCAACGCACTTGATTGCCCTCATTGCCCGCGTTGAGACCTAGGCGTTTTTTTGAATACACAAAATAGGCAATGAATACTCACGTAACCACTTAACAATATCAATTTTCATTAAGACTCTACCAGATTCACATTTTCGATTGTGTTGCTGCTATATTTATCAGGTGCATCCTCATGCAGTGTTAAAACTGGATCAGGACATAGACAAACCTTATAAAAAATAATAACAACAAATATCATGAAATACGCCATCATTATTGACTCGGTTGCAGCAGTACCAAGCTACTTTTTAGAGCAAAGACCTTTTGCCGTAATGCCAGTATCGGTAGAAGTAGACGGAAAAGTCGTTCCTGACTCATTTAGCGACGAGGAGTTAATAGAGTTCTACACCAGCGGCTCGTTGAAAGTAAAATCGAAGGTCAGCTCATCTCCGCCAACCAAGGAACAAATTTCTGAGTTAATTACAGAAGAAATTGCACCCAAGTATGACTACGCGTTCTGCCTTCCGATATCGCGCCAAACAAGCCCAACGTATGACAATTTTCAAGCCGCTGCCAATGGCATATCAAAATTGGCGCGCGAGAAACGAGATAAGCTCGGTATTGAGCATTCATTTCACATGAACTGTGTGAACTCAGGTTCAACTATTTCGGGCTGTGGCTTAATCGCAATATATGCCGATATGATCTTAAATAGAGGAATAAGCTATAACGACTACGCCAGCGCAATTCAAAAATTTACTCGCGTCGTACACAACTATGGCGTTGTTACCGATGTGCTCTATTCCAGAGCAAGAGCTCAAGAAAAAGGCATCAAGTCTTTGAGTTTACCTGCAGCGCTAATCGGTAAAACAGTGGGCTTAAACCCCATTGTACAGATTAGTTATGATCATATTACCAAACCAGTTAGCATGAAGCGCGGGATTGATGCATCAATAGACAGCCTATTTAACTACGCCGTCGAGCAGATAAAAAATGGCCTCTTTGCTCCGATTATAAATATCAGCTACGCGGGAGACCCAGTTGACTTAAATCGATATGAGAGCTATGCGACTCTGGTAAACACATCCAAAGAAAATAAAGTGAAGGTTCTCATCGGCGTAATGAGCTTAGCCGCTGGTGTTATTTTTGGCCCTGGCGCTGTGACCCTTGGCATAGCTCCGAAGGATCAGAGTGCACTACCAAACTAGTTAGCTTGGATTTTCACAGTAAAAATATCGCCATTATTTCTCTGAGACCAGTTACTGAACAACCAAAACGCTGTGCGATAAAACGATGTATTTGTATGGTGCTTTATACTGATCTTTTCAAACCGAAGCTCCGAGTAAAACGCCAGCAATCAGTAGGCTTGTCGCTTGTAATACGTCAGCCGAAATGAAAGCAACAATCTTATTATCCGAAAAAATGAAGGAATAACTAAATTTCAGGGTAAAATCACATTCGAACCTAACAGAATCAAGCCGACTCAATGAGTGACAATTCCAAGCCAGGCCTTTCAGAAGGCACCTTGCACGAACAACTTAGCGATAGCAGTAAATCTGCATTTGCTCGCTATCAAGCGTTGGCGCTCGGCTCGAATAGCATCTGGTACTTAATTAAATATGAGTTGATTATGCTGTTCAGCTCATGGGTTCCGGGAGCCTTAGGCTTAGTGTTACGCAAGACGCTTTATCCGTTGATTCTTGGCGAGGTTGGTAGCAATGTTGTGTTTGGCCAAGGTGTGACGATTCGACATGGTGAAAAAACACAAATTGGTAGTGGTGTCATTATTGACGACGGCGCAGTGCTTGATGCAAAAGGCGGCACTAATCAAGGAATCAAAATTGGCGAGAACACAATCATCAGTCGCAATGCGGTGCTGTCTTGCAAGAATGGCGACATCGAAATTGGTGCGGGCTGCACCGTCGGAATCAGCACACTGGTTCACGCAATGGAAGGCAGTAATATTAGCATCGGCAACAAAGTGCTAATTGGCGCTTTCGGCTATTTTATCGGCAGCGGTCCTTATGGAACTGATAGCTTAGAACTTCCCTTTAAGGAGCAAGGTATGTTTCCTCAAGGCGGTATTTCAATTGCCGACAACGTTTGGTTTGGCAGTAATGTTCAAGTGCTCGACGGCGTAAGCATTGGCACTGGATCAATCGTTGGAGCCAGCACAGTGGTTAATAAAGACATTGCCGATTTCGATGTGGTCGCTGGAGTACCAATGAAGCTAATAAAAAATCGTCAGAAAGACGCGTAGTTTGTCTAAACCTAAGCGACAAAGTTGTCCTTAACGCGAGCCATTGTCAGGGAGGAGCTAGCTATTTTAAAACCTTGTTTTCTATTAATTATCGCGTTCTATCAGCGCTTTTTGTCTCCTATAAAAGGTTACCACTGCGCGCATCATCGCCTGCATAAGGGTGACACCTGTTCCAACGCGATCAAAAAACTAGTAATTAATAATGAGTTAACTCAGGTACCAAGCCTAGCCCGCCAACGCTTCGAAGAATGCAAGCAAGCGTCTATCACACTTAAGGGCTTAGCCAATAATCAACGCATTGACCTCAGCTGCGACCTGCCCTGTGCCGGATCAGACAGTTGCGTAGGCGACTCACTTTTTTCAGACTGCGGCAAAGACAGTGATGCCTGTACACTACCATGCGATATTTGCTTTGATTTGAATTTAGGCAATCGACGTACTCGTCGCATCATTTACGGGATATTTTTCTTCGCCTGCTTCACTCTCGTTTTCTACCATGGCAGCCGCATCACTAAAATCGAGCTGACCCCAATTGCGAACGCACAATCTAACGGCATTCTAGAACGCCTTAGCAAACGCGAGTCTCCGTCACTGAGAGTGGTCTTGCTTGATGGAAGCCAAGAAATCAAATCAAGCATTGTCAAGACCGAGGGTTTGACCACTAACGACCCAATTTTACTCGACTTCGGGCGTTCAATTAACCTACCTCAAATGAGCGAAATGCGAATTCAAGACGCTCGCTTCAAAGCAGCACTTGACTTGCTAGTGGTGAGCCAAGAGCTTGATAAAGTGTCATCGCCCAAGCGCTCGGGTGAAGGCCAGAAATATCGGTACCAGTTTAAAACACGTTGGGCACTTCTCAACTGGGTATCGCTTTGAAAGCTGATGAAACAATATGAAAACCTGCTACTCCAAGCCTAAACAATGGAAAGATCTAAAAAATCTTCGTCTGGCCTCTATTGAAGAATCTCCAGATTCCTTCGAGCTTACCTTAGAACAAGCACGTAATATTTCTGACTGTCGCTGGAAAGTTTTAGCCTCAGGGGATGACGGAGTGCATTTCTTTATTGCCTATGAAAACGACCAAGCTGCTGGAATTGTCGGCGGAGTAAACGGCCTACACTACGAGCTAGTCGCTCTTTGGGTAGCGCCCGAATTCCGGGAAAGCTCGATCGCAGTGGCTTTAATAGAAACTGTAAAAAATCACGCCATTGGACTTAAACACTCATCTGTTTTTTTAAAGGTATCGAAGAATAACGTCGCAGCATGCGCACTCTATAAAAAATGCGGCTTCTTCTCGGTTGGCAGGATCACAAGCAAGGGCAGACAACTACAGGAATGGTTATGGACACAAAATTAACACTTCGCTCTCTCGAGCTCCTAATAGCTGCAAACAGAAGCTGCACATAGACAGCTAACGCCTAGACCAGATTGAGCTCTAGGAAAAGAAAACGCTTTATTCAGTGTTATCCAAACGATACTCAGCCGAACGAGCGTGCGCCGTCAAAGACTCACCTCGGGCTAAGGTAGACGCATGTTTGCCGATTGATTGCGCCCCTGCTCTAGAAACCTTAATCATGCTCGTGCGTTTCTGAAAGTCGTAGACCCCGAGCGGTGAAGAGAACCTAGCAGCTCCAGCGGTAGGCAATACGTGGTTCGGGCCAGCGCAGTAATCGCCTAATGACTCGGCACTATAAGGTCCAATAAAAATAGCTCCGGCGTTAGAGATATCATTGGCTAAGCTATCGGCATCTTCGGTGAAAATTTCTAAGTGTTCTGCCGCGATATCATCGGCAATTGAAACTACCTCATCACGCGAATTGGCAATGACGATGGCGCCGTTTCGTTTCAATGATTTTTGGATAATCTCTGCGCGCTCCATAGTCGGCAGCAGCTTATCGATTGATTGCTGTACACGTTCGGCGACCAGCTCGCTTTGCGTTAGCAAGATCGACTGAGCAATTTCATCATGCTCGGCTTGAGCGAACAGATCCATCGCCACCCAATCAGAATCGACTGACTCATCCGCAATAACCAAGACTTCAGATGGACCGGCAATCATATCGATGCCAACCTTACCAAACACTTGCTTTTTAGCGGTAGCAACAAAAATATTGCCAGGGCCAGTAATTTTATCTACTGGCGGGATCGTTTTGGTTCCATGGGCTAGCGCGGCTATGGCCTGAGCGCCGCCAATGCGGAATACACGATCAACACCAGACATCAAAGCAGCCGCCAACACCATGTCATTAAATTCGCCATTAGGAGTCGGCGACACCATGATCAACTCTTTCACTCCCGCTACTTTTGCAGGGACGGCATTCATAATTACCGAAGAAGGATAAGTCGCTTTACCACCTGGCACATATAAACCAACGCGCTTCATGGGCGTTACTTTTTGTCCCAACAAGGTTCCGTCGGCTTCGGTATAGCTCCAAGATTCAGCGATTTGCTTTTCATGATAAGCGCGCACGCGCTGGACAGCATACTCAAGAGCTTCACGCTGCTTGGGCTGAATATTCTCGAGCGCTTGCTGCATGCGAGCAGGCCGAACCTCGAGGCCACGAGCTTCAACGTCAAAGTGATCAAACTTTTGCGTGTAATCAAACAGGGCTTTATCGCCGTTTTCGACGACATTGCCGATCACCTCAGCAACCAAAGCCTCAACGCCTGATTCTAGAGTTTCGTCTCGGTTAAGAAGCGAATTTAGCTTTGATGCAAAATCGTCTTCTGAAAAATTTAAGCGCTTCATCATGACATTCATGTTCTACACCCGTTTATTCGGTTTCGATGGCACTGGCTAATTTAGCTGAAAGCTCGGCAATAGCCGCGTGATGAACGCGCATCGAGGCAGCGTTGGCTATTAGACGGCAAGAACTGTGCGCGACCACCTCCTTAGCAACCAAGTTATTCGCTTTAAGGGTGCTGCCGGTTTCTACCAAATCAACAATCTCATCAGCCAAACCAACCAAGGGTGCTAACTCCATTGCGCCATACAATTTAATAATCTCAGCTTGAATACCTTGAGACTGATAATATTTTTTCGCCGACTTAACGTATTTAGTAGCCACGCGTAAACGCTTTTGCGTTTTCGGGCGATCTGTATCTTCGGCGCGCACTGCCGTCATTAGGCGACACTTGGAATACTGCAAATCAAGCAGCTCACAGAGGCCTTCACCGCCATGTTCCAGTAAGCCATCTTTACCAACAATACCAACATCAGCTGCACCAAACTGCACATACGTTGGCACGTCGGTGGCGCGAATAATCACGCATTGTAAGTCATCATGATTAGTTGCAAAAATGAGCTTACGACTGGTAAACGGGTCATCTTTGAGGGTGATGCCGATTTTTTCCAGCAAAGGAAGTGTTTGTTTAAGAATACGGCCTTTTGAGAGCGCGAGAGTAATCATGAGAAGTCAGCCTTGGAGGTCTATGTTGAAACTGGCCTTATTTAACCAGCTCTTGCAATGCGAGATCTTTATCCCATACATGGCCCGGTACACGGCGGATATTTGCACCCAAACGTGACAACTTTTCTTCGATGCTCTCATAGCCGCGATCGATGTGATAAATACGATCGATCACGGTTGGCTTGTCGGCCATCAATGCCGCCAACACTAAACTGGCAGAAGCACGTAAATCAGTAGCCATTACCGGAGCGCCACGTAACTTATTACGGCCTGTAATAAACGCCGTGTTGCCTTCTAAATCTATTTGGGCACCCATGCGCTGGAGCTCTTGAACATGCATGAAACGGTTTTCGAAAATATTTTCGACCACTTTACTGGTGCCCTCTGCTAGTGAGTTCATGGTAACAAATTGAGCTTGCATATCAGTTGGGAAAGCCGGATGCGGAGCCGTGTGGATATCAACTGCTTTGGGCTGATTGCCATGCATATTTAACTCAATACTATCGCCATCAATACTGATATCGGCGCCCGCTTCTGAGAGCTTATCAAGTACCGCATCTAGATAAGCTGCATCGATAGCACGCGCTTTTACGCGGCCACGAGTGACAGCACCGGCAACTAAATAGGTTCCGGTTTCAATTCGGTCTGATATCACCCGATGACTTGCATCGTGCAATGAATCAACGCCTTCGATAACCAGCTCTGATGTGCCTGCACCAGAAACCTTTGCACCCATTGCGTTAAGACAATTGGCAAGGTCGACAATTTCAGGTTCACGTGCAGCGTTTTCAATGACAGTAGTGCCTTGAGCCAAGGCCGCGGCCATCATTAAGTTCTCGGTTCCGGTTACCGAAACCATATCCATAAAGATACGCGCGCCCTGTAGACGATCACAGCTGGCTTTGATGTAGCCGTCTTCAATAACTACTGTGGCGCCCATCGCCTCAAGGCCTTTAATGTGCAAATTTACTGGACGAGAACCAATCGCACAGCCGCCGGGCAAAGACACCTCGGCATGGCCTAAGCGCGCTACTAGTGGGCCGAGCACTAAAATAGACGCTCGCATGGTTTTGACTAAATCATAAGGTGCTCGGCTTTGATTCAGGCCACTCGCATCGGCGCAAATTTTCATGCGCTCGTCGATCTCCATTTCTACCCCAAGATACGAGAGCAAA
>CAKZRZ010000173.1 GCA_937918955.1 uncultured Arenicella sp.
TTGGTCACCCAGGATAATGCTCACTATGTGGCAATGGTGCAGGAATTAGAATGTATGGGGGCGAGAGTCATTCCTGTCTTTGCAGGGGGATTAGACTTTTCTAAACCTGTGGATGCTTAGTTCTGGCAAGAGGGACAACAGCAAGCCATTGTTGATACAGTGGTTTCCCTAACAGGTTTTGCGCTAGTGGGTGGCCCAGCCAGACAAGATCATCCCAAAGCGATCGAGTCCTTAAAACGCCTGAATCGTCCCTACATGGTAGCCTTACCCCTGGTATTCCAAACTACAGAAGAGTGGGAAGATAGCGAATTAGGTCTACACCCTGTACAGGTAGCATTGCAGATTGCGATTCCTGAATTAGATGGTGCGATCGAACCGATAATTGCTTCTGGTAGAGATGGAGCAACGGGTAAGTCGATCGCCCTACAGGATCGGGTAGAAGCGATCGCTCGTCGGGCGATGAAGTGGGGTAACTTACGTAAGAAACCAAAACTACAGAAGAAGGTAGCAATTACTGTCTTTAGTTTCCCTCCTGATAAAGGAAACGTCGGTACGGCAGCCTATCTCAATGTCTTTGGTTCGATATACGAAGCGATGAAAGGCTTAAGAGACAACGGCTATGATATCCAAAACCTACCTGATTCAGCGGAAGAGTTGATGCAGGAAGTAATTCACGATGCCCAAGCCCAGTATGCCTCTCCAGAGTTAAATATTGCTCATCGGATGTCCGTCGAACAGTACGAAAGACTGACTCCCTATTCTGTGAAGCTAGAAGAAAACTGGGGACCACCACCAGGACATCTTAATAGTGATGGTCAAAACCTGCTGATTTACGGCAAAGAGTTTGGCAATGTCTTTATCGGTGTACAGCCAACCTTTGGTTACGAAGGTGACCCCATGCGCTTGCTGTTTTCTCGCTCTGCTTCTCCCCATCACGGTTTCGCCGCTTACTACACCTACCTAGAGCATATCTGGAAGGCTGATGCCGTATTGCACTTCGGTACTCATGGCTCATTAGAATTTATGCCAGGGAAACAAATGGGGATGTCTGGAGAATGTTATCCCGATAGCCTTATTGGTAGTATTCCTAACATCTATTACTACGCAGCTAATAACCCTTCTGAAGCAACTATTGCCAAACGTCGTAGTTACGCTTCAACGATTTCCTACCTAACTCCCCCTGCGGAAAACGCTGGACTATATAAAGGGTTGAAAGAACTAGGGGATTTAATTGGTTCCTACCAAAGTCTGAAAGATGGCGGACGGGGTATTCAAATTGTAGATACCGTCATGGATCAGGCGCGGATTTGTAATCTGGATCGGGATATTGCCTTTCCTGACTACTCGGCAAAAGAGATGACCCAAGATGAACGGGATACCATTATTGGTTTAGTTTACAAACAACTGATGGAAATTGAATCTCGGTTACTTCCCTGTGGCTTACATACCATTGGTAAACCGCCGACTGCCGAAGAAGCGATCGCAACTTTAGTCAGTATTTCTAATCTAGATCGCGAAGAAGAGGACATTATTTCTTTTCCTCGCATCATTGCCAACAGTATTGGTCGAGATATCGATGAAATCTATACTAATAATGACCGTGGTGTCTTAGCCGACGTACAACTATTCCAAGACATTACCCAAGCAACTAGGGCTGCGGTGGGTGCTTTGGTTCGCGCTCAAATAGATGCCGATGGTAGAGTATCCATGGTGTCTAAGCTCAACTTCTTGAATATTGGCAAAAAAGCTCCCTGGATGGAAGCATTAAGCGAACATGGCTACAACAACATTGATGAAAACGCCCTTAAGCCTTTAATAGAATACCTGGAGTTTTGTTTAGAACAGGTCTGTGCCGATAATGAACTTGGTGGCTTACTTCAAGCTTTAGAAGGCGAGTATGTCCTACCTGGTCCTGGTGGAGATCCGATCCGTAACCCCAATGTTCTGCCTACTGGTAAAAACATCCATGCCTTAGATCCCCAGTCTATTCCCACCACCGCTGCGGTTCAATCAGCCAAAATCGTCGTAGATCGTCTAATTGAGCGTCAAAGACTGGATAACGGTGGAAACTATCCCGAAAGTATCGCCTGTGTACTTTGGGGCACAGATAACATCAAAACCTATGGTGAATCTTTAGCCCAAATCATGTGGATGGTTGGTGTACGTCCTGTCCCTGATGCTTTAGGTCGGGTTAACAAACTGGAATTAATTCCTTTAGAAGAGTTAGGTCGTCCTCGCATTGACGTAGTAGTTAACTGTTCTGGTGTCTTCCGTGACTTGTTTATTAACCAGATGAATCTTCTAGATAGAGGTGTCAAAATGGCAGCAGAAGCCGACGAACCCATCGAGATGAACTTTGTCCGTAAACACACCTTAGAACAAGCCGCAGAAATGGGCATCAACGTGCGCCAAGCAGCAACGCGGATCTTTTCTAACGCTTCGGGTTCCTATTCTTCTAACATCAATCTAGCAGTAGAAAACAGCAGTTGGGACGAAGAAAAAGAACTACAGGATATGTACCTTAACCGTAAATCCTTTGCTTTCAACTCTGATAACCCAGGAGTGATGGATGAAAGTCGTGGTTTGTTTGAGTCTTCCTTAAAGAAAGCCGATGTCACTTTCCAAAACTTAGACTCCTCGGAAATCAGCTTAACCGACGTATCTCACTACTTTGATTCCGATCCCACTAAGATCGTTTCTAGCTTGCGAGATGACGGCAGAAAACCCACTGCATATATCGCTGACACTACTACCGCTAATGCTCAAGTGCGTACTCTTTCTGAGACTGTGCGGTTAGATGCCCGTACTAAATTGCTTAACCCCAAATGGTATGAGGGAATGCTGAGTAATGGTTACGAAGGTGTCCGTGAACTATCCAAGCGTTTAGTTAACACTATGGGATGGTCAGCTACAGCGGATGCAGTAGATAATTGGGTCTATGAAGATGTTAATACCACTTTCATTGACGATCCTGAAATGTGCAAACGTCTGATGGATCTCAACCCAAATTCCTTCCGTAAGATTGTCGGTACATTGCTAGAAGTTAATGGTCGTGGTTACTGGGAAACT
>CAKZRZ010000174.1 GCA_937918955.1 uncultured Arenicella sp.
ACACCCTAAACAGTATTCTAGCGCGCCTTTCAGGCATGCCTAGAAAGTAATTTAAAATGTCCAGTAGGACCTTGTTGTACATAGCGCTATTTGTGGCGTGGTTCAGCGATGGGTTTTATTGGTAATAGAAACGCATCCGGAGACACACAGTGGCACGTATTGCAGGTATTAATCTACCATCACACAAACATGTTGAGATTGCTCTTACGTCAATCTACGGCATTGGAAAAACTCGCTCACAAGCAATTTGTGACGCGGCAGGAATCGAACGCTCTACTAAAGTTAGCGCATTGTCTGAGCCAGAAGCTGAGAAGCTCCGTGCTGAGGTAGCTAAGTTTGAAGTTGAGGGTGATTTACGTCGAGAAGTGTCTATGAACATCAAACGCTTGATGGACTTAGGTTGTTTTCGCGGTCTTCGTCATCGTCGTGGTTTGCCTTTGCGCGGACAACGTACTAAAACAAATGCGCGCACTCGTAAGGGTCCACGTAAACCAATCAAGCGCTAAAGCGCCAGCTTTTATGTTCGCTCCTATTTACCTATAGAGAGCGTCGTTTAAGACCTGTTTTTGAGATATTAAAATGGCTAAAACTCCTAGCAAAGCAAAGAAGAAAGTTAAAAAGCATATTGTTGATGGCATTGCGCACATCCAAGCTTCTTTCAATAACACGATCATCACAATTAGCGACCGTCACGGTAACGCGTTGTGCTGGACTACTGCAGGTGGCTCAGGCTTCCGCGGTTCACGTAAAAGCACTCCATTCGCGGCTCAAGTAGCAGCAGATCGTTGTGGCAAGATGGCTCAAGAGTTCGGTATGAAGAACCTTGAAGTTCGTGTTAAAGGCCCTGGCCCTGGTCGTGAATCAGCGGTTCGTGCTTTAAATAACTGTGGTTTCGAAGTAACACAAATTACTGATGTAACTCCAATTCCACATAATGGTTGTCGCCCTTCAAAGAAGCGTCGCGTATAACCCGTTCGTAAGAGTGTTCGTCGCACTACTACGAGAGCAACACTAAACAGACTAGAGAAACCAAAATGGCAAGATATATTGGCCCAACCTGTAAGTTGGCACGTCGCGAAGGCACGGATTTGTTCCTTAAGAGCCCAGCGCGTTCGTTAGAATCAAAATGTAAGATGGACAAAGTACCCGGTGCCAATGCGCAGTCGCGTCGTCCACGTACTACTGTTTACGGTACACAGCTTCGTGAGAAGCAAAAACTACGTCGAATCTATGGCGTTCTAGAGAAGAAATTCCGCGCATACTACGCAGAAGCTGCTCGTGTTAAAGGTTCTACAGGTGAAAACCTTTTGACCTTGCTTGAGTCACGCTTGGACAACGTTGTATATCGTATGGGCTTTGCTGTAACACGTGCAGAAGCGCGTCAACTAGTAAGCCACAAATCAATTAAGGTTAACGGTCAAATCGTAAACATCCCTTCTTTCAATGTGAAAGCCGGTGACGAGATCGAAATCCGTGACAAAGCTAAGAAGCAACTACGTATCGGCGCAGCGCTTGAAATTGCTGAGCAAATCGGTTTGCCTGAGTGGTGTTCTGTAGACGTTGCAGCTAAGAAGGGTGTTTTCAAAGCAGCCCCAGAGCGTAGCGAATTGTCAGCTGACATCGATGAATCATTAGTAGTGGCACTTTACTCTAAGTAAATGAGCTTCTTTAGGAGAGCGCTTGCGAGCGTTCTCTTAATCTTTAGACACTAAACATTTAACCGAGATCCGCCAGAGGGTCAGGTAAATAACTGGAGACAGACCGACATGTCAGACACTATTGAACAATTACTAACACCACGATTTGTAGACGTAAATACCGAAGACGGTACGCGCTCTAAAGTTGTGATCGAGCCTTTAGAGCGTGGCTTTGGTTACACTCTTGGCAATGCTTTGCGCCGCATCTTGCTATCGTGCATCCCTGGTGCTGCGATTACAGATGTTAAGATTGATGGCGTATTGCATGAGTACTCTTCTATCGAGGGTGTACAAGAAGACGTAATCGACATTTTGTTGAACCTTAAGGGTGTCGCCGTTAAGAAAGAGTTTGACGAAGCTGTCACACTTACTTTGAGTGCAAACGGCGAAGGCGTTTTAACCGCTGGCGATATTCAGACTGTGCAAGATGTTGAGATTGCTAACCCAGATCACGTTATTGCGCATTTGTCTAAAGATGCGAAGTTCCACGCAGAACTAACTGTACGTAGTGGTCGCGGTTACCAGGTCTCTGAAGCTCGCAAGAGCGACACAGAAGACAAAGAAATTGGCTTGATGCAGCTTGATGCGACATACAGCCCAGTTCTTAAAGTTGCATATTCAGTAGACGACGCTCGTGTAGAGCAGCGTACTGACCTCGATAAGCTTACGTTGAAGATTGAAACCAACGGCACTATCGACCCTGAAGATGCGATTCGCAAAGCAGCGACTGCTCTTAGCCAACAAATTCAAGTGTTTGTTAACTTGGAAGAGATTGCTGCGGTAGCGCAAGAAGAGAAAGAACCAGAAGTAGATCCTGTATTGCTTCGCCCAGTAGACGAACTAGAGCTAACGGTTCGTTCAGCTAACTGCTTGAAAGCAGAAAGCATCTACTACATCGGTGATTTGGTATTACGCTCAGAAGTAGAGTTAATGAAGACTCCAAACTTGGGTAAAAAATCACTTACTGAGATCAAAGACGTACTCGCACAACGCGGATTGTCTTTGGGTATGCAATTACAAAACTGGCCGCCAGCTGCACTACGTGTAGACAGCGATAGCTAGAATTAATTTTAAAGAGATAGGTTTCTGTCATGAGACATAGAAAATCAGGCCGTCAGTTCAACCGTAACTCAAGCCACCGTCAAGCAATGTTCCGCAACATGATGGTGTCTTTGTTGAAGCACGAGCAAATCAAAACTACCGTGGCGAAGGCGAAAGAGCTTCGTATGTTTGTTGAGCCAGTGATCACACTGGGTAAAGAGCCTACGCTTGCTAACAAGCGTAACGCTTTCGCGAAATTGCGTGATCGTGACATTGTTGCTAAGTTGTTTGATGAAATCGGCGAGCGTATGAAAGACCGTCCGGGTGGCTACACTCGCATTTTGAAGTGCGGTAATCGTGCTGGCGACAACGCTCCAATGGCGTATATCCAATTGGTTGATTTCGATCTAGAAGCGCATGCTGCTTTGTTTGAGGTTGAAGAAGACTTCGAGGAAGACGACGCCGCTTAAGCTGGTTTGTTATTCCGCAAAAGAAGCCTGCCTCTTAATTGAGAGCAGGCTTTTTTTGTCTGCGTGATTACGGTTTCTGTGCTCCTCAGTAGCCGGCCCTTTTTGAATAAACAATATTTGTATTTAGATGCTCCTACTTGTGTTCTCTTGTTAAACTAGTTTTGTCCTAACAGGAGGTGACTCATGAGTGCTTTAACATCCTTTGCCGCAAATTTTTTAACCTACGCTGTAGTTTTATTTGTATTCCTAGTAGGGCTCCTAGCGCTGTATGTACTCGCGCTCTATATTATTGATCGTACTCAAAAGGAGCATACGGTTCGGCGAAACTACCCAGTAATAGGGCGTTTCCGATATTTTTTCGAACATCTAGGGGAATTTTTTCGACAGTATTTTTTCGCATTGGATCGAGAAGAGATGCAGTTTAATCGCGCACAACGTTCTTGGGTCTATCGCGCAGCAAAGAATATTGATTCAACTGTTGCGTTTGGTTCAACGCGTGACCTTCGGCCTGAAGGCACGGTTATGTTTGTTAATTCACCATTTCCGCCGCTTACAGATGAGTCGCTTCCACCAAAATCGATTACTTTAGGCGAAGGTTATTGTGATTTTCCGTTCACTACTGGATCATTAGTAAATATTTCAGGGATGAGTTTTGGTGCGATTTCTAAGCCTGCAGTTCAAGCTTTATCGCATGGCGCAAAAAAGGCTGGCTGTTGGATCAACACTGGAGAAGGTGGCCTATCACCCTATCACTTAGAAGGCGGTTGTGATGTCGTGTTCCAAATAGGGACAGGTAAATTTGGTGTGCGAGCTGAGGACGGAGGCTTGAGCGATGAAAAACTTCGAGACATCTCGAAGATAGAGAACGTAAGAATGTTCGAAATAAAGCTAAGCCAAGGCGCGAAACCCGGTAAAGGAGGGATGTTGCCAGGCGAAAAGGTAACTGCGGAAATCGCCGAGATACGCGGTTTGCAAATTGGAGAATCGGCAATTAGTCCGAATCGGCACGCGGAACTGAATGATAATGACGACCTGTGTAACATGATAAAACATGTTCGCGATGTTACTAACAAGCCAGTTGGGTTCAAAGCCGTGATCTCTAGCGAAGAATGGCTTGATGATCTTTTTTCGTTAATTTGTAAAAGAGGTTTAGAGTTTGCGCCTGATTTCATCAGCGTAGACAGCGCTGATGGCGGAACAGGTGCCGCGCCTATGTCGCTTATGGATGATATGGGTTTGCCTGTAAAGGAGAGCCTACCGATGTTGGTCGACAAGTTAAACCAATACGGACTCCGTTCGCGTATTAGAGTAAATTCTTCTGGTAAAATGGTGAACCCAACCGAAGTGGCATGGGCTATGTGCGTCGGTACCGATTTTGTATCTACCGCACGTGGACCAATGTTTGCCCTTGGCTGCATCCAAGCATTGCAGTGTAATAAAAATACTTGCCCTACTGGGATTACTACTCACGATAAAGATTTACAAAAGGGTTTGGTTGTCGAAAACAAAAAGGAGCGCGTAGCAAACTATTTAAAAAATCTAGAGAAAGAGATTCGTATTATTGCTAATTCTTGTGGAGCTAAGAGGCCGCGAGATCTTAATCGTTCACACGCGCGAGTTGTAATAGGCGGTGGGAAATCTATAACTCTCGAACAGCTTTATCCTACTGTAAAATCAGAGGGCAATTAGCTTTCTAAACAGTCAGCTTGCGACTAGTAAGCTCGCTCAACTGAAAATTCAGCGAGTTGACTTAAGGCTAATTTATAATTTGAATCGGGCAAGGCATCTAGCGCAAGCTGTGCTAGCTTTGCTTGCTCGCGCGCTGCGCGTGCAGTGTAGGCTAAGGAGCCTGTTTTTTCGATAATCGCCAATACAGCATCAAGGTTCTCTCGACTGGCGTTAGTGATCGCATTTACTAATAACAGCTTATCATCGCCTTCGGATCGCTCGATTGCGTTAATTAAAGGCAGGGTTGGCTTCCCTTCAGCGAGGTCATCACCAACGTTTTTACCCATGGCTTCAGCATCAGCCGTATAGTCAAGTATGTCGTCGACAAGCTGAAATGCGGTACCGAGATGCAGCCCATAAGCCGCCATCGCGTCCTCTACAGGGCTTGCTTGCTTAGTAATTACTGCGCCTAATTGGGTAGCGGCCTCAAAAAGTATGGCCGTTTTAGATTGAATTGTCTCCATGTACTGAGCTTCCGTGGTTTCGGCAGAACCACAGTTGATTAGCTGCATTACTTCGCCTTCGGCAATTTGATTAGTCGTGCGAGAAAGGATTTCCATCACGCGCATGCTGCCAACCTCGACCATCATTTGAAACGCTCGTGAGTAAAGGTAGTCGCCAACTAGGACGCTCGCTGCATTGCCAAACACCTCGTTAGCAGTTTCACGCCCTCGTCGCATTTCGGACTCATCAACTACATCGTCGTGAAGCAAAGTCGCCGTGTGAATAAATTCGACAATTGCAGCCAGTAAGGTCTGGTCGGAGGTCGTATCTGGTTGTTCGGGGTTGCACGCTTTAGCGGCTAGTAGCAGAGCTACTGGACGAAGCCGTTTACCTCCAGCTTGAACGATATAAGCGCCAAGTTGATTGATTAAGGCCACGTCGCTGTCCAAATTTGATGCGATGGTCCCATTTACTAGAGTCATATCGGCGCTAACGAGCGATATAACTGATTGAATATCAATGGTTTTCGACTTAGTGTCGGAAATTGGAGTAGGGCTCAATGTCATAGCCTTGGATTATAACGCAGCGGAGTGAAAAACGATTGCTTTTAAGTGGTGTTTTTGTCCACACGTTTTGGCATTTTAAGACTGAGTAAAACCGTTAATTATTGCTTACTATTAGTTGACCTAAGCCCTTGTAAACACTAGTATTGCTGCCCTGTTCGCTGGGTCCGTCTGTGGAAGAAAGATAATTAGCACTTTTACTCGCTTATTACCCCTTCAGAACGCCGATTAGGCTGATAAAGCCGGAGTATTTAAATGTACGCAGTAGTTAAAACTGGCGGTAAACAATACCGCGTTGCCGTTGGCGACAAATTGAAAGTAGAGTCTTTGGATGCGCAAACAGGCGACAAAGTTACTCTTGATCACGTATTAATGATTGGTGACGGAGACAGTGTTGAAGTGGGTACGCCTACTTTGGACAAAACTGTTGAAGCAACTGTACTTAGCAATGGCCGCGGCAAGAAGCTTCGTATTGTAAAGTTCCGTCGTCGTCAAAACTCACGCACTCGTACTGGCCATCGTCAGAATTATACTGAGCTTGAGATTACTGCCATTGGTGGTAAAGCCGCTGCTAAGAAGGCAGCACCGAAAAAAGCCGCAGCGCCGAAGAAAGCAGCCGCTCCTAAAAAAGCAGCAGCTAAAGCTGAAGGTGGCGATGATTTAAGCAAAATTTCTGGCGTAGGCCCAGTAATCGTTGGTAAGCTTGAAGCTATGGGTATTACTACCTTCCAACAAATTGCTGATTTTACAGCAGAAGACATCGAGCGCGTTGACACTGAGTTGAACTTCAAAGGTCGTATCGAGCGTGATGAGTGGGTTAAACAAGCAACTGAATTGGCTAAGGGCTAATTCTAGGCGAACTTAGAGGCATATAGAAAATGGCACATAAGAAAGCAGGCGGTAGTTCACGGAACGGTCGCGATTCTAATTCCAAGCGTCTTGGCGTTAAACGTTACGCTGGTCAACACATCAACGCAGGCACTATCATCGTTCGCCAACGTGGAAGCTCTTTCCACCCTGGCACTGATGTTGGCATGGGCAAAGATTACACTTTGTTTGCGCTTAAAGAAGGTGTTGTTAAATTTGAAGTTAAAGGACCTAAAAACCGTAAGCATGTAAGCATCGTTGCTGCATAACCTTTGGTTTAGATCCGATTTTCACGAGAGGCCTCGCATTTGCGGGGCCTTTTGCGTTTTAGTAGATCTAATTATGATCGAGTCAAATAAACTCTTGATAGGAATATTGGAGCTGATATACCCATGATACAGATGACACTTCGTTATCATAAAGTAAGAGACACGATTTTAATCCTGTTGTTATTAGCCGCGACTCCCGCATTTTCGATGAGCGTGAAGGTATTAGATGGATGTGATGTAGAAACGAACGAGAATTCGCTGTATATCGTGCTCGGAAAAGGAGAGAATAAATTGAGCGCTTGGAGTCACATAGCGAACCCGCAGTATGAAAAGGAGTTTTCTAATCTCGGCTCAACTAGTACGCTAAATTTGAAGTCCGATGGTTATGTTCAAGACCCTATATGCAATGACGTATTCGTTCAAAATACAATCTTGGTAGTAAAACTCAGTGATTGGACTCGTCAGCATAGCACCGGTTTAGAAGCGCAGTTCGCCCCCCACAATGTACGTTTTGGTGATGTCGCTCATGTACTAATGGATGTTCGTCTAAACAGTCTTGACACACGCGTATTGAGCGCTGAGCAACTCAAACATCGGTATTCAGATTACGTGAGCGTTCAACAACTTACAGAAGTTGATCAAGGCAAAGTTAATCTAGGCATTACTTTGTTCGGAGATGGTGCTTTAGATCAATCATCAGAGTCGTTTAATAGTGAGTCTATTATTGAAATTGATCAGTCTCTACTGTTTGATAAATGGTTGCGAGTAATAATTCCGTTGTCAGATTTTCAGAGCTTCAAACAAAAAGACTATCAAAACTCCAGCGTCGATATTAAGGAGTTCTCAAGAGAATCGATTCAGGGCATCCGTATTAATGCTGAGACCAGTCAAGGGAAGCAATTAAGAAATGTCATGGATGAACAATGGACTGTCGACATACCCGAAAATTTCAAGCAAATATCGATTAGCTTTAGAGCAATCGAGCTCTTGGCCAACCCTCTTAAGTAAATTTCAAACCTAGCTATTTCTAACTACATCCATATTATTCATCAATATTGATGAATAATATGGATGAGTTTGTTTAATGGTTTAGGTTGATTATCTACATATGTGAATCACAGCATTGAATACAAATAATGATCAATACTAATACTCATCATGGATGGTTGGGCGCGATAGTGTTTATTGCTTAACACTCTTGGCGTTATCTTAATTTTACATTTCTACTAAGATTTTGATGGTGGCACTAAATCAGGGTCACTAATTTAGGTTGAGTGTTCGGGGATCGTAATTGGGGTACTTAGAGTTGCTTTAAAGGATTCAAAGCCCACTTTAAAACGGTTTTAACTGGCCTCGCCTTTTTCTAAACCATGTATTAATTCATAGAGGATATGTAAATGAAAAACCTAACCAAACTATCATTATTTGTTGCGTCTTTAGTTGCTGTTAGCTCAGCTCAAGCTGATTCGCTAGACGTTGGCGCTACTGTTGCCGAGGCATGTACTATTAACCTAGAGCAAGTCTCTTCAGGCACTATCTCAACTGCAGAAGAAGATGATCAAACAATCGCTAACATCGGTTTACGTTGTAACACTCCTGGTGGCGCGACTGTAACGATTGCTCCTTTAAATGGTGATTTGAAGAGTGCGGCGGGCATCTTAATTAACTATACAATGTTGCTGGACGTTGATGGCGTTGACGACTTAGACATCGCTCGCACCGATACATCTCCAGGCAGCACGCATAGCTCAACAATTGGCTTCTTTAGCCCAGTGTTGGCAAACGAAGCAGATGCTGTTTTTAAAATGGACGTAAACGTTGAAGCACCTGGTCCATTTGTTGAAGGCCAAGTGCTATTCCCTGCACGCAATGCACCAGCCGGTGACTACTCAGAGAGCTTCGAGTTCTCTATTACAGGCCTTTAAGCGAACGATATTCGTTTAATATCTGAGAAGGGTTGCTTCATACGAAGCAACCCTTTTCGCTATCACGCGCCAGTGGCGTGAGTTAAAAAAAATTGATGCAAATTAAGGATGGGGTTATGAAAAGCTTAAAAGTAATGTCTAGAAGATCGTTTGTACTAGGTCTCGTTTTATCCGCAATGTTTATTCTTAGTGGTCGCGCTGCAGCTTACTCAGTTGAGCCGATGATTAAGACGATTGAGCCCGATGGGAATGGCTCAATTATGAAGCTCACTATTACTAATACAGATTCTTCTGCCCTAGCGTTAGAGCTGAGCGGGTTGCGTGTTACCACCGATGAAGATGGCGTGGTGAGTCGAGAAGAAGAGTATGAGGACCTTATGATTTTTCCAATGCAGACCAGCATTCCTCCAGGTCGCTCGCAAGTCGTTCAAGTGCGCTATGTCGGTGATCAAAACCTCGATGTCGGTAGAGTATATGCCGTGAAAATAGAACAACTGCCGGTGGCGGTTGGTAGCAAAGCGAGTGGTGATGTAACCAGTCAAGTGAAAATTGGGCTTAGCTTCTTTAGCCATATATTGGTACAGACTCAAACAGCTAAACCAGATCTACTGATTAGTAGCATTGAGCAATCGCTTGAAAACGGCCTCGA
Source organism: uncultured Arenicella sp. (assembly GCA_937918955.1). Taxonomy (GTDB): domain Bacteria; phylum Pseudomonadota; class Gammaproteobacteria; order Arenicellales; family Arenicellaceae; genus Arenicella. Next base: position 9,654 of record CAKZRZ010000174.1, read on the forward strand.
TTTCTCAATCGAAAACGTCGGGCAAGGAACCGCACTGCTTAAAGAAATGCAGTGGACAATTTCTGATGAAGATAATAAAACCAAAACCGTGGCAATTGAGTCATTGGACACAGGAACCTTTGGGGCACAGATCCCAAGCGCACCAAAACGCACAATGAAGATAAAGCCAGATGCTCTAGAAGGATTGGGAAAGATCGAGAAAATAGTGGCCGTTGAACTAAGGTAACCGAGTTCTCGTGACTGTTTTAAATTAGTAATTCGATCGGTGAGAGACAGGGAGAGTTGAGGTGATGGCTTTACTAGCTAAAATCAAATTGTTGCTTAGGGTCAGCTCCTTTGTTTTACTTAAGTTCGCACTTCTCGCGGCCGCTGTTGAGAGCTCTGCTGAAAGCAGCTCTCGCTCTGTGATAGCAAAAAGTGATGCGATAGCTTCAAGTGATCGTTCAAAGTCTGAATCTAGTAAGGAATCGACGCGATCTGCGCAAGCAAATCTAATGCCTCTCTCTTTAGGAGTTGTTGTAAATGGTAAATATGCCGGCCAAGTGAACGCAAAAATTGATCCAAGAAAAAACACCGGCGTTGTGGAGCAAGAGCGCTTTAAGCAAATATTAAAGCCGCTCCTTGGTAAGAAGAGTTTCGATATACTCAAGCGGGGTTTGGCCGGCTTAGATGAATTTGTTGATTTTGATAGGATCGAAAATGGAGGCTTGCAAGCAAAGTTTGACCCCTTAAGTCTGAGTATTGAGGTGTCCTTGAAAGCCAGTGACCTAGTTACTCAGTCGTACGCACTCAAGAGCAGGTCTGCGAGTCCGAACCCAGATTTGTATCAACAAGCTTCCAATTTTACTGCGGGATTAAATATTGCTGCATCGCAAGTTTTAGACAGACGGGGAGACGAGCAAATATCGAATTCGCCGCAAGTAGCGCTCAATGGCTTGATTAACCTCGGAGGATTTGGCGGCGTAACAGTTGAAGGTGGTGCTCGATACAATGGTAATGATGATGAGCCTTGGGATCGCACTGCCGTGTTTGCGAGTAAGGACTTCTTTAACTCGGCACTTCGCTTAAGCGCCGGCGAAATCACACCACGAGCCCGTGCATTCCAAGGTAGTCAACGTATACTAGGTTTGGGCTTGCACAGAGCTTATTCAAATATTCGGCCGTTTCAGATAGTTCGCCCGACCGGACGTAGCCGGTTTAGCCTCGATGAAGACTCGAGGGTGGAAGTCTACGTCAATGAGGTCTTAGTCGATACAGTTGAGCTTAATCAAGGATCATACTCCTTAAGTGATTTTCCGATTACGAGCCGTTCTAACGATATCCGCTTGGAAATTATCGGGCGGTCAGGGCGACGAGAGGTTCTTAATTTTGACGTATACGGTGGAAGCGAGCTGTTAGCTCCTGGCTTGAGTGACTTCGGTGTATTTTTTGGTAAGAGACAAGGACTAGAGGCGCTGAAGTACAGTGAAGACTTGTCTGCGACTGCTTATTATCGAAAAGGTTTAACTGGTCAACTTTCGGCAGGTGCAACCTTACAGGCGACAGACACCGCTCAGCAATTGGGCTTGCTCATGACTTATGGGAGTGATTACGGGCTCTTTGATTTAGAACTTGCCGGCAGCTATCACGCGGATCATAAACAAAGCGGTTCAGCGTTAAGGCTAAGTTATCGAAATACGTTTTCACTTTTTGCAGCAAATGACTTGCGGCTATCGGCCAACGGCGAATATCGCACCGAGTTTTTTCAGAGTGCCTTCGACGATTTAGACTTCGCGCCTCAAAAATGGTCTAACGCCATACAAGCGAGCTGGATAGGTCAACGAGGGTGGAGCGCGACGATGGGAATGTCATCTTCCGAAACCCGTGGCCTCACTGGAGGGCGATCTCATTCAATCAGTGGCAATATAAGTCGTCGAGTTGGTGATTTTCAATTTGGTGCAACATTTTCTCTTGGTGACTCTGTCGCCGGTGTTGAGAGTGAACGATTTGGTTTTACACTTGGCTACCGACCCGCTGGCGCTTACTCATCTACAGCTCAATACAATAGTACCGACGATCAAATGCAGTTTGACTTCCGCCGGCGATCTAAAGCTCAAGTAGAAGGCCTGAATATTAGTGCACAAATGAGGGACAGCGAGAGAGATCGGCGTGCACGCTTAGCGGCCAACTATAATCATAACCGCTTTGAATCATCGATCCAGCATAGTCGAATTAGCTCTAAGGAAAGTGACACACCTGACCTAGACCGTACTCAGTGGCGAATTGCGAGCTTTGTTGGCGTATCGAATGGTAGTGTAGGCATCGGACGGCCGATTCAATCAGGCTTTGTACTAGCAAAGAAACATAAGTCGCTGCGCGATTCTAAAGTTGAGATTCTGAACGGAAGTCAATTTGTTTCTCGGCCAGGCCTGCTCGGCCCAGCTGTTATTCCTATCTCCAGGCCCTATTCAGTTAATCGATTTGAAGTGTCAGTGGACCCACTTCCGCTTGGATACGATATCGGCGAAGGAGCTATCACCGTATTCCCTGGTCATGGTAGCTCGTTCACTGCGCCTGTTGGCAGTGATGCTTCTCGTACCGCGATGGGTTTTCTAATCAAAAATGGAGAACCGCTGGCACTTGTGTCAGGCATGGTGTCGCCGCAGGGGGCGAAGCCTGAGGATGATAAATTTCAGCGGCCACTATTTACTAATCGAGGAGGGCGTTTTGTAGCAGATAGACTTCGTGCGGGTGTCTATGAAATTATTATTGAGGACGAAGTTTTTGCTACCTTTGAAATCGACAAAAAGTCAGAGGGCTTAGTGAATCTAGGAAAGGTAAGCAATGAGACCAATTAGCCACATACTTGTTCTGCCACTGAAGGCGTTTGGACTTTTATTGAGTGGACATACGCTCGTATTTAGCGCATTGATATTTGCAATATCGCTTCAGCTTGGTCCATTAAGTTCTAATGCTATTGCGCAGAACCACGAGAATATAGACTCCCAAGAGTTTGACGAATCCGCTATCCAGGGAGGCGAACCCTGCGTTGTTGAGCTCGGTAAAGCAGATGACCGGGTTACCATCGACTATGACCCCTTTCAAGCCGGAGCAGCCGGCAAATCGATTACTTTCATTTTAAACAACCCATCCAGTGTTCGTTGCGAACTGGTGCTGCAGGCTTCGGAGCAAGATAGCTTGCCGTCATTCGATCATGAATTTTCTTCAACCGGCGTTAAGTTTGAATTGCGTTCGGCCGAGAATCAAACTGACCTTGTTCGTTCCAAAGCTGACGGGGCATTTGATATTAGCTTAGAGCCTAGCGTATCGCGTGAATACACACTTAATGCTGTGATCACTGAGGATGCTGTTGCCGCAGCGGCAGATCATGTGCTGGAAATGGAGTTTAAGGTATTCGATCTTAGCAGCTCTGCAAATCCGTTAGTGGCTTGGCAATCTCAATTGGTCTTGGAGTCTCTACCTAGAGCGCAAGTCAACCTGTCGGGTACAACGGGTGCGTACGGTAAGGTCGGAAGTATGAGCTCAGTTGATTTTGGAATAGCAAAGAAGAACGCCGAGCGGCTCGTTTACGTGCAGTTGCGTGCCAACACTCCCGCAAATTTGAGTGTTTTTTCGGAAAACCTCGGAGCCTTAATTCACTTAGAAAAGGGCGATGAGGCTCCGATGATTAGGTACTCGGTAGCTTTGGATGATGAAGGTATAGACTTAAGCAAAACCTATAACAAGACTTTTGATTTACCAAAAACATACGAGGGAGAATCGTTTCCGATGACCATAACGCTTGGGGACCCAAAGGGCGCAATGGCTGGGCGCTATAGTGATACGCTTATTTTTGAATTTTCACCGCTCTAAAATTTGTCTCGCCCCGCTTCTCCTTCAAAAGCCTTTGGCTTTTTAGACTACCAGTGAAATGACTGTTAATATTTCCGCGAAACCGGCCCTAACTTTCGAAGATCGAAGCACTATTTGGCGCAAGGTCGTCTTAAGCGTAAAGCGAGTGAAGTAAAAGTCTAGGGTGTTAAGGCTCAGGCCAGTAGTTTAATCGTTGCTGTCAGAGCTTGGTTGTAATCACTGACTTGCATTTTGGCGTACAAAGTGCGTAAGTGCGATCGAACTGTGTTTAAGGAAAGCCCTAGCTCATAGGCTATTTGCTTGGGTTTCAATCCATCTGCCATGAGTTTTATAATCTTACCTTCACTATAAGATAACGAAAAAGCGCTGGTTATACTTTGTAACTTCGATTCGCTACAGTCTATATCGCCCTGAATAGACAATAGTACATTGTCACTTTCAGGTGATTCTAGCGTTAATGTGTATGCTCTGAACTCCATATCAATATTGCGTAGAATAAAACGTTTCGTCGGCATTTCATGCGTCTTCGATTGTTGTCTCGCCGCGAGCAAAGTGCTGATGATTTGTGTAACCTGAGAATTGTGTTGTTGATTGTTAAAATGTAATTTCCCATGCACCTGCCCAACCCAATGATTGGCTAACGCACGTTCAGCTTGTGAGTTCTTTTCGATCACACTCAAATCTTTGCTTAGTAAAAATATAGGCTGGGGAAAATACTCAATAACAGCTAATTTGCTATGCGCACGGCTGCTTTGCCGATTGATATCGTTTCCAAAAAGTGTGTTGCTAAGTTCCATCCCTTCTCTCCTCCATCGGCTCTGCGCAAACGCTGCAGGTGCTATTCGCCTTAGATGTCGTAATCCTCAATCGTAGTAGGGGACAATTGAAAATTTAATACCATGGGGATAGTTACTGATTTACCCTGCTTTTTACTTTAGGTCTGCAAAAAGCGAAAATCCCCACCGAATGCTCAGTTAGTCTTTATAACCGTGCATTTCTCTCGCCAGTATTGAAACTCAGTGCTAGGTATTAGTAAATAGTCCAAATGTAGTAGGCTTAACTGACATATAGTCGATAAATGGGGTAGGCATTCGGATTCATTCTTTTTGCCTTGTACTTACAATCAACGTTTCGGGGAGGAGTGTTAACTCTCAGGGCTAAACCAAGCGAGCTTATTACGTAGATTTACGACCGACCCTATAATAATCAACGTTGGTGCGCTTACCGTTTGATCTGCAATTAAATCAGGCATGTTGTCGAGCTGGCCAGTGTAAACCTTTTGCCGTTGTGTCGTGCCTTGCTCAACAAGCGCTATGGGCATTGTTGGCGATACTCCATGCTCGATCAATTTTTGACAGATATGCGGCAAGCCTACTAAGCCCATGTAGATAATCACAGTCTGATTGGGTGTTGCTAACATATTCCAATTTAAATCAACGCTACCATCCTTTAAATGACCGGTAACAAACACGCAAGACTGCGCATGGTCTCGATGAGTTAAGGGAATGCCCGCGTATGTAGCACATCCGCTCGCTGCTGTGATCCCAGGAACTATTTGGAAAGGCACGCCTGACTCGGCAAGTAACTCAATTTCTTCTCCACCACGACCAAAAATGAACGGGTCCCCGCCTTTGAGTCTTACGACACTCTTCCCTTGTTTTGCAAGATCAACTAGTAATTGGTTGATCTCTCCTTGTGGAACAGCATGATCTGCACGGCGTTTTCCTACGTAGATCCGATCAGCATCGCGTCTCGTGAGGTTTAGAATCGGTTCGCTCACTAGACGATCGTAGAGTACAACATCAGCTTGCTGCATTAGTCTTAGGGCTCTAAACGTGAGAAGGTCAGGGTCTCCTGGCCCAGCGCCTATTAGCCAAACTTCTCCCAGTGTTTGTTGCTCATCGCTGCTATTGTCAATTTTTTTATGCAGCATTTTTTCAGCCTCGGCTGACTGCCCTGAAAAGAACAACTCCGCAATTGGGCCTTGTACTACTTTCTCCCAAAATAACCGTCGGTCGCGTTCTTCAGAAACGGCTTTTTTGAGGGCATCGCGATATTTCCCCATGGTTGCCGCTAACTTTCCATAGCTTGCCGGAATAAAGGCTTCAAGTTTGGTACGCAACATTCGGGCGAGCACGGGTGCATCGCCGCCGGTTGAAATCGCAATTAAAACAGGAGACCGGTCAACGATCGAAGGTGTGATGAAGCTGCAAAGCTCTGGTTGATCGACGACATTGACGGGTATATCGGCCGATTGGGCTAACTCAGATACTCGTCGATTAACGTCGGGGTCACTGGTAGCGGCGGTGATCAATCGGTAGCCTGCGATATCACTGTCTTCAAATTTACGAGCGTGATGCACGATTTGTTCGCCGAACTCGTCCTCTAAATCGGAACATAATTCAGGTGCGACCACCGTAATGTTTGCACCGGCCGATAACATCAAGCGAATTTTACGCAGTGCCACAGGGCCGCCGCCTACCATTAAGCAGGCTTGCTCCTTAAGATCGACAAAAATAGGGTAATTTTGCATCCAGGTATTTTACCTCAGCTTACTCATGCTGTGGCATCATCGCGGCATGAAAACAGAAATTAATCAGCTCTCTGCCATTGAGGCAATGCGAGCCGCAATTCAAAGCATTGCGGTCGGTCCCGATCGCGGCCGAGATATAGGACGTGCGCACGCGGCGAAGGTGATGTCAGCAATTTTGTCTGATGAAATTGATTCAGTCCAAACCGCGGTTTTCTTAATTGCGTTGCGAATGAAACGTGAATCGATGGCCGAGTTTTTAGGCATCCTTGATGCTCTGTTAGCTTCGATAGAACCCGTTATTGCTGATGTCGATGAGTTGATC
>CAKZRZ010000175.1 GCA_937918955.1 uncultured Arenicella sp.
GATGAAATTACGCATTCAATATTTGGTGTGTCCAAAAATGTATATTCCCTGAAAGACTTAGTTTCTTTTGAAGAGAAAGTGGCCTTTTATCCCGGAAAACTTATATTTCAAGACGGAAGCAAACTAGATATATCTGGACTGGCTATAGGCAAAGAAAGTGGATTTGCGGGCTATCTAAAGAAATACTGTAAAGGTGTTCAGGTAAGGACTTATGACCTTCCCCCCGATATTAACACCATGACAAGGATGAGATTTCCAATTAACCTAGTATTTAGGAGATCTCAACATGAAGCAAAAAAGATATACCGAAGAGCAAATCATCAGTGCCATCAAACAACATGAATCGGGCGTAAAAGTCGATGAGATATGTCGGCAGATGAACATATCGAATGGCACGTTCTACAACTGGCGGAGTAAGTTCGCTGGCATGGAAGTTTCCGAGGCGAAGCGTCTGAAGGAACTGGAAAGCGAGAATGCCAAGCTCAAAAAGCTACTTGCCGAGAAGTTGTTGGAGAACGAAGCCATGAAGGATGTCCTCTCAAAAAAGTGGTAACGCCTGCCGGTCGAAAGCAAATTGTCGTTCACTTAAAATCCGAGTTTTCGATCAGTGAACGGCGAGCATGCACATTGGCAGGCGTTAGCCGCACAGGGTACCGATACAAAACTAAACCAAGAAATGATGGTGAGTTACGTACTCGGCTCTTAGAGCTAGCAACTCAGCATTCAAGTTACGGTTACTTGTTCCTGCATCGACTGCTTCGTACTGAAGGCCTGGTTAAAAACAAGAAGCGCACGTATCGAATTTATACCGAGCAAGGCCTTCAAGTACGTACCAAGAGGCGTAAAAAGCTCAAACGACCAAGGATGCCGATGATTGTGCCGAGTGCACCTAACGAACGTTGGTCGATGGACTTCGTGAGTGATCAGTTATCGAATGGTCGTCGATTCCGGGTACTGAACGTTATCGATGACTATTCTCGAGAAATGGTTGGCCAGCTAACTGACGTTTCAATTGGTGGTCATCAGGTTGCTCGATTCTTAAACCGGCTGATTGAGCAACGCAGTAGGCCTGATCAAATTGTTTGTGACAATGGGCCAGAGTTTACCTGCAAGGCCATGTTCTTCTGGCAAAAAGAGAGTCATGTAAAACTGGCGTTTATTCAGCCTGGGAAACCCACTCAGAACGCATTTATCGAAAGCCTTAATGGCAAGTTTAGAAATGAATGTTTAAACCAAAACTGGTTTAGATCGATAGACGAAGCATTATTCCTCCTAAAGATAAATATGGCGCGGATGGAATTTCAGTTTCCGAAAACGGTGATGTGTTTGTGTCTGGTGGGCCCTTGACTAATAGTGTTGTTCGCATAACTAGTGAAGGCGTTGTATCGGAATTTGCAACTGGGTTTGAATCGGCAAACGGCTCGGATTTTGATTCAAAAGGGAATTTATTTGTGGCCGATTACGTTGCCAATATGATCAGGCGAATTAGCCCCAATGGTACGGTCAGCACTTTCGCTTCTGGCCTAGATGGCCCTGCTGGGGTTTATGTTGATAAGGAGGACAATGTCATTGTTGGGCTTTATGGGGCTAACTACTCAGGTAAGGGTGCGACAGTTTTACGTATAACACCGAATGGTGATATCGCTGTATTAGCAACAGGTAATGGCTTACGTGATGTGATTGGCGTAGTAGGTGATGATGATGGTGAATTGTATGCAGGTAATTACAAAGGTCGTCAGTTATACCGAATCACTGGTGGAACAGTCGAGCTGGTGGGAACATCAAGCGTTAAGATCAATATGATTGACTATTCACGCGGACACATTTACATCGCGAATAAAGGGCGAATTGTGCGTATTAATACCTCAACAGGTGAAGAAGAACTATTTGCCGGAACACCTGAGCCTAAAACCGTTGATGGCCCTGTCGAGAGCGCTGATTTTGTGATGCCGACATCTCTTGCATTTTCACCAGATGGAAACATTCTTTATGTTGTCGATAGAATAACTGGCGATGTTCGTAAAATTGGGCCGAAAGTACCTTGATCTGAGCCTTTTAAAAATCGTATTAAGTAGTTTAATTAATAGAGTCGATAAGCATCATAATGACAACAGCGCATAGATTGGTTAAAAGCCGTTAAAATTACTCGCAATTGTGGACGTAAAAAAGCACCTCAGATATTTGTTCTTTGTTGTCTTAGTTTTATTTGTATTAAATAAACTACTAATTCGTCCTTGGGTACTCGATGTAAACCTAGGCTTTCCTTCTCTGCTAATTGTGAATTCGTTTCCTAACTTCGCCGAAGCGGTTGTTGGCACCCTTGTTGTTACCAATCTTATTTTGCTTTTAAGGCTTAAGGTAAGAGCATTAAGTCTTCGGTTAAGCAATTGCCGAGTATGTTTACTAGCTTCTTTGATTTCTGGGTTTTACGTGATCTCACAGGAGCTAGAGATTCATAACATTGGAGGTAATAACGTTTATGATCCAAATGATATCGCCGCTTCTATAATTGGTTTGATCTTTATTAATATTATTTTTGCTAGGTACGGAGTGGCAGTACAGCACGTTACGGCAACAGAGGAAGATGGACTATGAGCGCAAATTTAGTTCTCTCAAGTTCAATTATGATATAGCAGTTAGATTGGCGGGGCACTATTCGAGGTGAGTGCTCTAAATGGCGTTACTTATCTGAAGGCATCAAATAAAGCACTGTAGCGTAGCTAATTTCTTACTTAGGTAAAATCAAACACTCACTTGGGCTATTCTGAGTCTGTATGGTATGTTTTGTTTTATTGTGCGACAGAATGTTAAAAAATAACGCGCTAGAATTTTTTAACATACAGCAGCATAGAAGTTATCCATTGTGGAAACGCTGTGTTCATTTTCAGCGTAACTAAATTTGATGCAGGTTAATGAGTCAATGGAAGGAATTCTATTTCTATTTTTCTTATCGTTTATTTCTTTAGTTAGTTCGATCATAAATTTTGTTCGTTGGCGAGTGAGTAAAGATAAAGAATGCTGCGTTTAGCTTTTTACTGATCGGGATGGTATTGCTAGTAATCGCTTATATTTTGCTAATCCAGTTCGGTACAGGAATGGGCTTGTAGCCTGTGAAGAAATGACAAGTTCTAAAACTATAAACGCGCGAGACTGCTCTATGTGGCAACAGCTATCTATGTGCCAACAGCTATTTTGAAATTAACTAAACCATCAAAACCTAGTCAGCCAGATTTTCAGTCTCTTAAACAAGGTCTCGATGGCTACAATGAAGTGTTTACCGGTGAGGTCTACTCTGAAACGGTTGCCTCTTTTGTTAAAGATCAACATGGGTGCGTGCTCGGCGGTATCCTTGCAGAGATCAATTGGGACTGGATGTACATTAAAGGGCTATGGGTAGATGAAAAAAATCGCAATGATAGATGGGGCTCAAAGCTGCTAAAAAGCTTGGAACAATATGCTGCGTCTAAAGATGTGTATGGTATTCGTTTAGAAACCACAACTTTTCAGGCTCTAGACTTCTACCTAAAGAATAATTACTCAGTTTTTGCTGAGCTGCCGAATATGCCTAAAGGGGATACTAGCTACTTCTTAAAGAAAATTGATATATAAGAAGTTATTAAGTGCAGTATTATTCCTCAAGAATTGACACCATGACATCATCAGATACACCTTCTAGAATGTCTTCAAGATCATCTTCACTTAGGTCTTCGGGCATGGCTAAGAACAAGTGCGCTCTAAAGATTTGATAGCCAGCCATTGAAGCGCTTTCAACTTCGGTATCAATATTATCAACGTTAACGTTCTCGGTGGCCAAGGCTTCGGAAATCTCCTTGACTATGCCGGGACGATCATTGGCTTCGACTAGTATTTGTAATCCGTTAACTTCGACATCGTCGGTTTTTACGCCTTCGGCGTTTTGCACGGTAACGATGATGCCTTCTTCACTCATGGTCTCGAGGGCGCTAATGAGGCCGGGCTTATTACCGCTATCAACCGCGATATGAACGATGCCGGTAAACTGACCGCATAATCGCGATAAGCTACTCTCTAGCCAATTGCCTTTGTTGGCAAGCACGGTGTCTGACAATGAGCGAATAATACCGGGGCGGTCTTTGGCAAATAAGGTGATGATTATTTTTTCAGTGCTCATAATTAGCTCGTAGGGTTGTCAGGTAATTCTAAAAGATTGTTGTGTAACTCTAAAGCGCAGAAGTATACGCGCATACAGTTTACACTACTTACGCAATCTACCAACTTATAAGCACAGCCCGGTTTGATTAACATGGAAACAAGTTCGCTCAAGCATAAAAACGCTATCGGCCACAACCGCATCGTCAGTCTCGATGTATTGCGTGGTATCGCGGTGTTGGGAATATTTTGGATGAATATCCAATCATTTGCAGCGCCTTTTAGTGCCTATACAAACCCTACAGCGTTTGGTGACTTCTCAGGCTTTAATTATTGGCTTTGGGTGGTTGGGCATATCTTTGCCGAATTCAAGTTCATGACTATTTTCTCTATTTTGTTTGGCGCAAGCATGGCGATCTTTTACCAACGTGCTGAGGCCAAGGGCCTGAACGCCTTCGACTTGAACATGCAACGTATGTTGTGGCTATTGGGGTTTGGTTTAGTTCATGCTTACCTTATTTGGTATGGCGATATATTGTTCACTTATGCTCTTTGTGGCTTAGTTGTAGTTAATCTTATCAATATGTCGACCAAGCGCTTGTACTTTATCGTTGGCGGCCTATTGATGGTGCCAGTCTGTATGATTGTTCTAGTGCACTGGGGTGCGCCTTACGCGGGAGAGGAGTTTGTGGCGGAACAAATGGCATTTTGGTCACCGTCTGAAGCTGAGCTCGCTAAGGAGATTGAAGCCTTTAAAGGCAGTTGGCTTGAGACGCGTATTGTCAGCGCTCAATCTGCTATGTTGATACAGTTTTCAGGAATATTCATGGTCGGTTGGCGCGTGGTAGCGTGTATGTTGCTCGGGGTTATTATGTTGCGCACGGGTTTTATCAGCGCGTCGCTGAGCTCGAGCACCTATCGCTCAATTGCGCTCTGGTTATTACCCTTTGGCGTGAGCCTCAGTGCGCTTGGTGTTGTTCAGAATCAGGCTCATGGATTCTCGATGCAATATTCGAGTGATATCGGTACTTTGTATAATTATGTTGGCAGCCTATTTACCGCGATTGCTTATATCGCGCTTACGATGCTTTTGGTTAAATCGAAGATTGTACTGGGTCTTCAGGTGGCTTTGGCAAATGTAGGTAAAATGGCGTTTAGCAATTACATTACGCAAAGTTTGATAGCAACGTTTGTGTTCTATGGCTTTGGCCTGAACTACTTTGCTGAGCTTGATCGTGCAGAGGCATTGGTAGTTGTGGCCCTAGTGTGGGTTACCCTGTTGCTTGTATCGAGCTTGTATCTTAGCCGTTATAAGCACGGCCCCTTAGAGCAGCTGTGGCGATATTTGACCTACCGCTAGTTCTCTATGACGAACAGGACAGCATAGAGCAACCTACTTTGGTTCTCGCCCAGTCTGGGCGCTTTGCGGCTAGGTGTTGTTTGCCGCTTTGCTCGGTGTAGGGTTTTTTTAGAACCTCGAGCAGTTCGTTGACCATCGACATATCGCCTTGTTCGGCTTTATCAATTGCTTGCTGCGCTAAATAGTTTCTAAATACATAGAGCGGGTTGACTGCGTTCATATTGTTGAAGCGCGTTTGATTGTCGATATCATCGAGTTCGCGTCTTAGGGAGTAATCGCTAAGCCAGTTGGTCATCGCTTCGATATAGTCATTCTCAGGTGTCTGATAGTACGCATTCTCAAAGGTATCGACCGAGAGTTCGTCGTTCGCCAGTAAGCGATAAAAAAGCGTCATGTCGGTCTCGGTTTGCGCTAACAGAGTCTCTAAGCGCTCGAATAGCTCTTGATCACCCTCTTCAACATTTTCTAGTCCAAGTTTGCTCGCCATCATTGCTAGCCATTGATTTTGGTAGCTTGATTGAAACTCGTTCAAGATCGCCTCTAAAGGCTCAGTTTGTTCAATTAGCGGGTAAAGCGCATTAGCGAGTTGGTAACAGTTCCAAAGCGCGACGTTGGCTTGCTGCCCATAACGGTAGCGTCGGTGTTGTGAATCGGTGGTGTTGGGTGTCCATTCAGGGTTGAAATCATCTAGCCAGCCGTAAGGGCCATAATCAATTGTTAGCCCTAGAATCGACATGTTGTCGGTATTCATCACGCCATGGACAAAGCCAACGCGCATCCAGTCGACAATCATGCTTACCGTACGTTGGCAAACCTCATTAAGCCAAGCTAGATAAAGCTCTGTTGAGCTTTCTTCGAATTGTTCTAGCAGGTGTGCGAAATGATGTTTGATGGTGACGTCGGCAAGCTGTTTTAGTTGCTCGTGTTCATTTCTTGCCGAGAAAATTTGAAAGCTACCAAAGCGCACAAAGCTAGGGCTAAGTCGGCAGACAACTGTACAGGGCTCGTAGGCGGCGTTGCCGTCGTACATAATGTCACGCATCACTTGCTCGCCAGTATTTATTAGGCTGAGCGCGCGCGTGGTCGGCACACCTAAGTGATGCATCGCTTCGCTGCAAAGGTATTCGCGTATTGAAGAACGCAGTACTGCTAAGCCATCGGCGGTGCGAGAGTATGGCGTTGGGCCAGCTCCCTTAAGTTGCAGAGCCCAATAGTCACCGCTTTGGTTTTTTACTTCGCCTAGATTAATCGCGCGCCCGTCTCCAAGCTGCCCGGCCCAATTACCAAACTGGTGCCCGCCGTAGCACATCGCGTAAGGCTGCATGCCGTCTAATAGAGCGTTACCCGAGAAGGTGTTGAGAAAGGTTTCGCTGTTGCAATCATCGCTGTCTAAGTCAAGCAAGTTAGCGGCATCTTTTGAAAACGACAAGAGCGATGGCGCGCTTACTTTAGTTGGTTCAACAAATGAGTAGCAGGCTTTGTGAACTTGCCGACGACTATTTTCTTTGATCGGATCGGCGGGTAAGTCTCGAATAAAGCGGTTGTCGAAGTTTAAGCTTTTCAAAATTGGCTCTGTTAATAAGTTTCATCATGGTTAGAATAGCAAAGGTAATGAAAAACTTTGGAAAAAGGATCTGTTTCTGATGGGTAAGTTATTTGGCATTTTATTCTGCGGTGTATTTGCGGCTGCGGGTATTGGCTTTTTTTTGTTTGGTGCGACACCTATGATTTCTGGCTGGTTGAGCGCGAAATCGTGGGAGCCAGTGCAAGCTGAACTACTTGAGCATGATTTAAAGACTAGCTATAGCGACGATTCCACCACCTATAAGGCAACAGCGCGGTATCGATACGACTATTTTGGGCAGAGTTATGTCAGCGATCGAGTTGGTTTTGCTGGTGGCTCGGATAACATTGGCTCTTATCATCAAGATATGAATAGGAAGCTGAGCCGTGTGCGCGGTGGTTCACAAACCTTGAATGTTTGGGTCAACCCAAATGAGCCGAATGAGGCCGTTATAGATCGTGAAATGCGTTGGGGCTTGTTGGCATTTAAGTCACTCTTTTTGTTCTTGTTTGGCGGCATTGGTTTAGGCGGCTTATACGCGATGTATCGATTTCGAAACCTTGGTGAAGTTCGAGCCGATGCTGACCCAGACCGCCCTTGGACAAGGTATGACGAATGGAATAGCGATACTATTATGTCAAACGCTAAGACTGGTAATACGGCGATGTTTGTATTCGCCCTAATTTGGAACTTGATTTCCTGGCCGACCTTGTTTGCCATTATCGAGCCAGTCTCAAAAGGGGAATACGTAGCCTTGGTCGCACTGCTATTCCCAGTCGCGGGTATTTTTCTAGCATGGCTTTGGTATAAAGGGCGCAGGTCTTACAAATTGACTGGGCCCATGCCGCTGACTTTGGACCCGTATCCTGCGGCGATTGGCGGCCAGTTTGGCGGAATCATACGTTTAAACAGTAGCAATCTGAGTCAATTATCGGGCTTGCAAAACAACGCTAAAATCAAGATTGAAAATGTTCATACTTATAGCAGAGGCAGTGGCGATAATCGTAAAACCTATCATGATGTGATTTACGAGCAATCGATGGTGCCGTCTGTGGTGTCTGTTGGTGGCGGATTGGAGCTGCGGTTTTGTTTTGACCTTGGTGATGAACATCAAGTGTCTGACCCTCCTCTGGACAGTCCGCGTAGAACTTGGAAGGTGCGCCTTATAGCAAGCGCAAATGATGGTACGGCGATTGAGCGCGAGTATCAGGATATTCCGGTATTTGTAGGTAATCAAAAATCCTCAATTAGCGATGCGCAAGCTTATGCCGCGACCTCTCACGCCACGGTTCAAGCGAGCGAAGAAATGGTGCAGACGGTTCTTGAGGTTCAGCCCGACACGCGTGGGCATCGCCTGAATTTTCCGGCTTATAAAAG
>CAKZRZ010000176.1 GCA_937918955.1 uncultured Arenicella sp.
ATCAACTGCCACCAGTAAACACGATCAACCCAACCCGTTTGCCACGCGATTTGGTAGTACCACTTTAAGTACTTAGCTTGAGTTTCTTCATCAACAGTTCTTGTAGGGTTACCTGAATTGGGCGTGTACGGTTTGGTGTCTAATAACGGCCAGTTCGTCTCTGTTATCCATAGACTGTCATCGCAACGATTAGATAACTTTGTCATTGCCTTAGCTAAACGAAGTTTATTCTCTAAGTCGAATACTCCGTACTGTGTACCATAGGGCGAGTGACGACGGTTTACATAAAGCAAAGCTGCATTGCCTTCTATTTGAAACTTTCTAAAATTCCAAAGCGTACGCCAGCTAAGCAATGGTTCAAAATCTATAATCGATGAGCCTAGCAACTTCAGCCCCGTGAACTCAGCTCTCAACTCTTCAACCGCAACTTGTAGATCCAGCGCTTGCCCAGAATGAATACAACCCCACTTAGTACGATTTACCGCATTACCAATCCAATAGGTTTTAGTGATGTGTTGTGTAGCGCGAATAATTTTAGCTACCTGCTGCTGCCATTCGCTCAAATTATTAACGCTGTCGCGACTTTGTAAGATATTGATCACAAACTCATTCCGCGGGAACAACTCTAAATATGCAACATAGCGATCTATGTCATCTACATCCCAACTTGGTATTCGCATTAAGAGCTGGTTAACACCAAGCTCATCGACCATCTCTACTAAGGCCGACTTATATTTTTCATCAGGCGCTATGCTTAAACCGACAAACTCGCTCGACGGTAGGTTTGCTGGCTGCTTTTGCAGCGCCAAGGTCTCATAAGTAATTGCGGGCAAGCCGACTAAATTTGACGCCGCGACTTTGGCGTATTCCCAGACATTGCCCATGCCAGAACGAGGCTTCTCTTCGTCCTTCATTTTGTATGGCTGGCAAGAATATGGGTCCCACCATTCGGGCTGATTTTTCATAGCATGCTCGGCGACTTGGCTTTTTACAAAGCCTCAACAATAAAGCGGTATTATCATGGCATGTATCATGAACAGCAAGCCTACTGTCCCTATTGCGGCGAACCTTTCACCGCTTTTATCGATCTAAGCCAAGGTAATCATCAAACGATTGAAGACTGCTATATATGCTGCCGTCCGATTGAATTCATGATTGAATCGAACGGCTCTGAGATAATTCGAATTGATACTTATACTGACGATGAATCAGTTATCTAAAATCAAATACAGATTACGGCCGTATTTCCGTTTCGTGTTCGGATCGGCAAACATAATTCATCGAATTCGGGAGCTGGAACTTCGCCAATCGCAGGGCAAAACTCGGTAGACTGAGGCTGATATCGAGATAGCAATAAATCATTATTAACATTGTAATCTAGCGCAACGTTGACGCACTGAGGAGCTTGAGAGGAAATTGGATTCCCCTGCGCTAACAACAATGCCGAATGCATATTAACTCTGCCGAAGCCGTGAAAGTCATTTCGCTGATTAACATAAGCAACTCGCCCAATTTTATCAGCCGAATCACGCAACATTGCTTTAACATTCGCAGCAGTTAGAGAAGAGTTTACAGCTAGCATTGCCGCTGCTACACCCGAAACAACTGGCGCAGAAGCCGAAGTTCCGCCGAAGCCTGAGGTGTAATCACTCGCTGAATATCCATCTAAGCCGGTTCTATCCGTAGTTGTGATTCCCAAATGTTGATCACTAGATGGTGCGACTATATCTAACGTTGGACCATATTGGCTATATGAGGCGCGTTCCTCTGCGGTTAAGGACACCACACTCGAGACACCTTGGCTAAGGTCTCCAGACTTACTTGAACCAACTGCAATTACTCCAGTCGGTGATAAAAAGCGGTTTCCGCTCGATGCAGGGTAAGCGACCTGATTATCGACAAAGCCAAAAGCCGCCAAATCACCATAACTTAGAACCTCTTGACCATCTATCAAGAACTCAAATCTGTCTGACCCCACTTGGAAATCAGTAGACACCCAGACCCAGAACGATATTTCACCCGCAGGCCCATCTTTAATTTGGTGTAAATAACTATTGCCACAATCGGAGTCATTAACGCCTATAAATGCTTGAATTCTCGCAGATTGATTGCCACTTCTTACAAATTGATTTCGTGTTTCAATATCCCAAACTGGTTCCTCGCCAAGGTTTCCAAAATCGGCACAATCTGCATCACAACTATTCAACACCCACTGAGTTGTAAAGTCGCCAATGCCTGTTTCAAAACTCTCACTAGTTGCATCTGGCCAAACGATATCATCCAACCAAACGGTATCGTCATCGAGTTCAAAATCGTCAGGGAAAGCGCTTCTAAGCAAGCGCCATTCATATGCATGCTCTCCTTCGGTAACCGGCACTGTCACCTTTACCCAACCACTAGCATTATTGCCACTGGCGAAAATAACAGGTGACCCGCCAGTCCGTTTAGACCCCAAGCCTACCGTAACACTACCTGTGGTGACACGACTTAAAGCGGAATCCAGCACACTGCAGACAATCGGCAAGCTCCAACTATTATTAATCACATCGGCGTGTTGCGCAGCGTACTCCATGGCTTCGGCCGCTGTATTACAAAACGATTCGTCATCACTCACTAGCGGCTCCTCGTCAAAATCAGATATAAGCCTAATCGCCATAATTTCTGCGTTATACGCTACACCGGCAATGCCCAAGGCATTGTTGCCTTCAGCAGCAAGAATGCCAGCAACCGCAGTGCCATGATTATCTTCATCCAAAAGCTCGTTAGCTACAACACAATTAGCTGTCGCGCGTGGACTTGGGTTTGAGTCTCGCCCTGTTGCCGAAAGCGGGCCAACACCAAGGTCACCGTCATTCAAGTTTAGCCCGTTCTCACATACAGTCTGACTTACATCGGTAACGAAATCGTATCCGTTTATATCATCGATAAAGCCATTGCCATCGTCGTCAACTCCAGGCGTACCTCCAGATTCTGCGCTATTCACCCAGATATTACCGTCCAAATCAGGATGATCTAACTGCACTCCGTCATCAACAACCGCAATAACCATGCCGGCACCTGTCGGCGCGCCAACACCATTTGCATCACCTAAGTCCCACGCATTATTTGCATCGCAGTCTGTATCACATCGAGAACCGCGAAACCCTTGATTAATTAGATTCCACTGATCACCTATCAAGGTATCATTCGGAGTGAATTGCTCCTTTTGGGCTTTCACATAAAACTGTGGTTCTGCCCAGGAGACAAAACTCTCGTTCATTATTCTTCGAACATTTGAGAACTGCGAGCTGGGTTCAATACTCGAATTATCAAACGCGAGACTATAAACATCAGCCGATAGTTGCAATTTACGAACAACACGTAAACCGTATTTATTTTTGAGTGTAGCGAGCGCGTCCTTGTTAGCGACCGAGTCATTTAGCTCTATCGTTATTTTAGGCATTAACAGTAAATCTGCTTGGCCCTGCTCGGTAGTAAAAACCGGCTTCATGCTTTGCATAGAAGCATCTAATGACAAGAGCATTTGAGGGCTTATATCGAACGCTTGCTTTGACCTTGCCTTGGTCGCCGCACGATTATCGATACGTACAACATCGAGACTGCCTAGTTGATGTTTTTCAACCTTGTTAACACGCGAACCAAACTGAGACTTTATGCGCTGCATAGCGCTAATGCCGTTAGCAGATTTTCCTCGTTGTTTCTTTTCTATAACGTAAACATCCTTTTTACGATAAAACTTCATTCTTGTCCCATCAGGGCGTAAATAGTAGTCGCCTTGATCAACTAAAGCCGCGGAAATACCACTTCTCTCTGACTCAATCCGAACCCGATCGTTCGCATATGAGGAAACGCTGACACCGAGACTGATTATCAGCATAGGCAGTAAGTTCAATTTAATTCGCGCTTTAATCATATTTTTTAATAGCGCCATGCGTCGCTAATCACTTCATTAAATTCCCCAGACTCAGTATTCTTTTATTAGATATATAACCAAGCCGCACCAATTACTTCTCCAGCTTACCATTCTGGTAACGCATGCTCTAGTCTAGCTAACGGAATTTAACAGTTAAGAAAGTGCATCTATATTGGTTGTCTCGACATTAGCTATACCAATTAAAATGAGACGCGGGCCATAGTTAAGATAAAACCTATAAATAAAACCACAAACGAAACACCTTAACTATATTGCAATGCGAAATAATTTCGGCATTGCAGTGTCGCCCCGGACGTTCAGCTAAGATTAGTTACGCGTTTATATCGAAACATCATTAAGCAAAGACATAACCTGTGTCTATTGAATATTAAAATTAAACGGCACTCACGCTACTAATGTCTGACGGTTACTGATAACTTGGCCATCTAAAGGGTAATGCAGGCTCATTAAATTGACACATGCGTTTTGTATGGTCGTAATACTAGTTTAAGTATAGTGAAAAGCGGCACTTTGATTGGATTGTTGATTTTAGTTCAATTTAATTACGCGACAATTAACCGTATACTTTTTAACGTTTCTAATTTTTGATAGAAAACGATCAAAGCTTGTCAACGCTCAGCGCATGTTCAGCAACTGCGAAGAACTATAAAAATGATGATTCGAGATTTGTATTTCAAATGACGAAACATCAACACATCAAGACAAACGAGGTGAAAAATGAATAAATGCCCAGTAGCTCATGGAGCTCATACTAAAACAAAAGAAGCTAATATCGATTGGTGGCCAAACGCATTAAATCTAGATATTTTGCATCAGCATGATTCAAAGACAAATCCTCTCGGCAGCACCTATAATTATATTGACGAGCTAAAAGAATTGGATTTCTCAGGATTGAGAACCGACTTACTCGAACTCATGACAAGTAGCCAATCTTGGTGGCCGGCCGACTGGGGCACCTATGCTGGCCTCATGGTGCGAATGACGTGGCACGCCGCCGGCACCTATAGAACCGCTGACGGTCGCGGCGGCGCGGCTACCGGCAACCAACGCTTTGCTCCATTAAACTCTTGGCCGGACAATGGCAACTTAGACAAAGCTCGTCGACTCTTATGGCCTATTAAAAAGAAATATGGCAGTAAATTAAGTTGGGCTGACCTAATTGCCTATGCAGGGACAGTTGCCTATGAATCAGCCGGTTTACAAACATACGGCTTCGGTTTTGGCCGTGAAGATATTTGGCACTCTGAAAAAGATATTTACTGGGGAAGCGAAAAAGAATGGTTGGGCGACAGTAGTGAGCGCTTTGCAAGCGAAGAGGCTAGCTCACTTGACAACCCTCTAGCTGCAGTTCATATGGGTTTGATCTATGTTAACCCTGAAGGCCGCGACGGCAAACCTGACCCACTGAAATCTGCTCATGACGTGCGCGAAACGTTTGCTCGAATGGGCATGGACGACGAAGAAACCGTAGCACTAACCGCTGGTGGCCATACAATTGGCAAGGCTCATGGTAACGGCGATGCTAATAAACTAGGCGCAGAACCAGAAGCTGCAGAGATTGAGAACCAAGGCCTCGGATGGATGAACCACGAGGGCGATGGTACGGCTAGAACAGCCGTAACTAGCGGCGTTGAAGGCGCCTGGACGAGTAAGCCAACCAAATGGGATAGTGGCTATTTTGATATGTTGTTTAACCACGAGTGGGAGCTCGCAAAAAGCCCAGCAGGTGCATGGCAATGGCAACCCGTCGATATTAAAGACGAAGACATGCCCGAAGACGCAAATCGCTCGGGTGACCGCACAACGCCAATTATGACCGACGCAGACATGGCGATGATTAAAGACCCCGACTATTTGAAAATCTCAAAAAGGTTTCACGAGAACCCTGAAGAATTTTCAAAAGTATTTGCTCGCGCATGGTTTAAGTTAACACATCGCGATATGGGGCCAAAAGCATGCTACTACGGACCGTACACGCCAGAAGAAGACTTAGTATGGCAAGACCCAATTCCAGCGGGTAATAAGAAGATTGACGTTGACGCTCTTAAAGCGAAGATCACTGAAGCAGGTCTATCAATTAGCGAGCTTGTAACAACAGCATGGGACAGCGCTCGAACATTCCGACATTCAGATCGAAGAGGTGGGGCCAATGGCGCAAGGATTCGATTGTCACCACAAAACCAGTGGCACGCTAACGAGCCCGAACGCCTGTCAAAAGTATTGGGTGTGCTCGAAGGCATTGCTGAATCAAGCGGTGCGAGCATTGCCGATACCATTGTATTAGCGGGCAATATCGGTATTGAGCAAGCCGCTAAAGCAGCTGGATTTGACATTCAAGTGCCGTTCCAAGCAGGACGGGGTGACGCTACTCAAGAAATGACAGATCCCGAATCTTTTGCCGCGCTTGAGCCTGTGCATGACGGTTTCAGAAATTACGTCAAAGCAGACTTCGCAGTTTCTCAAGAAGAAATGCTTCTTGATCGTGCGCAATTGATGAGCCTTACGGCAGCTGAAATGACTATATTGGTTGGCGGCTTACGCGTTATTGGCGCGAACTATGGCGACTCTAAACACGGCGTCTTCACTGACAACATCGGTAGCCTAAGCACTGATTTTTTCGTCACACTTACCGACATGAATTACACATGGCAAGCTAACGATGACGGAACCTATAGTTTGAACGATCGCTCGTCTGGCGATGAGGTTTACACGGCAACACGAGCTGACTTGGTATTCGGCTCCAATTCAATTCTTAGGTCTTACGCAGAAGTGTATGCTCAAGACGATTCGAAGGAAAAGTTTGTTAATGACTTCATATCAGCTTGGGCAAAAGTAATGAATGCCGACCTGTTCTAGGTTAGCGAGGTCTTTGCTTGAAAAAAAAGGCGCATACCTTGGTATGCGCCTTTTTTACCTGATCAATATCTCATCGACATTAATCTGCCACAAAATTACAAAGCTTAGATCAAATCACTAAGCGTAAAGTCTTGAGTGAAGGTATCGCCTCCGGCAACCGCTGAGCAAGTCGCCGTCACGGTAAAACTCAGGTCGTTAACCAATGCGATGTTTGAGCAAAATGGCGCGTCTGTCGCAGGACCACGCCATACA
>CAKZRZ010000177.1 GCA_937918955.1 uncultured Arenicella sp.
TCTCGCTGAACAATTGGCTTGTCGCCATAATAAAAAGAGACATACCTTATGAATAAACAGTTTTCGGAGCCGCTCGAGTTGCCTTGTGGCGCTGTATTATCGAACCGTATTGCCAAGGCCGCGATGACAGAAGGTCTTGCAACTGTCAGGGGCGAGCCAAGTGCCGAACTTAAGCGCTTGTACCAAACATGGTCTGCAGGCGGTGCGGGCTTATTGTTAACAGGCAATGTGTTAGTCGATGGAGATCATTTAGAACGGCCTGGCAATGTGATCATCGATCGGGAGCCACGGCCAGAGATGCTGGCGGCTTTGCGAGGCTTTAGTGCTGCCGCAACAACTAGTGGCAATCATGTTTGGGCGCAAATTAGTCATGCCGGGCGGCAAACACAAAAAGCAGTGAACGCTCAGCCTAAGGCTCCGTCGGCGGTCAAATTAGGCTTGCCTGGCGGACAATTTGGCCAACCTGTCGAAATGACCGAAGATGATATTACCGATGTCATCGAAGCTTTCGTTCGTTGTGCTCGGATACTTAAAGATACAGGTTTTACGGGGGTTCAGGTACACGCAGCGCATGGTTACCTGATTTCGCAGTTCCTCAGTCCTCGCTCGAACCAACGGGTTGACCATTATGGCGGTTCGCTTGAGAATCGCGCACGACTATTGTTGACTATCGTTCGGCGCATACGGCAGGAGGTAGGTCCAAACTTTCCGGTCGCGGTCAAATTAAACAGCGCCGATTTTCAAAAAGGTGGTTTCGATTTTAAAGATAGCCTTAAAGTGGCGAGCTGGCTGCAAGAAGCAACCATCGATTTGATCGAAATATCAGGTGGTACCTATGAACAACCCAAATTGTTAGGGATTGAGGGCATTGAAGAAGAGGAGTCTCAACACCTGTCACCATCAACGCTGATGCGCGAAGCCTATTTCGTAGACTTTGCGCTCGCGATGCAAGAACACATCGATATTCCGCTTATGGTGACAGGAGGTTTTCGCCAGGCCAGCGCAATGAATCAAGCATTGGAGAGTGGGGCGGCTGACCTTATTGGTATCGGACGCCCAATGTGTTTAGATACCGACGCGCCTCAGCAATTATTGGATGGTTTGGCAGAATTACAACGCTACGAATCTAAAATGCAATTGCTGCCAAAATGGGCAGACTTTCTTTCGCGTGTTTCACTGATCCGAACTATTGGCGGTTTTGCCTTACAATATTGGTATTACGCGCAATTGATAGCCATTGGCAGCTCTGGTAAAGCTGACCGTTCCTTAAGCGTGTTCAGCTCGGTCAAGATATTGCTTAAGCATGAGCGAAACTGGTTGAAAGCCAGGCGCCGCTTAATTGAGAATGAAAAATAGACACAAAATTAAGAGAGAGCTAATTCGATGTTTAAAAAAATAATACTCATATTGATAGGAATAGTGGTTCTTCTGATTATCAGTGGTTTCGCTTATATATCGGCGAATAAGTCTCCGCAATTGTTCGAAAAGAGCGTGGCAGGTTTGTACCACCAAGGCGAAAGGCCGATTGCTCAAGACAGTAAAGTGTCTCCGCCTGCCGGAGAAATTGTTGGTTTTGCCGACAACTATGACACCTTCGCATGGACCGGAATACCTTACGCTAAGCCGCCGGTGGGCGAGTTGAGATGGCGCGCAACTCAGTCGCTGGATCGTTTTTCATCGACCTATCAAGCGAACGATCATAGTCTGCCGTGTATGCAATTTTGGGGCGGGCTTGCTGGCGTTGAGGGTGAAAATGGCGATGTGGTCGGTGTTGAAGATTGTTTGAGTTTAAATATTTGGTCGCCAAAATCTGCCGTAAGCGATAAGGCTGCAAAAAAGCTGCCGGTAATGGTCTGGATTCATGGAGGGGGCAACGATTCGGGAACTGGCTCAATTTTTCAAGGTCATCATTTGGCTGGTACAAAAGACGTTGTCGTTGTAACCATTAATTACCGAGTGGGAATATTAGGTTGGTTTAGTCACGATGCAATTCGTGAGACCGCCAATAATCCAGAAGATGCCTCGGGCAACTTTGGTACATTAGATATTATTCAAAGTCTAAAGTGGGTCCAGAAAAACATTGCTGCTTTTGGTGGCGATGCGAACAATGTGACCTTGTTTGGCGAATCTGCAGGTGGTCGAAACGTCTATTCAATGCTTGCTTCGCCATTGGCAAAGGGGCTGTTTCATAAAGCGATCAGTCAAAGCGGCACGCCCGACACAACAGTGCTCACGCTTGCTGAAGAGTATTCAGACAATAAGTTAGTTGATCCGGTATCTGGTTTAAAAAACAGCTCTAATGGTTTGATATCATTGCTTATTTCTGATTTGGAGCCCGAGCTATCAGATGCTGATGTTCGAGCAAAAATTGCTAACACAGACTCTCGCGAACTGATGCGCTTGCTTAGGTCTAGCTCACCAGAAAAGATGATGAAGCTAGCAACCGAAAATAGCGGAAACATAGGGTATATTCAAATCGCACGAGTGCTGCGCGATGGGCATGTATTACCCAAAGCGTCTACCCTAGACTTATTTAGATCGCCACAAAACTATAACGACGTGCCACTGATGTTGGGTACTAATCGTGATGAACAAAAGCTCTTTATGGCGAGAAACCCTCGCTACGTAGATTGGAAGTTTGGTGTGATGCCGAGCATTAAAGATGTTGATTACTATAATCGAGTGTCTGAGTACGTTTCGAACACTTGGAAGGCTGGTGCAGTAGATGAGCCTGCCAAACTGATAAGTAATACTGAGGCACCACCCGTATACGCCTATCGTTTCGATTGGGATGAATCACCATCGAATTTACTGGCCGATCTGCCTACTTTGATCGGCGCGGCACATGGCGTAGAAATAAATTTTGTTTTTGGTGATTTTGAGGGCGGAGTTGACCTTGGACCCTTGGCAGATAAAACTAACGCAGGCGGTCGAAAAGAGTTGTCACTGGCAATGATGGATTACTGGACGAATTTTGCTCACACCGGTTCTCCTGGCAAGGGTTATAGCGGCGAGCAAGCGCCTTGGTCAGCTTGGTCGAATACGGGTGACAATGTAATGCTGCTTGATACCATTGCCGACGGTGGTTTGCGCATGGCCGAAGTAAGAGACAATATCGCTGATATCAAGTCGCAAATTCAAAATGATTCTCTTTTGGCAAGCCAGAAGGATAAATGCGAAGCCTATGCAATTTTGTTTCTGCACGGCTATCAATCCAGTGATTTTTGGAATGCGCAAGAATATTCTCAACTTGGCTGTGACTCTTTTCCGGCGGGCCAGTTTCGCGCCGGCTAGCGTTGTTAACTCTCTCCAATATCCGTAATGGTAGAGAGAGTTTGATCGCCACAATGAATCACAATAGATGTGTATTCAGTGGCGATCGCCGGGTTTAGCTGCTCAACGCTCATTGGTGTAATTACCTGAATATGCAAGCCGTCTAGGCGATCTAGCTTCAGGTGAAAATGTTGTGTGGGTTTCACGCTTCGGTCGGCGATTCCAGGTTCGATAGTCACCGAGAACCCCGGGTTCGGCAACTCTATGTCACCACTAAGCTTGAGTTGCTCTTGACCGTCAACTGAAACAAGTTGGGCTTGCCAGTTATTGCTGCTGATAAGAGGGCAATCAGCTGTTTGTTTAACTGTTGAAGTGGTGTCTTGCATTTTAGACTCGTGCAGTTTCGCCGGATCAATTTCTGAGCTTGCTTGGCACGCAGTGCTTAGTAGTAGTGCAGACGTAATTACACTTAGGCGAAGCGCCGCAATAGAACCGTGTTGTGTTGTATGTTTTTTTAAGTTCACGATATTGGTGTCAAAGTTTAGGTTGCAGTCAGCTAGACCATAGTGCAAAGTTTCGATTCTCGGCGCAAGCCTAAACCGATTGTCATATAGTCCTGAACAGATCTATTAAGGTCTCAATGTTATGAGCGCAACTCATCAAGGCTTTGTATTAACCCGTGCGAGCGTTAATCGCTATGGGCGCACTGACATTGAATATTGGTTAGCGACCGACAATGGCCCAGCCTTACTTATTATTCCGGCGCAAAGGCCGGTCTTTTTTATTGCGCAAAGCGATGTTGACACCTTAATAGGGCAAACCGGCACTCCAACATCACCTCGCTATGAGATCAAAGCGCTCGATCTAAGCACATTTGATGGCACTCCGGTATCGGCAATTTATACCGCCACCACCACAGATTCGTACCAAATTCAGCGCGTGCTTAAGCAATCGAAGGTAGAGCTGTTCGAGGCTGATATTCGCTTGCACGATCGCTATTTAATGGAGCGTTTTAGTTATGCCAGTGTTGAGTTTACAGGTGAGGCAATTGCTCGTGATGGTTATACCGAGTTTCGTAATGCCAAGCTCAAATCCAGCGATTACCAACCCAGATTGAGTTGTCTATCGCTCGACATTGAATGCGCAATGGACGGAGAGCTGTTTTCGATTGGGCTTGCCTCACAGCAGCTTAGCGTCGCTGAAGTTCTGATGATCGGAGAATATCAAGAATGTTCAGACGCCCATATTCTCTGGTTTAAAGATGAGTTGGCCTTACTCAAAGGATTGGTTACCAGACTTAGTGAGATCGACCCTGACCTTATTATCGGTTGGAATGTCATAAATTTTGATATGCAAATCTTGCTCGAGCGAGCCAGTATTTACAAGTTAAAGCTAAAACTAGGGCGAGCTATGCGCGAGGCAAGTTGGCGAGAGCAGAGGAATGACTCGAGCAAAGGTTATGTCTCAATACCTGGGAGAGTAACCATTGACGGAATTGATGCGCTGCGCTCGGCAACATGGAACTTTGAGAGTTTCTCTCTTGAAAATGTGTCGCAAACACTGCTAGGGAGAGGAAAGAAAGTTGAGCAAAATATCGATGATCGTGTTGCCGAAATTGTCGATAACTTTCATAACAATAAGCCGGCACTTGCCGCGTATAACTTGGAAGACTGTCTGCTCGTTTTAGAGATTTTTGAGCAAACGAAAATTGTTAACTATCTGATTCTAAGAAGTCGAATAACAGGTCTTGAATTAGACCGAGCAGGCGGATCGGTAGCGGCTTTTACAAATCTGTACCTGCCCAAACTTCATCGCGGCGGATACGTTGCGCCTAACTTGCCTGCTGATGGAGGTTTAGCTAGCCCAGGCGGTTATGTAATGGACTCAATTCCTGGACTCTATAAGAATGTGTTGGTGCTCGATTTTAAGAGTTTATATCCGTCAATAATAAGAACCTTCAAGGTTGATCCAATGGGCCTTGTTGAGGGGCTTAAGAATCAGGAAAAAAGCATACCGGGCTTCAAAGGCGCCTTTTTCGACAGAAACAAACATTACTTACCAGATATCATCACTGAGTTATGGCGACAGAGAGACCAAGCTAAATTAAATGGCGATAGAGTTCGTTCGCAGGCGATAAAGATATTGATGAACTCGTTTTACGGCGTGCTTGGCTCTGGCGGTTGTCGCTTTTACGATACTCGTTTAGCCAGTTCGATTACCATGCGCGGTCATGAACTAATGCAAACCACTTCCAAATGGATTGAAGAACAAGGTTATAGCGTGATCTATGGCGACACTGACTCCACCTTTGTAGCATTGGATGAGGGCTATGATGCCTCTCGCTGTGCCAGTATTGGTTCACAACTTGTTGAAATGATTAATCAACGTTGGCGCGAGACCTTAGAACAAGACTTTGGGCTGGAATGTTTTCTGGAGCTTGAGTTTGAAACTCATTTTAGTCGCTTTTTAATGCCGACCATTCGCGGTCAGGAAGCTGGCAGTAAAAAGCGTTATGCAGGTTTGATTGTTGATTCTAATAGTAAAGAGGAATCATTGATTTTCAAGGGTTTAGAGAATGTTCGCACCGACTGGACTCAACTTGCGAAAGACTTTCAAGCAGAGCTTTATGACCGCGTGTTTCATGACCAGGACCCGAGTGAGTTAATCCTTAAAACGGTACTAGATACGCGTGCAGGCCTGCACGATGATCGCTTGGTCTATCGTAAACAATTGCGTCGAAAGCTTGAGCTGTACGTTAAAAATGTACCTCCGCATGTACGTGCTGCGCGCCTGGCCGATGACATCAATCTTGAACTAGGCCGCTCGCAGCTTTATCAAAACAAAGGTTGGGTCAGTTACGTGATCACAAAAAATGGCCCAGAGCCAGTTGAGCATCAACGCAGTGCGCTTGATTACGATCATTATATTGATAAGCAGATTAAGCCCATTGCCGATGCCGTCTTGCCCTTCATTGGAATGAACTTTGACCTTCTCACTAGTGACCAAATCGAACTTTTTTGATTGCTCTAATTGCTAATCGAAAATCGTAGCCTCTAACAATAAATATTGCCCCAAGCCCTTGTAATTTTTGCCGCTCTAAACGTAATGGCGACAGCGTGGCGTTATATTGTTCGGCCTCGACTATATTAAAAAACTAATTAACGATAATGACTGACTTTTCTCTACCAAACAATTCCTACGATCTGACTGGCCAAGTGGCTTTGGTTACTGGCGCAACTTCGGGGCTAGGTTGGCACTTTTCGCGTGTGTTAGCAGCGTCTGGTGCGAAGGTAGCAATCGCCGGCAGGAGACGGGCTCGGCTCGAAGAACTTAGCGCATTGATTAGAGCCGAGGGTGGCGAATGCGCCGAATTTGAGCTCGACATGACCGATGCTGCGGCGATTGAAACGGTCGTCAAGGATGTTGCCTCTTCGTTGGGGACGATCACTATTTTAGTTAATAACGCCGGTGTTCCTGACGCGCAATTAGCCACTAAAATGGATGTTGAGTTGATAGACCGCGTACTTGATACTAATGTGCGAGGACCGTTTATATTGGCCCGCGAAGTGGCTAAGTGTTTGATTGCCGAAAAGCAGCCAGGGAGAATAATCAATATCGCCAGTATGGCCGCGTACCAATATGATGGAAATGGCGCAGCACTCTATTCAGTGAGCAAGGCGGCGATCGCTCGAATGACCGAAGCACTTTCAGTGGAGTGGGCTCGTTTTAACATCAATGTGAACGGCATTGCTCCGGGGGTATTCGCCTCTGAGATGGTCGATGGGATGCAACAACGCATGGGTGATTTGGCCGGCTATTTTCCACGTAAGCGAATCGGGCAGCCTTCGCAACTCGACACCACGCTGCTGTTTTTAAGTTCTCCGGCTTCAGAATGCGTGACCGGCACGATTGTTAAAGTAGACGACGGTCAGTCAAATAAGTAGTACTTAAAACTATAAATATAAACAGTTTTTTAGCTGGGTTATATGATTAATTGTTCCCAACATCAACCAAGGATTTAACTATGATTTTCTATGATTGCTTAACCGCGCCGAGCCCTCGACGTGCTCGAATTTTGTTACACGAAAAGCAGGCGCCGCATGAGGTAGTGAATATCGACCTCATGCAAGGCGAGCAGCTTGGCGAGGCGTTTAAGTTGATTAACCCATCATGCACAGTACCCGCTTTAAAGCTCGAAGATGGCACTGTCTTGACTGAAAATTCAGGGATCGCGGCCTACTTAGAGAGTGCGTTTCCCAACCCGCCGATGCTTGGAAAAACCGCTATTGAGAAAGGCCTGATTGCGTCGTGGAACTCCAAAATTGAATTCGAAGGTTTGTATGCGGTCGCTGAAGCTTTACGCAATTCATCACCAATGATGAAAGGCCGCGCGATCACAGGCGCCAACAATTACGATCAAATTCCTGAGCTAGCTGCAAGAGGTTTAGCGCGTTTGAATGTGTTTTTCGATCGATTGAATGAACACTTAGAGGAGCGTGACTTTATAGCGACCGACGAATTTAGTTACGCAGATATTACCGCTGTAGTGGGGATAGACTTTGCAAGAATAGTAAAAGTTCAGGCAAAGCCAGAGCACACAAATTTGATTCGTTGGCGTACTAATTTAGCTCAGCGACCAAGTTTGCAAATCTAGATATTTACCAAAGACCTTTCTGCACGACCACCACTGAGGAATCCAGATGTATAACACATTAAACTATGATATAGCCAAGTCAGTTTTGACCATTCGACTAAATCGGCCAGACAATATGAATGCCTTTACTGTCGAAATGGCGAACGAACTCGAAGACGCATTTAATCGAGCAAGTGTTGATGACGAGGTTAGTGCAATCGTTGTCACTGGAAATGGCAAAGCCTTTTGCGCCGGCATGGATTTGGCTCAATCGGATAATGGTTTTGATAGCGATAATGTATTCGGTTTAAATGAGGTCTTGAATCCGAGCATAGCCGAGTTGGGAGAGAATCTTGAGTCCCCTGAATACCGTGACGGTGTGCGCGACACCGGCGGTCGAGTGACCTTGGCGATTTACAATTGCAACAAGCCTATTATAGCGGCCATCAACGGAGCAGCAGTAGGAATTGGAGCCACCATGGTATGCGCAATGGATATCCGTTTAGCTTCTGATAGAGCAAAAATTGGCTTTGTATTCAATAAGATAGGAATTACTCCTGAGGCGTGCTCTACCTGGTTTCTACCGCGCATCGTTGGCGTGTCTCAGGCTCTGGAATGGTGTTATGGCGGTGATATCATCAGTGCCGATGAAGCAAAAGAAGCGCGTTTAGTAAAAGCAGTCTTACCGGCTGATGAACTACTCGACGCGGCTTACAGCATTGCGAATAGAATAGCTCAACACAGCCCAGTAGCGATCGCTCTTACTAGACAAATGATGTATAGAAACAGTGCGCTGTCCAACCCAGTTGACGCGCATGTCGTAGATTCACTGGCAATGCTTCATGTTAGTAGGAATGACGGTAAAGAAGGTGTACAGTCCTTTCTCGAAAAAAGATCACCGAACTTCAGTCAGCGTGTTTCACAAGATATGCCTGA
>CAKZRZ010000178.1 GCA_937918955.1 uncultured Arenicella sp.
ATGCACCGTTTTTATGCGTATCTGAGTTCAAGCTTGGTGTTGTGGGGAATGGTCATGCGTTTATTTATGTCGCTGATCTAAAAAGCTTCATGCCCAAGCAAGCGCTAATCCGGTTTGGCGTATCGAATCGCCAATAGAGCAGGCTTCAGGTTTCTCCTGTTGCCAAAATGGGTCGAGTTTAGTTGCTTTTGTGCAAATTCTGACACGGATGAAATTCATTTTATTTATCGTGCATTGAGTTTCTTGCATGGTAAACATTAAGCCTTTCATGTAATCTGCGCGACAATCCAGCCATAGACTTACTCGGAGATAAAGTCTTATGAAATTTACCGAACTTGGCCTTTGTGACCCAATATTAGATGCCATTGACCTACAAGGTTATGATGAG
Source organism: uncultured Arenicella sp. (assembly GCA_937918955.1). GTDB lineage: Bacteria > Pseudomonadota > Gammaproteobacteria > Arenicellales > Arenicellaceae > Arenicella. The sequence goes on from CAKZRZ010000178.1 coordinate 389, forward strand.
CCGTCACCAATTCAAGCCAAAGCAATCCCTCATGTAATTGAAGGGAAAGATGTCATGGCAGCAGCGCAGACCGGCACCGGTAAAACAGCGGGGTTCACATTACCGATTTTGCACCGATTGAGCAGTACTCCTAAACCTTCAGGCAATGGCAATCAAGCAAGAGCATTAGTGTTAACGCCTACTCGTGAACTTGCGGCGCAAGTAGCGGCAAGCGTTGAGACTTACGGACAGAACCTCAAAATTAAGTCGGCCGTAGTATTCGGTGGCGTTAAAATTAACCCTCAAATGCAAAAGTTGCGTGGTGGGGTAGATGTGCTTATTGCCACTCCCGGGCGCTTATTGGACTTACACAGCCAGAACGCTATTCAGTTTGATCAATTGGAAGTGCTGGTTTTAGATGAAGCAGACAGAATGCTCGATATGGGCTTTATACACGATATTCGCCGAATCATCAAGCTGCTGCCGAAAAAACGTCAGACATTACTTTTTTCAGCAACGTTCTCTAATGAAATTCGAGAGCTTGCCAAGTCTATTGTTTATAAACCTGTCGAGGTTTCGGTTAGCCCACCCAATAGTACAGTAGACAGTGTAAAACAAAGCTTAATTGCAGTTGAGAAGTCAGACAAAACTCGAGTGCTTACGCGTTTGATTATCGAGAATGATTGGTTTCAAGTTCTTGTTTTCTCACGTACAAAGCATGGTGCTAATCGCTTAGCGAAACAGTTGATTGCTAAGGGCGTAGAAGCATCTGCGATTCACGGAAATAAAAGCCAGGGCGCGAGAACTAAGGCACTCGCTGAGTTTAAAGCCGGCAAAGTTAGAGTTCTTGTAGCAACCGACATTGCCGCTCGAGGCATCGATATTGATCAGTTGCCGTTTGTGGTGAATTTTGATTTGCCTCAGGTTGCTGAAGACTATGTGCATCGAATTGGTAGAACTGGTAGAGCTGGCGCCAGTGGCGAAGCGATTTCCTTAGTTGGACACGATGAATTCAAGTTACTCGCGGCCATTGAGCGATTAATCAAGAAAGAAGTACCTCGTATTCACCTCGATGGCTATCAGCCTCTTAATGATTTGCCGTTGTCTAAGGGAGATTTTAGAGATTCGAGACCTAAAAAGCCTCATAAAAAAATGCAGGCTAAGAAGCCATCGAATCAGTCATCTAGGTCAAATTCGAGTGGGCAGGGGCGCTCAAAGGGAGCTGCGGAAAATAAGCATGGTAATAGGCAAAATCCTAAGCGTAATGGCTCTCAAAGTCGCAATAAGAATGGAGGCTCGGTAAAGTCAAAGTCTAGCAAGGACTCGTCTCAAGACTCTTCTAACGAGAGCAGCCGAAGCCCAAATAAGAAGACTAACGCCCCAAAGTCTAAAAAGAGCTATTCTTCGCGCCCGCAAAGACCGGGGCGAAACGCTCGACGAGCAAAGCAAAATGAAAATCGTAGTAAAAATACGATTGGTTAAAAGTTTTGGCTTTATTTGAACGATTATCGCTTGCGCAGCGGTCTTTAATTCCATCAATTGCTGGTTTCTTGTTCTACGGCAGTTGGGCGTTCCTTATGAACATTATGCATGGCCCCTTAGCCGCTGTGAAAGCGGCATTGGTTCAGGGCTCGTATAGTTTCGTGATTACGCTCGGCATGACCTTGATGCTAGAGGCGAGCTATCGTACTTTATCTAAGCTTACTGGTTGGTATCAAGTCAGCGCGGTGGCAAGCGTGATTATTTGTTGTGCTCCGGTTTTTATCGGGTCTTGGATGATAAATGTCGCCGCAGGCACACCTGAGGTTTTTAGAACTGTGATTTTGGGCTATGTTATCGGTACGGTATACAGTTCTACCTATGTAACTGGGCTATTGAAGCATCGTCGAAAAATAGCGAGGGCTGCAAAGATAGATAATTGACCATGTGACTACTAAATGTTTGTATAGTAAGTCGTTTTATCAATCTGATTTATTCGTTCATTTATTAAGATACACATAATGAATATCGCACTTATTATTTTGTCTATTTATGTTGTTGCCGTTATGCAAATGCATTTTCGAGGTAAGGTACGCTTCAGTGCAGCTCGGCAGCTGCTTACACATACGAACTACCTAGCTCCCTATAATTTGTTAATGAATCTGTTCTCGGTTTTGCCAAACAAGCCGCTGTTGAACCCTTCAGACTTGGCCGGTTTGGATACATTACGTGATAACTGGCAAATAATTCGAGATGAAGCTCTTGCCTTAGCTGAGCAAGGCGATATCAAGGCCGCTGACAGCCTTAATGATGCAGGCTTTAATTCATTTTTTCGCTCAGGTTGGACGAGATTCTACCTGAAGTGGTATGGAGAGCCTTTGGGTTCAGCGCTGAAACAATGCCCTAAAACCATAGAGCTCCTTGAGCAAGTGCCCTCAGTTAAAGCGGCGATGTTTGCCAGCCTGCCGCCGAAAGGAGTGTTGACTCCTCATCGAGATCCCTTTGCCGGTTCCTTGCGCTATCACCTTGGTTTATCTACGCCGAATAGTGATAACTGCTACATCTTAGTTGACGGTGAAAAACATTCGTGGAGAGATGGCGGTGATGTTTTGTTCGATGAAACATTTATTCATGAAGCTCATAATAAAACGCAAGAGAACAGAATCATTCTCTTTTGTGATGTGACTCGCCCTATGAAGCTCGGCTTGATTGACACGTTTAACAGCTTCATGAGCTCGACATTAATGAAAGCCACAGCTACTCGTAATGATCAAGGCGACCCAGTTGGATTCATTAACCGTATGTTCGAAAAGCTGTATTCCATTCGATTGGTTTCTCGCAGGATCAAACGATGGAATAAGCCCGTTTATAAAACGCTTAAATATACTCTGTTTTTGGCAATGGTCTACTTCATATTCCTTTAGAAAAGCATAAGTTTTAGTCAATTTAGAGTAGGAAGACGCGGTGGTGTGACCGCTTAGAATGCTGTGTTATTCTCGATTCACAATTAACTAAATCGAGTAAAAGAGTGACCCTGCCTAAATCAATACCCATGCGAGTCGGCCTGATGCGCACGCGATGTCTGCGCCTACTTACCTATGCCTTTGTTGCTACCGGCCTCAGCGCTTGTGCATCGACCTCTTTGTCTGATTCTCAAGCAACATCTGAGCTTGAGAACTCTGCACCCTTTGCCTCTACGTATCAAACTCCATCTTCGCCTCCTACCATTATTCGCGGTGCGACTATTTTAGTTGGTAATGGAGAGCGCTCAGATAATACCGATTTAGTATTCGAGCAAGGTAAAATCGTAGCACTCGGAGACAACTTAAAAGTTCCCGCCGGAGCGGTGGAGCTGAACGGTAAAGGGTATTGGCTTACCCCCGGGATTATTGATGTGCACTCGCATATGGGGGTATATCCGAATCCGTCGATTAGTTCTCACGCTGACGGTAATGAGATTGTTTCTCCTACAACGGCAAAAGTTTGGGCAGAACATTCAGTGTGGCCGCAAGATCCTAACTTTGAAAAAGCCTTAGCTGGCGGTGTTACTACTGCCCAAATACTACCAGGATCAGCAAACCTTTTTGGAGGCCGAGGAGTAGTACTGAAAAACGTTCCATCGATCACTGTGATGGGAATGAAGTTTCCTGATGCTCCGCACTCTCTAAAGATGGCATGTGGTGAAAACCCGAAGCGTGTTTATGGAGAAAAGGGCGGCCCTGGAACTCGAATGGGTAACATGGCTGGATATCGTGCAGCATGGATTTCAGCGGCTGAGTATCACAAGAAATGGACAGAATACGAAAAAGCGGTGGCTAGTGGCGATAAGAGCGCCGAGGCGCCATCGCGTGATTTGGAGATGGAGACTCTGCGAGGAGTATTGAAGGGCGAAATAAAGGTTCATAATCATTGCTATCGAGCCGATGAAATGGCAAATATGATCGAACTGTCTAAAGAATTTGGTTACCAAATAACGGCTTTCCATCATGCGGTAGAAGCGTATAAAGTTGCCCCACTTTTAGCAAAGAATGATATTTGCGCGGTAGTTTGGGCTGATTGGTGGGGTTTTAAGCAAGAAGCTTTTGATATGGTTCGCGAAAACGCAGCGCTAATTGAGTTAGCCAAGGGGTGCGCGATTATTCACTCAGATGACGAGATACAGATTCAACGTTTACCTCAAGAAGTAGGTAAGGCGATGGCGGCTGCAAACCGCATGGGGATGCAATTAACGCCAGCACAAGCGATAACGTGGATAACTAGCAATGCGGCGAAGTCTTTGGGACTCAGTGACCGTATTGGTACTTTAGCGAAGGGGATGAATGCGGATGTTGTTTTATGGAATGGCAACCCAATGAGCGTCTACACAAAAGCCGAGAAAGTATGGATTGATGGCGCCTTGATGTTCGACCGCAGTAATCCAGAGAAAAACCATACGAGTGACTTTAATCTCGGCATTATTTCACCAGAAGGAGACCGACCATGACCAACCTTTTAAAAACAACACTGTTTGTGGCGTTACTGAGTTTAGTGTCTATGGCAAATGCGGCTGATATTCTTATTAAGAACGCTCGAATTGTAGATGGCCAGCTTAGAGATGCAAATCAGCTAAGTGATATTCTTATCAAAGGCTCAATGGTTGTTGGACTCGGTACCGGTTTGTCTACACCAGCAAATGGTCGTGTTATTGACGCGCAGGGACGGCCGGTGTCGGCTGGCTTGTTTAATGCCGATACGCAATTAGGCGTCAGAGAAGTAGGCTCGGTTGCCGACACTGTCGATAGCAGCACCAGTAATGAACACATCACGGCTTCTTTGCAAATTAGTGATGCTTACAATCCTAGCTCAGTCGCAGTTGCTTATAATCGCAGCCTAGGGCTGACGCACAGCTTAATTCAACCGAGTAACGGTGCTGGAATATTTGCGGGTAAAGCATCGGTGGTGCGCTTGAGCGATACCGGCGCTATATTAGTCGATACGGCCGCGATGGTCGTTAGTTTAGGCGAGGCGGGTAGCGATCTAGCGGGTGGTTCACGTGCTGCTGCGATGGCCATGTTGCGAGAAGCGCTCGAGGATGCAAGAGACTATTCGAAAAATAGAGAGAGTTTTGCTCGTGGTAGTCGACGTGACTATTCTTTATCGCGACATGATTTGGAAGCGCTTGTGCCTGTTATCATGCGACAACTGCCGCTATTGGTGCGAGTCGAACGTGCCTCTGACATTGAACGAGTACTCGATTTCGCTGAACAGCAAAAAATTACTTTGATTTTGTCAGGTGTTGGTGAAGGCTGGCGAGTCGCTGATAAAATTGCTAAGGCAAAAGTGCCGGTGATTTTTGACCCAATTAATAATTTGCCAGCGTCTTACGAGACTCTTGGAATGCGTGCCGACAATGCCAAAATTCTCCACGAGGCGGGCGTTAAGATAATGTTCACTGGCATGGGGTGGCAGAATACTCATAATGCCTACCTAGTTCGCCAGTCTGCTGGTAACGCCGTGGCAAACGGTTTGCCATATCATGTGGCGATGCAAGCAATAACCTCTAACCCAGCTCAAATATTTGGCTTGCCAGGTTATGGCGAGATCAAAGTTGGTGCCGAGGCGAGCTTGGTCTTGTGGTCGGGAGACCCTTTAGAAGTGATGAGTAACCCTGATCTTGTATTGATCGATGGTAAAGAGTATTCACTAGAAAGTAGGGCAACTCGTTTACGAGATCGTTATTACTCTCGACTTACGAGTGATTAGGCTGAAAATCTAAAACTTAAAAGCCCTTGCGACATGACTAGTGCAAGGGCTTTTGGGGTATTAATGAGTCGAGCTCTTTAACACGGCTAAGCGAAGTCTCCGGCTGCTTAGACGCTGCTTAGACGTAGTTCTGCCCAACTGAATGTTTAAACCCGGATAACTTCGTAGCCAGCTGGCGCAGTGAATCTTCGGTTGTCTCCCATGAAATACAGCCGTCGGTAATTGACAGACCGTACTCAAGCTGCGATTTATCGTCAGTGAGCTTTTGATTTCCCGCTTTTAAGTGGCTTTCGAGCATTACACCTATAATGCTTTGATTTCCTTCAAGTATTTGTTGAGCTATGTTATCAAGTACTAAGGGTTGTAGCTCGGGGTCTTTACTCGAATTAGCATGGCTGCAATCAATCATAATGTTAACCGGTAAGTTGGACGCTCGAAGTTCACGCTCTGTTAGACGAACATTGACCGAATCATAATTGGGCTTACCGCCACCGCCACGTAAAACAACATGTGAGTATTGGTTTCCTGAAGAGTGCACAATTGAAACTTTGCCTTCACCGTCGATGCCTAAAAAGCTATGCCCACTACTGGCAGACTGAAGAGCATTAATGGCCACTTCTAAGCCTCCATCGGTACCATTTTTAAAGCCTATTGGCACTGACAAGCCACTTGCCATTTCTCGGTGAGTTTGCGATTCGGTTGTGCGCGCGCCAATTGCTGACCAGCTAATAAGATCTTGCATGTATTGCGGAGAAATAGGGTCGAGAGCCTCGTTAGCGATCGGCAAGCCTAGCTCGTTAATTTTGATCATCAGGTCTCGGCCTAATGACATACCTTTTTCAATTTGAAAGCTACCGTCTAGATATGGATCGTTAATAAGTCCTTTCCAACCGACCGTTGTTCTAGGTTTTTCAAAATACACACGCATGACGATAAATAAATCGTCTTTGAGCTCATCTGCCAGCTTGCTTAAACGTTTAGCATATTCAATAGCTGCTTTTGTGTCGTGCACCGAGCACGGTCCTACCACCACAATCAAGCGATTGTCTTTACGATCAAGAATGTTGCGCAAGGTTTCGCGGCTTCTCTCGACATGAGCCTCGATGGACTCATTAATAGGGTATTGCTGTTTAAATTGCTTGGGTGTTACTAGACGTTCAAGGCTAGTAATGTTGGTATTTTCGAGCGACATTTTGAATAGCGGGTAAAAAATTAAGATTTCATTTAAGAGTATTTAAACACAGTTGTTATATCGATGGCAGCTGCATATCGTTTTGTTAGGTCTTTATTTAAATTGTTAGCAATGATCATGTAAAAAAGCAGTGGCTATGGTTATTATTGAGCTCGTTAATGAGCACTTACTTAGTTAAGACCCGAGCTAGTAATCACAGCTTTCAGGCGATGAATGTTTGTCTGAATGGCAACGTAGGACCAGAGAAGAGTTTGAAAATTATACGGATAGAGCATCTGCTCGCGCGCAACATCAAGAAACCAATTGACCTAGCTTTTCAAAGCCGAATTATGCGACCAAATGCAGTGCCAGCTGTTATCGCTTTAGCCTTCTTGATGTTCTGCTCGCTTGCCCAAGGTGCAAATAACTTCTCAAAAGCTGTTGCGGTTTATCCGCTTGAATGTGACGAAACCTTTTCTTGCCCAGAATCGTTAATGCCGCGTGTTGGCTTTTGGGTAGAGGTATTTAGTCGCTGGGATACCGATACGGCTATTTTTCATGATAAAGAAAACCCTCAACGCGTTTACTCAACTCTACAACGTAATGAAGGATGTCGAAGAAGCCGAAAGGGCGACGCTATTTATAAAGAGCGAAGGCGTTTGAAGCGAAGCCTGACTTCGTTATCTGAGGCGCTCAACAAAGGAGGGTCTTTGAGCAATAGTCAAAAGCGATTATATGCGTCGTTTAAAGGAGCACCGGCTAAAGAAGTGAGGGCTGCAGCTGACCGTGTGCGGTGCCAATCAGGAAACAAAGACAGAATGCGCGAAGCATTGTCGCAGTTTCATATTTATCGACCGACGATCTTAGACGCGCTCGAAGCGCAAAATCTGACGCCCGAGTTGCAATATTTGCCATTCGTTGAGTCGGCTTTTAACCCAGAAGCGCTATCTCACGTAGGTGCCGCGGGGCTGTGGCAGATTATGCCAAGCACCGGGCGAACACTCGGTCTAACCGTCAATTCACGCGTTGATGAGCGATACGACCCGCGTGCCGCGACTTATGCCGCGGCTAAGTACTTTCGTAATAGCGTTGATACTTTGAGTGAGCGTGCCTTTGAGAATGGTCATACGATTAACGCGCGCGACCTAAACCCTTTCGTCATTACTTCCTATAACTACGGAGTACGTGGTATGGAGCGCGCGATTAGTCAGGTTGGTTTAGATTACGAGCGTTTGCTTAAAGAGTATAAGTCGCCGAGCTTTCAAACAGCGGTGAAGAACTTTTATGCCAGCTTTCTTGCGGCTCGATATGTTGCTAAAAACGCAGAACAGTTTTTTGGAGTTGTCGCGCCGGATAATGCTAATCGCTTGTATTCGTTCAATACGTTTAAGCTGAATCGGCCGACGTCGGCCAAACGCATTAGTAAAGAGCTTGGTATCAATGCTTCTGCGCTGAAGGAGTTAAATCCTGCTCTCAAAAAGAATATATGGCGGCATAAAGCCTTGATTCCAAAAGGGTATAATCTAAAACTACCTTATCGAGAAGCTGGCTGGAGTACTCAGCTTGAAGCAATGAAACGTTTGCCTAAAGAGCTCGAAAAGCCCGGCTATGTTTGGCATCGCGTAAAGAGAGGGCAAACTGCCTGCGGTATCGCGGAGAAATACCGCGCCTCGTGTAGAGCAGTTAAAAAGCTTAATAAGTTAAATAAGAAGGCGGTGATTTACGTTGGCCAGCGACTCAAGGTACCGACCCAATCGGGCGGTATTAGTGTTGCTTCAACGGCTTCGTCAAGCGTGAACTCGAACGGAGGCGCCATCAATAACTCAAATACAACGAGCTCGGGCTTGGTTAATTATAGAATCAAGCGAGGCGACTCATCATGCTCGATTGCTGAGCGCTCTGGAATGCGTTGTGCTGAATTTTTAGCAATTAATGGCTTACGCCGCGACAGTGTTATTCAAGTTGGCCAGCGAGTTAAGGTGTCTTCTCAGAATAGCTGGCATGTAGTAAAGCGAGGTCAAACCGCGTGTGGCATTGCAGAAAATTATCGGGTGCGATGCAGCCTTTTACTAGATGCAAACCGTCTAACAATGCGTTCAAATATTCAAGTTGGACAACGTCTACGAATCCCATCTCAGCGCTATTAGCATTTTTTATAGAAGTTTAGACAGATTACTCGTGTGAATACTGACTAGTTCATCACGCCTCTAGGCGGCCTGCTATAGTGCTGTTACACTCTCGCGCACAATAATAGGCACATCGAAGTCTAATGCTTGATCTCGATCAACACGCGAGACCGTGATGACAGTCGCTTATATCTATTTAAAGCAATCGCCACGAAACGATTGCCCTAGTTAGCCGCTTTCATTGCAAGCTTTAGCCAACGAAAAACTCAGTGCCAAGACAACTGAGCTTTAGTGCTGCACAACACGGTGGCGTTTGAGTTCATTCAAATAACCCAAACCTGCACTGATTATGACCACGAAAAATCAAGAATTGGCTGCTTGGGTGTCTGATGTTGCTGCTCTAACACAAGCACAAGAAATTGTGTGGTGTGATGGTAGTGAACAAGAGTACCAACGGATCGTAGATCTGATGTTGGACGATGGCACCTTGTCAACGCTTAACCAAGAAACACACCCTAATTGCTATCTTCACCTGTCTGACCCTCAAGATGTCGCGCGAGTAGAGCATTTGACCTTCATTTGTTCCGACGACAAGGCAACCGTTGGCGACAACAACAATTGGATGCCCGTCGCCGAAGCTAAGCAGAAAATGAACGACCTGTATCAAGGTTGCATGCAGGGGCGCACCATGTACGTTATTCCGTACTGCATGGGGCCAATTGATTCGCCGTATTCGCGTTGCGGCGTTGAAATTAGTGACAGCCCCTATGTGGTTATCAATATGAAGCTAATGACCCGAATGGGCGCGAAAGCATTGGCGCGCATTGAAAACGAAGGTAAGTTTGTAAAAGGCTTGCACTCGACCGGAGAGCTTGACCCCGATCGCCGTTTTATCATGCATTTTCCTGATGAATTGAGCATCATGAGTTATGGCTCTGGCTATGGTGGAAACGCCTTGCTGGGTAAAAAATGCCACGCTTTAAGAATTGCCAGTTGGCAAGCTCGTCAAGAAGGTTGGTTAGCCGAGCACATGTTGATTTTGGGGCTTGAGAGCCCTGAAGGCGAGACGCACTATATTACGGCTGCATTTCCATCGGCGTGCGGAAAGACCAATCTAGCCATGTTAATTCCGCCGGAAAAATATAAAGACTGGAAAGTCTGGACCTTAGGTGATGACATCGCATGGTTGCATATGGATACCGAGGGTCAAATGCGAGCGATCAACCCCGAAGCCGGGTATTTTGGGGTGGTGCCAGGTACTAATGCCAAGACCAATCGTAACGCCTATGACATGATTCAACAGAATACTATTTTTACCAATGTAGGTACCACTGAGGACAATCAACCTTGGTGGGAAGATAAAAAAGTAGGCCAGCCTTCAGTCAATTGGAAAGGTGATAGTTACAACGAGGGCACTGGGCCCGCGGCGCATCCTAATTCGCGGTTTACGGTTTCAGCAACTGAGAACAAAGCGTATTCAAATCTAGCCGAATCAGCGGAAGGCGTACCGATCTCTGCCATTGTGTTTGGTGGGCGTCGCCGTGAATTAGCTCCTCTTGTTTATCAAGCAAAATCATGGGAACACGGCGTATTAATGGGCGCTGGAGTTGCCTCTGAAACCACCGCCGCAGCAACTGGCGAAGTTGGCGTTGTTAGACGAGACCCCATGGCTATGAAGCCTTTTTGCGGTTATAACTTTGCCGACTACTGGTCGCACTGGCTAAGCTTTGCAAAGCGTACCGATAAATTACCTGAGATCTTTCATGTGAACTGGTTTCGCCAAAACGACGACGGTGATTTCTTATGGCCTGGTTTCGGTGAAAACTTACGTGTATTGCAGTGGATAATACAGCGTTGTAAGGGGGAGGTTGACGCAAAGGAAACCGCTATTGGCTACTTGCCGAGCGAAGAGGGTGTTGATATTGACGATCTCAATATTGACCCAGCCGTATGGCAGTCGCTAACCTCGATTAATGATGAACAATGGCGTCAGGAAATGGATGAGTTTGGTGATTACCTTGAAAGTTTTGGTGATCGTTTACCCGGTGAGCTCAAACGTCAGCATGCTGAGGTACGAGCTGCGCTGTCATAGACCTTACCGCTCAACTGTCACCTAGTTTCAAGTTAGTTGAGTAAAAAAAACGGGCGTCGCTTTTGGCGACGCCCGTTTTTACTTGAATGTCAGTAAATTGCTGACGCTATTTGCTTTTGTAAACTTTGATTTCTGCGTTTAGTTTGGCTGCAACCTCATTTAGTTGCTCAAAGGCCGCGTCATCTTTTGCCGTGAGAGCGGCTTTAGCTGATTCAAACCCTTCAGATTCTGCATCGAGTGCAGTTATCTTGGCGTCGATACACTCGCGATAGTCGAAAAAACTTTCTTGCATTGTCTTAAACGCTCCTTGGGCTGCTTTTAACTCGTCTAGGCTCGCTACATTGCCATCTGGGATGATCGGCGAAGCAGGCGGCAAACACTCGGCCATTGCTTGGCTAGATAAGGCTGTTAAGCCCAAGGTTAAAGTCGCAATTAAAGAAGTTTTTTTAAGAAGTGTCATAGAGCCTCCAACGGCCTTTTTTCGTTGTTAAGCAGAATATCGACTAGCAGAGACTGTTTGTCAAATTGATTAAGCGAGCTGTAATTAATCTAAATACCTTATCGTGTCGCCAGCAAAGATCTTCCGCTAGTGTTAGTTTTTCTGAGGGTTTATTTAGCGCTATCTTAGCGAAACTTCAGCGCAACTTTAGCGGAACCATGCAATTCTGTATCCGACGTTTTGGCAGTCTAGTTTAGGACGTTTTCCAGAATCACAGATGCTTTAGCGGTTTCATATACTTGGTATCCGTACACCAAAGCAGTGGATACTGAATGCGCTTGATTACCTGCAAAACATCTTGCCCAAATAATTGGATGAACTTTAACTCTGCGCAAGGCGCTGCTTCAAATGCATACCACTCGTCAATCAAGACGGTATCGTCGCATACTAAAATGCAGTTTTCGGCTCTACTTATACGGGTGTATCTAAGTTACAAGGGTATATAAGACATAAAAAAAGGCGGCCTAAAGGCCGCCTTTTCGCACAATGCAGTGTCAGCAATTAGCCGAACTGATTCATTGTGTTGTCTTCACCAGCGGCCTTAAGAGCTGCGTCGCCAGAGAAGTATTCTTTGTGATCATCTCCCATGTTTGATCCTGCCATTGCTTGGTGCTTAACACACGCCAAACCTTGACGAATCTCTTTACGTTGTACGCCTTTTACATAGGCCAACATACCTTCTTCACCAAAGTAGCCTTTAGCAAGATTGTCGGTAGACAATGCAGCTGTATGGTAGGTAGGTAGTGTGATCAAGTGATGGAAGATACCAGCTTCACGTGAACCGTCACGTTGGAAGTTTTGGATCATCACGTCGGCTCTATCAGAAAGTTCGCTGCCGTCGTATTTCTCTTGCATCAACTCATCGCGATTGTAAGCGCTTACATCTTCGCCGGCTTCTACCATTGCGTCATACGCTTGCTGGCGGAAAGACAGAGTCCAGTTGAACGAAGGTGAGTTGTTGTATACTAACTTAGCATTTGGAACCACTTCACGGATGCGGTTTACCATGCCACCGATTTGACCAACGTGTGGTTTCTCAGTTTCGATCCAGATAAGGTCGGCACCGTTTTGCAGGCTAGTGATACAGTCAAGCACGCAACGATCTTCGCCAGTACCTTCTTTAAATTGAAACAAGCCACTTGCCAAACGCTTTGGGCGAACCAAGCTGCCGTCGCGGTGCAGCACTACGTCGCCGTTTTGCATTTGCGCAGGCGTCATTTCTTCGCAATCTAGGAATGCGTTGTATTGATCGCCCAAATCACCAGCTTCGTTAGTAACAGCAATTTGCTTAGTAAGGCCAGCGCCTAGTGAGTCAGTTCGTGCAACGATCACGCCGTTGTCTACACCTAGCTCTAAGAAAGCATAACGAACAGCATTGATCTTCGCTAAGAAGTCAGCGTGAGGTACTGTTACTTTACCATCTTGGTGGCCACATTGTTTTTCGTCAGATACTTGGTTCTCGATTTGAATTGCACAAGCGCCAGCTTCAATCATCTGCTTAGCAAGCAGGTAGGTTGCTTCTTCGTTACCGAAGCCTGCATCGATGTCAGCAATGATTGGAACTACGTGAGTTTCGTAGTTATCGATTTGAGCTTGAACGTCTTCAGCCGCTGCCGTGTTACCAGCTGCACGGGCCGCATCTAATTGCTTGAACAAATCACCAAGTTCACGTGCGTCAGCTTGACGTAGGAATGTGTAAAGCTCTTCAATTAGCGCAGGAACTGATGTTTTCTCATGCATTGACTGGTCAGGAAGTGGACCGAACTCAGAGCGTAGAGCCGCGATCATCCAGCCAGAAAGGTACAAGTAGCGCTTATTAGTTGTTCCGTGGTGCTTTTTGATCGCGATCAACTTCTGTTGACCGATAAATCCGTGCCAGCAACCTAAAGACTGCGTGTAACTAGCTGAGTCAGCATCGTACTCGTCCATATCTTTGCGCATGATGTCAGCCGTGTACTTGGCGATCTCAATACCAGATTGGAAGCGGTTTTGCATTTTCATGCGAGCGGCATACTCAGGGTTAATTGAACCCCAGTTTGTGCCGTTATCGTTAATCAGCTGGTCAGCTGCTTCGACGTTTTGCTTGTATGTAGACATAATAAACATCCTGCGTTTTTACGTTGATAATTAGCTTTTAACAAAAGCCTATAAATTTGTTTACCGATGGACCCGCTTTAAGCTTCGGCCAAGTGAACTATGTAATTTAATAGTCCACACTCGTGTTTTTGTGACAGCAATCTTTCAATTGATGAGACAACTCTACGCCTCGAAATAGTCCAAATAAAGATCAAAATAGGCATGATTACCATTCGTAAGCTAAATACTACCTAGTTCATTCATGTTTTTTCTAGTAAACCCAATAACTATTTATCAAACGAATAATAGGAATTCAAACAAGTGAAATAGTAGTCGGTGTAAACTTCTGATCAATAAAGATGCACTAGTATTTCACTGTGTCATCGACACCGTGCATTGCCAACCTCGACGTTGAGAGAGATTTATGAGTATTTACACCGAAAGAGCAAATCTGAAAGTTAGCCCGATTTTAGCCAACTTCATTGAAGACGAAGTTTTACCGGGCTTGAAGGTTGAAGCCGCCGACTTTTGGGTTTCGCTTGCCGCCGTTGTTGATGATCTAACGCCGATCAACAAACAGCTTTTAGCTGAACGTGATGATATTCAAGCAAAAATAGACGCTTGGAATTTAGCGAACAAAAATAGCTTTGATGCAGATGCATATAAAAAGTTCCTATATGAAATTGGGTATTTAGTCGAAGAGGATGATGACTTTGCAATAACAACCCAAAACGTAGACGATGAGATAGCTCGCCAAGCTGGCGCACAACTAGTGGTACCAACATCCAATGCTCGTTTTGCGCTCAATGCGACCAACGCTCGTTGGGGCAGCTTGTACGATGCTGTTTATGGCACCGATGTGATATCAGAAGAAGATGGCGCACATAAAACAGGTCCATACAATCAGGTTAGGGGCGATAGGGTAATCAAGTTTGGCCGCGATTTGCTTGATCAACACTTTCCACTGGCGAGCGGTTCGCATACTAACGTTGTGTCATATCATATTGATGAAAATACGCTTACTACTACTCTTGAAGACGGCGAAAGAGCCACTCTGGCGGATCCTAAGCAATGCGTCGGCTATAACGGTGAATCAGCGTCACCAACGTCGATTTTATTGCGCCACAATGGTTTGCACATAGCGATTGAGATAGACGCCAAGTCGCCGGTTGGAAGCACCGACAAAGCGGGGGTTTCCGATATCACCATGGAAGCAGCCCTAACAACGATTCAAGATTTTGAAGATTCAGTAGCAGCTGTCGACGCGGAAGATAAAGTTGGTGTGTACCGCAACTGGCTAGGTTTGATGAAGGGCGATTTGAAAGAAACCTTTGAAAAGGGTGGTAAAACCCTTACGCGCGCGCTTGCCGCGGACCGATCTTATAAATCGTGCGACGGTTCAGAGTTGAGTTTTCATGGTCGCAGTTTGTTGTTCTGCCGTAACGTCGGCCACTTGATGTCCAACCCAGCAATCATCGACAAAAATGGCGATGAAATACAAGAAGGCATTATGGATGCCATGATCAGTGTATTGATCGCCAAGCATGATTTAAATGGTAATAGTGTCCATCGTAATTCTCGAAAGGGCAGTGTGTACATCGTAAAGCCTAAGATGCATGGCCCAAAGGAAGTTGCCTTTGCTGATACATTGTTTAATCGTGTAGAAGATGAGCTTGGTTTGGAGCGTCATACCATCAAAATTGGCGTAATGGATGAGGAACGGCGTACTACGGTTAATTTGAAAGAGTGTATTCGTCAGGTAAAAGACCGCGTTGTATTTATCAATACTGGTTTTCTAGACCGTACGGGTGACGAGATCCACACTAGCATGTTGCTTGGCGCTATGGCTCCAAAAGCAGATATTAAGAAGCAGCCGTGGATTGCCGCCTACGAAGACTGGAATGTTGATATTGGTCTAGAGTGCGGCTTATCTGGTAAAGCTCAAATCGGAAAAGGTATGTGGGCCATGCCCGACGAAATGGCTGAAATGTTGGTTCAAAAAGGTGGTCATCCTAAATCGGGCGCAAGCACAGCTTGGGTTCCATCACCAAATGGCGCCACTTTGCACGCAACTCATTATCATGAAACTGACGTATTCCAAGTTCAAGAAAGTTTGAAATCCCGCGCCCGAGCATCAATTGACGACATTTTAACGATTCCGCTTAGTTTGAACGCTAGCGCTATGACTGTAGAGCAAATTCAAGCCGAGCTGGATAATAATGCTCAAGGTATCTTGGGCTATGTTGTTCGCTGGGTTGACCAAGGCGTAGGCTGTTCTAAAGTGCCAGATATCAATAATGTAGGGCTTATGGAAGATCGTGCCACTTTGCGCATCTCAAGCCAGCATATTGCTAATTGGTTGGAGCAAGGTTTAACCAATGAAGCGCAGATTGAGGAAACGTTTCAGCGAATGGCCGCCGTCGTTGACGAGCAAAATGCTAGCGATTCTTCGTATATACCTATGGCCGGTAACTTTGACACTAGCTTAGCGTATCAAGCCGCTCTCGAGCTGTGTTTGAAAGGCAAGGATCAGCCAAATGGATATACCGAACCCTTATTACATCAATATCGTTTGAAGTTGAAAGCTGCGGGCTAGAACTGAAATACCTCATTATGAAAAAGGCGCTTACTGATGCTTCAGTAGGCGCTTTTTTATGCGAACTAGATTGAGTTACGCGGGCGTAGCATTCTTTAGTAACACGATGGAGTCTTGGTCGCCACAGTGTTAGCATACCGCCACTAATTTATTCGATGATTTTATTCGCATGTCTGAGCAAATAATCACAGCGGTCACTAATGCCTTGCACTCGCTAATTGACCCTTATACTGACAACAAAATGACCGCGGGCCGCAGCCTTAAAACGGTTAAAGTTAGTGATAAAACGGTTACCGTTTCTCTAAAAAAAGGCTATCCAGTTGGCCCGGTTGTCTCTGAAATATCTGAGCTAATTCGTCAGTCTATAGAGAGCATAGATATCGGTAGCCGCGCGCTCGAAGTGGTAATTGATCAAGAGATTATCTCTCATTCGGCGCAACAGGGTGCCCAGGCAGTGCCGGGTGTGAAAAACATTATTGCCATAGCCTCGGGCAAGGGCGGGGTTGGTAAGTCTACTGTATCTGCCAATCTAAGCCTCGCGCTGTCTGCCGCTGGCGCGAAAGTTGGTGTGTTAGATGCGGATATTTATGGTCCGAGCCAGCCTCGCATGATGGGCGTCACAGGTAAACCTGAGGCGCTAGAGAACAAGATGCTATTGCCAATGGTGGGCCACGGCCTAAAGATTATGTCGATCGGCTTCTTAGTTGAAGAAGAAACGCCAATGATTTGGCGTGGCCCGATGGTGACACAAGCTTTGGAGCAAATGTTACGTGGCACAGCTTGGAACCAAGATGGAGAGGAGCTGGATTATCTAATTATCGATTTACCTCCCGGTACCGGTGATATTCAGCTAACCCTATCTCAGAAAGTGCCCGTGAGCGGTGCTGTTATTGTTACCACACCGCAGGATATCGCCTTGTTAGATGCGCGTAAGGCCTACAAAATGTTCGAAAAAGTAGACGTACCTGTATTTGGTGTGATCGAGAACATGAGCACGCATGTATGCAGTAAATGTGGTCATGAAGAGGCAATATTTGGCGCACATGGCGCAGCTAAAATGGCAGAAGATTACTCGCTGGATGTGCTTGGCGAGATTCCGCTTGAGATGGCGATTCGCGAATTAGCTGACTCTGGAACGCCAACGGTTATTGCTGAACCTGAATCTGAAACCGCAAAGCGTTATCAAAAAATCGCTTTAAGAATTGCTGCTAAGTTATCGATTAAAAAGAAAGATTTTAGCGCGGCTTTTCCAAATATTGTTGTGGAGAACACATAAAATGAGTGACAGTAGCATTGGAAAGTTATTCAAAGTAACTACCTTTGGTGAAAGCCACGGTAAAGGTATCGGTTGTATCGTTGACGGCTGCCCGCCCAATTTAGAGTTGACTGAAGCGGATCTTCAGCCCGATTTAGACCGCCGAAAGCCTGGGCAATCAAAGTTCACCACTCAGCGCCGCGAACCTGATGAGGTTCAGATATTTTCAGGTGTATTCGAAGGCAAAACTACGGGTACATCAATTGGCATGGTGATTCACAATACTGATCAAAAGTCGAAAGATTACTCCAATATTATGGATACCTTTCGCCCAGGCCACGCAGACTATACATATCATCACAAATACGGAAATCGCGATTATCGCGGCGGTGGCCGTTCGTCGGCTCGAACCACGGCAATGATTGTCGCCGCTGGCGGTATTGCCAAGAAATATTTAAATGAGAAGGAAGGCATTCAAATTCGCGCTTATCTCTCTCAAATGGGCGATGTAAAAGCAGAATCCGTCGATTTTGACGAAATTTCTAATAATCCATTTAATTGCCCAGACGCATCGAAAGTAGCTGAAATGGAAGCCTTGATCACTCAGCTTCGTCGCGACGGTGACTCGGTAGGCGCTAAGATTACCGTTGAGGCCAATAACATGCCTGTGGGCCTTGGCGAGCCTGTGTTTAATGAGCTTGATGCCGATATCGCCAAAGCTTTGATGAGCATTAATGCGGTTAAAGGTGTCGAGATTGGTGCAGGTTTTGATAGCGTAGCGCAGCGAGGTTCTGAGCATCGCGATGAGCTGTATCCAGATGGTTTTGCGTCAAATAATGCAGGTGGTGTGTTAGGGGGAATTTCGTCGGGCCAAGACGTGGTAGCGAGCCTAGCGCTAAAGCCAACCTCGAGCATCACTAAGTCAGGGCACAGTATTGATCGTCAAGGAAACGCGGCAGAAGTAGTTACCAAAGGCCGCCACGACCCCTGCGTTGGAATTCGCGCCGTCCCGATCGCCGAAGCAATGCTAGCAATCGTAATTATGGACCACTACCTGCGGCATCGGGCTCAATGTTCTGATGTTGCTGTTGAAACGCCTACAATACCCGCCAGTCGAGGCTAGCGAGCGAAATTTCATTTCTTAAGTTAGATGAATTTAATTGATACATACCCTCACGTAGTAATGGCAATCGGAGCAATGGCTTTGATTGCGATTGTTCAGTTGTTGGTCGCTGATGCGATCGGAATCGTATCAAAACACACCCCTGGCACGCCGGTAGAAGCAAGCCATGAAAGCGTTCTATTTAGGGCAAGTAGAGTAGTCGCCAATACAAATGAGAGTATCGCGATCTTCATCCTCGCGGTTACCTTTTGCGTGTTAACAAGCGCGCCCGCATCGTTCGTGGCGCTTTGCTCTTGGGCCTATGTCGTTTCGAGGCTGTTGTATGCCGTTTGTTACTACGCCAACATACGAACAATGAGATCGCTTATATTCGGCCTCTCAATATTGTCGTTGTGCGCTTTATTAGGAAGCGGCTTCTATGCTTGGTTTAACGGTTAGAATGCCCAATCAAAGGCTAGAGAGCCTAGTTAAGAGGCTAGAACCCAAGTATTCTTCGACCTCACCCTTTTAACTAGACGTATTCGAGAACCGCTAGGCGATAGCTACGCAGCCCTGTGCTGAAGAGAGAGCTGCGCATATTGCTTTAACGAAGACTAAGCCGCTGCCATTAAGCCGCCACAACCGTAACAGGCACGCCATTGAGTGCCGCGTTGCCGCTGACCTTATCAATGAACTTGTCATCGGTTAACTCGTTGCAATTCACGCCTTCCTGCTGAGAGGCGATGCCCATCTTCACAGCATACTTTTTGTGACCCCAGCCATGCGGCAGGCTAACTACGCCCTTCATAACCTCGTCAGTGGCGATCACGGTGGTAGTGACCTCACCAACCCGCGATTGTATAGTGACCTGAGATTCATCTTCTAGGCCACGTGCACGCATATCGTCAGGGTGCATCATCAACTGCCACCTTGGTTTACCTTTAACCAAGCGGTGATAATTGTGCATCCAGGAATTGTTACTACGAACATGACGTCGCCCGATGAGTAATAGTTCGTTCTCCGCTATTTCGCTTGCAGACTCAGCTAATCGAATCAAATCATTAATTAAGAATTCAGGTGCACACATTATTTTGCCTGAGTCAGTCGCGAGCCTATCGACCAAGCCTGGCTTCAATGGGCCCAAATCAATTCCATGAGGGTTCGCTTTAATTTTATCCAGCGTTAAGGCTACCTCTGGTTGATTAGCCTCGCCATAGTAGTCGTGCTCGATGCCATTTGCGACGATGACGTCAGGTGCTGGAAGAGGGCGAAAGTCTTTACCTTTGAGTTCAGCGATTTTCGCTGATACGGCATTGAATATCTGCCAATCATGAAGAGCATCTTCGGCGGGCTCGAACACCGGTTGATTAAAACGCACGCTATTGCGAACCGCGAGCCGAAAGAAGGCGATGTCGTAATGATCATGCTCTAGCGGGCTGGTCGGTGGAAGAATAATATCGGCATGGCGCGTGGTGCTGTTTATGTAAAAGTCGAACGCGACGTAAAAGTCTAAGCCGGCAAAGGCTTTGTCTAGTTCACTGGCATTTGCGCTGGAGATTACAGGGTTACCGGCGATCGTAACCATCGCCTTTATTTGCCCTTCACCAGGGGTAAGCATTTCTTCCGCCATGGCGACGGCAGGCAGTTCACCACCAAACTCAGGCAGACCGCTAATTCTCGAC
>CAKZRZ010000179.1 GCA_937918955.1 uncultured Arenicella sp.
GCCGCCGGCGAAAACTGGCATGACTTTGTTAAATATGCGCTTAACCAGTCTTGGTTTGGATTAGAAAATCTCGCCTTAATTCCCGGCCTTGTTGGCGCCGCGCCAATACAAAATATTGGCGCCTACGGTGTTGAAGTTAAAGACACAATTGAGTCTGTTGAACTAATCGATATAGCTACTCTCGAAACTAGAGAGTTGAGTAATTCAGAATGCAAATTCGATTATCGTGACAGCATTTTTAAAAACGACTTGCGTGATCGTTGCGTTATCACTTCGGTAACCTTTCGCCTGGCTAAACTAGCTAATACAAATATTAGCTACCCGGCGTTGGCGAATTTTCTACCGCAATCAGCCAGCCCTCAAGACGTATTTGACGCCGTTTGCGAGATTCGTTCTTCAAAGCTTCCATTGCCAGATGACCTGCCGAATGCTGGCAGTTTCTTTAAGAATCCAATAGTTAATGAGCAACAATACTTAGAGCTGGCCGAGCGATTCCCTAATTTAGTGTCTTACCCTATTGGTGGTGGAGGTGCGAAATTAGCCGCTGGATGGATGATTGACCAGCGAGGTTGGAAGAGCAAATCTGTTGCGGGCGTTTATATGCATCGCGAGCAAGCGCTTGTATTGATAAACCCGAATATGAAGTCGGGCCAAGCGGTGCTTAGTTTGGCTGGTGAAATTCTAGAGGATATTGAGCGTCATTATGGGGTGAGTTTGGAGGTTGAACCCAGAGTCTATTAATCCATTTGATGACGTGAGCATCTGTCGAATTTATGTTGACTTTGATTAATTAATAGGCGAAATGGTTAACATTTTGTAATGGTGAAACTTCTCATTACACGGTCAGTACTAAGGTTAGGTAACTACTTAGAATAAGCTGGACGATTAATGACACTGAATAACGATATTGTGAGCCTTAGCGGCAAAAAAAACGCCTTTGAAAGTCGGCCTAGATTGCTGTTTTTGCTAATTTTTACTATATCGATTTCAAATTTTTTGTTTGTAAAGACGGGCAAAGCTCAAAATACTGAAAAAGCAAATGGTTGGGCATTAAGCAAAACTGTTAAGTCTGATGAGGGCAACGAGCGCCCTCAGCCTAAGGAAGTATCTCAATTAGCCGAAAGCCCTCAGCTAGAAGACGGCTCTCTTCCAGAATCGTCTAATGTCGACGAATTTGAAACTCTTGCTGAGAATAACGATCAAGCTGAGCTTAATGAGCCAATAAACTCGCCAAGCGTCGCTGATGAAATCGAAATCATTGAAGAGTCGTCTAAAAACAATATCGATGCGTCAAGCAGCGATGCAGAGCAAGTAGCTTACGATATCACTCAAGGTGCTGAGCCGATTGTTGCCCCACGACTGAGTATTCAACCGGTAGTTTCATTGAGTGATGAGCAGCGACAAGCTTTAAAAGCGCAATTTGATCAAATTCAATTGCTTAAAGAAAGTGAGGACGCGTTTAGTGAACGGCTCGGCGAGTCGTATTTGTCTTACGGCCGAGTTTTAATGCAAGCAGGACGAACAGATGAAGCGAGAAAAATGCTCGTCAACGCCCTACATATTACTAAAATTAATCACGGCGTGAATGCCATTGAGCAACGACCCATTTTACGCGAATTGTTTGAGCTCAACTTTGCCTTGTCGAATCTCGAAGATACTGAGGACAATCTGCAACGTATTATTTGGTTGGAAAAAAAGATTCCTAAAAATAAAGACAATTATTCTTACGATCTCGTTGTACGTCTGGGCAATTTCTTTCTCGATCAATACTTGAGTGAACCTTCAATCAGCGAACTAAGCTTACAGCGACTCAATAAGTCAACCAAGTATCTCAGATATGCCTTAAATCGTTACGGTGATCGCCCCTTAAGCGAAGCGCTTTTGCCGTATGGCGAATTGGCCTTAGCTCATCATTTAAAAAGTAAGATAGAAAGCGATGTAGATCGCTCGTTTTACCAGGATACGCGTCAGCGCTCGTACACCGATTTGAATCGAGTTAAAGATCGCAGTAGCGCCAGCAGTAGAAGACTAAGTTCCTTCGCTCGTAGTGAAAGCTATCTTAAAAGTTATTTGAAGAAGGCTAAGGATGAGAGAGATTTAGTTAACACTTTGCGAGCATTACTCGGTTTAGGCGACCTTAATCTAATGTCGGGTCGACAGAACGATGCGCAAAATTATTATGATCTTGCTTGGAGGGGGGCTCAAAACTTGCCACTTGATCACCCGATAGTTACGAGTTTCGAGAACCCAGTTAAATTACCGTCGTTTGGCTCTTCAGTGATTCGAGAGCCGATCCAAACAGACCGAAATATCGAGACCATCCCTGTAAGCCTTTCAATTGATGAGACTGGGCGTGTAAAACGAGTCGCCCGAGAAGCATTAATTGATGTAACGACGGCTAAAACTAACCGAGCCAGACGCATCGCAAAGCGCGTACGTTTTCGTCCTGCCATTGATAATGGTAAGTTAATCGCCAGCCAAGATTTTCCATATGAAGTGAAGATCACTGTATCGCGATCCAAAGCTCAAGACGATGCCGAGGATAAGGCCGCAGGATAATTATGTCAGACAGTAATGTGCAAAGAATATTAGATGCTGGTGTTATCCGAATGTCGGGTAATGTCGCTGGTTTGCTGCCAACCGTAAGGCGGCTCGCAGCTGCAGTTGGTGTAGTGGTGTTTGTGAGTGCTTGCGTAAGCGCTCCGCCTAGTGGCGGTGGTCAGCAAGGACCAAGTGGTCCATCTATCCCGTTGCCGGTGCCGCCCATCGGGGGTGGCAGTTCAGGCGGAGAATCTGGTCCAAGCGCGCCGTCATTGCCTTCACCTCCACCTTCTGGCGGCAGTTCTGGTGAATCAGGAGAACAGGGCGAGCAAGGTGAGTCCTCCAAAGGTAAAGGCGGAGGAGGTGCTGAAGGAGAAAGCTCAGATGCAGAGAGCGGCCAAGACGGTGCAGGCGAATCAGGCGAGGAGGGTGAAGTCGCTGATGATTGGGAAGAAGATGGCGAAGAAGGCTCTGATGATGATAAGCAAGGCGAAGACGATGTGAGCTTCGAAGAGCCCGAAGAAAACTCTGGCAGTTTTGAAGAACCAACTTTCGAAGACACTGGTGGCCTTTCTGAAGAAGAATTGGCAGACTTAGAGAAAGAATTAGAAGAAACGCTGGGTGATTTCGACGAAGAAATTGAGCGTGAGCAAGGCTATGCAGAAGGCAGAGCAAATGAAGACGGCATCGACGACTCAGACGATCCATTTGCCGGCGAAGGTGCGTTTGAAGATTATGACGAGAGCGAAGACGGAGTCGCCCAAGGCAAGCGTCAGCCTTCTTCTAGTAGTAGCCAATCTTCTGAAGGTCAATCATCCGATGAGTCGCAATCGCAAGGTACAGGGGGCGAGTCGAGTGATGTTGGCGAGAAACGCGAAGGCGAAGCCCAAGAGCAGCAAGCTGAGAACGATATTAAGAAAGATGAAAGGCCGGATGTTGAAGACTTGCGTAAAAACGATGATATCGTTGCGAGACAAATTCGTGAATCGGCCGAAAATGAAACCGACCCCGAGCTAAAGAAAAAGTTGTGGGATGAATACTACAAATACAAGAATCAATAGAGGGGAATCGATTGCTCGTTCAATTATTTGCAGCAAGCAACTAAGTTAAATGAAAACGTTATTGGCAAAATTTACTCGAAGCAGCTCATTGCTACTCACGCTCGGGCTGTTATCGGCCTGTACTACTTATGAGTACCACGAAACAAAGCGTGTTGCGATTGATCGAGTTGACGAAGTCGACGAGCAATTAATTGCCGAAGAGCAAATTCTTGATGTTGGAGTGATTTTATTTGATCCCGGCACGGTTGATTTAGATACTAATGAAACCGACTACTCGAGCGTAAGAAAGAGCGAGGCGGTATGGTTTACTAACCAGCTTAAAAATACACTTGATCAAAGTAATGCGTGGGGCCTTGTAAGAGCATTGCCGGCAGAAAGTTTAGGTTTAGATGTGTACGTCAGCGGCGAGTTGCTTGAATCGAACGGAGAAGTCATTCGGTTACTGATTAAGGTTCGAGACAGTTCCGGAAAGCTATGGTTTGAGCGTGAATACGATCAACGGGCCAGCTCTTATGCGTACAACCCTGAAGTTGATCTCCCTGGCGACCCTTTTCAAGCAACCTTTAATGAAATAGCTAACGACATGTTCAGCTATCAAAAGGCCTTGAGCGCTGAGCAGTTGATACGAATTCGCAGCATTTCCAAGGTCTTGTTTGCTAGGGATTTTGTTCCTGATGCGTTTAATAGTTTCATATCTTCCTCCGAGACGGGCGAGTTCGGTCTGGCGCGGATTCCGGCCGACAATGACCCAATGATGCAGCGTGTTGAACGGATTCGTTCTCGCAACGATCTGTTTCTTGACGTTATTCAAGACTATTACCGAGCCTTCAACAACAAGATGGAGAACCCCTACCAAGAATGGCGAAAGTTAAGTTACAAAGAAGTTCTGTATGCCCGGCAACTTAAAGAGCAAGGTCGTAAAGAGAAAATCGCAGGCTTGGTCGCGATCGCTGGAGGTATCGCTGCGGCTACAAGCAGCAAGGGTAATACAACCCGTGGCGCCGGGCACCTTGGGATAATTGCCGGTGCGAATCTGTTTAGTAATAGTTTTTTGAAAACGGAGCAAGCCCTTGGCCATAGCTCAACTCTTCGAGAGTTGGGTGCATCGTTAGAATCCGAGTTGGAGCCAAGTATTGTTGACCTGCAGGATCGTAGCGTTACTTTGACAGGAACGGTTAATGACCAATACCAAGAGTGGCGGCGTATTCTAGGCGAGATGTTTCGTTTAGAAGAAGGCGATGTAAGCGATCAGGTCCCTCTGGCGGTCTCTAACTCTGAAGTACAAGAAAAAGGTCAACAAGTCGAGTCGGCTAATACTCAAGAAACTGAATTCTAGATTTTAATGTCAGATCCCATTAATAATAATCGCCCGTCGGGTGGCGGAGAGCAAGGCGACCGCGTATCGAACGCGAATAAGTCGATAGATGCGATTAATTTCGATACTCCTAATAAAGCTGATCAAGCTAGCGCTGCTCAGAGCTCGGGAGTTCCAGCCTCTTCTAGACGAGAGTTATTAGTTCAAGAAGGCTCTCCTTGGTGGCATTCGCAGTTCAATTTGATGTTGTCGGTGTTTGCCTTATTGGTTGTGGCGGCAGGCCTTTTTATTTTGATCAGCCCTGCGCCTAGCTCAAAGCCGTTCAATACAACTTTAGTATCTGCCAGCGGGGAAACCAGCACTCAGGAAACGTCAAGCCCAGATGATCAAGACGAGCCGGCGCCTTGGGATGAAAGTCGAAATAAACAGGCTCGAGCTGATTCTCAGGATATTCTTGCAGAGTTACTGAAAGCTAAAAAAGAGCTTGAAGCGCAAAACGTGAGCGAATGGGGTGCTCAAGGCTACCAAGCAGCACTTGATAAAGCGGCTAAGGGCGATGAGTTGTACAAGCTCAAAGACTTTCAAAATGCGATCGCTGCATATCAGCAAGCACTCGATGATATGCAAAGCTTAGATCTTTTGATTCCAGACGTTCTTCGAGATTTGGTCTCTCAAGGCAATGCTGCAATAGCGCAAGGAAAAACCGAATTAGCACGAGAGAAATTTCAGGCGGCGATCGCGCTAGACAGAAATAATATCCCAGCATTGCAAGGCATCAACCGCTCTGAAACCTTGGACCAAGTGCTGGCAATTGTTAGCCAAGCCGCGCAAGATGAAGTCGAATTTCAAAACACTGATGACATTGAGTTCTTAGACCTTGCTGCTGATAAGTATGCTCAGGCGTTAGTGATCGATTCAAAAACTGAAGCCGCCGAGCTAGGCTCCCAACGGGTTGCGCAGCTAAAATCTGATAAGCAATTTAGAGACGCTATGTCAGACGGTTTTAAAGCGCTTTTTGCTCGACAATTTACGACTGCCAAGCGTGGCTTCTCAGCGGCACTCAAAATTAAACCAAACGATCAGACTGCCAGCTCAGCATATCGCCAAGCACTTGCCTCTGACAAACGGTCGTCATTGAGTTCGATGTTAGCGAACGCTAAAAAACTCGAAACTGGCGAAGAATGGTCGAGTGCATTGAGTACCTATCAAGCTGTATTGCAGCGCGACCCCAACCAAGTTTCGGCGAAGATTGGAAAGGTTCGGGCAGAGGTTCGCAAACGTCTCGATATATCGATTAAAAATGTATTGTCAGACCCTTTATCTTTGGCGCGCAGCAGTCAGCGTAAGACCGCAGAAGCTGTATTGGCTGATGCCAAGGGCATAAAGCGCAAAGGACCGGTATTGAACGCTCAAATTGCCAACATTGAAGCGGCCTTAAAGCAGCTTGATAGCACCATTAACGTTAGTTTTGAATCAGATTCGTTAACCGAAGTGAGCATAAGCAAAGCTGGTTCGAAGCGTCTTCGTTTGGGGGCTTTTTCGGTTAAGAACCTGGCATTAAAACCCGGTCGATATACCTTAAAAGGTGTTCGTCTAGGTTTTAAAGATGAGCTTCGAGAGATTGAATTGACGGCAACTGGTGAGCAAGTCCAGACCTTTGTTATTGCCTGTACCATTCCTGTTAGCGGCTCTTCGCTTGCGACCAACTAAAGCTATATGAACGAGATCGAAAAATTAAATAATACGCGAATTGAAGCGCTCGATTTTGAAGCACCGAGCGGTGAGCCCGAGGTCGTTAAGTTTAAACCAACGGCGTTTCATTTCGTTTTACTCCTTCTCGCTCTTTTGAGCATTTTATTCATCGCTTTCATTAGCTTTTCTAAAAGCATTGAAGTGCGCGCGGTAAAGCGAGATCTATCTAAGCCTGATCAGTTTCTGCGACAGCCCGCTGATATTCATATCGATACAGCGCTCAAATTGCCACTGGGAAATCGCGTATTGATTCTTCCTGGGAAGCATAATGTATCGATAGTCGCCGATGGCTTTGAATCAATTGAGCAACAACTCGAGGTTGATTCCGAGCGTCATCAGCAGTTTGAGTTAGAGCTTCTTCGTTTGCCTGGTAAGCTTGAGATTGAACTTGCAGATCCTAGCCCAGCGCAGGTTTTCATCGATGATAAACTGGTTGGCACACTTCCCGGTGTGATTGAAGGTATATCAGCCGGAACTCATAAGATCACGGTCGATGCGCCGCTTTATCGCTCTGCGTCTCAGAATATTTTGGTGAGAGGCAAGGGTGAAACACAGTCTCTTAGCTTCGATCTACAAGAAGCCTGGGCTGAATATACGGTCAGCTCTGTACCTGAGGGCGCCGATATTATTGTAGATGCCGAGAAAGTTGGCGTTACTCCCATGCTCATTAAAATCGAAGAAGGCAAGCGAAAGCTTGTAGTCAAGGCCGAAAAATTTAAGCCATTCGAACAAGAGATTGCGGTTGTAGCCGGCGACAGCTTATCGGTACCGGCGATACAACTAATTCCTGCTGACGGAATAATTGACCTTGCTTCTACACCGGCCGGCGCTGCTGTAATTATCAATAATGAGTTCCGCGGGATCACTCCGTTAAAACTGAATCTTGCACCGATGGTTGACCAGCGTGTACAAATCTACAAGGCTGGTTTTAGACTGAGTGATCAAACTACTCGACTGGAACCCGAACAGTTACTTGAGAGTCAAGTTGATCTTCGTGCAGATATCATTCCAGTAAAGGTCAGTGTGTCACCCAGTGATGCCGTGGTTTATGTAGATGGGCAGCGTCGAGGTGCTGGTAGCCAAACCCTGCAACTCAGCACCCTGCCGCATAGCATCAGCGTTAGAAAGCCGGGATACGTGACTCAAAATACTGACATTATTCCAACGCGTGAAAACGATCAAATTATAAGCGCTAAATTGCTTACCGAAGAGCAACACTATTGGGCGCAAATTCCAAATCAATACACTAATAGTGAAGGGCATAAGCTGAAACTTTTCCGAAATTTGGGTGAAGTGAAGTTAGGTTCTTCACGAAGAGAAGATGGGCGTCGTGCGAATGAGGCTGTGTATACCGCGACTCTGACGAAGCCGTTTTATGTTGCGACTCACGAGACCACTAATAAGCAATTTAGAGCATTTAAATCGATTCACAATTCCGGAAACTACAAGGCTAAAAGCCTTGACGCGCAAAAAGCGCCGGTAGCCAATGTTAGCTGGCAGCAAGCCGCTAGATATTGTAACTGGTTGAGCGCGAAAGAAGGTTTGGATCCGTTTTACCAAACTACTAAGGGTTATGTCTCTGGTAATAATATTGATGCCAATGGTTACCGCTTGCTTACTGAAGCGGAGTGGGCTTGGTTAGCCAGAAATACCGATGACGGCCTGAAAACTTATCCGTGGGGTAATAGTAAGCAACCTCCTGCCGGTAAACGTGTGGGCAATTTTGCCGACGAAAAAGCCGCCGATATATTGGCTTTTATACTCGACGATTATGACGATGGTTTTAAAGGCCCTTCGCCAGTTGGGCGTTTTCCTGCAAACCATCGAGGTTTGTTTGATATGGGTGGTAATGCGTCAGAGTGGGTTAATGATTGGTATAGCTCCAAAGGCAGTAGCGAGCTCACCGGCAGCGCTTTGGTTGACCCCATAGGGCCAGATATTGGTGAATTTCATGTAGTGCGCGGTGGCAGTTGGGCTAAGGGTCACTTGCCTCAATTACGCTTGGCTTACCGAGACTTTGCAGCGAAAGGCAAGCACGATATTGGTTTTCGGGTGGCTCGTTATGCCGGGCTAAACAAGAAATAGATCATGCTGCGTTATTGTTTAATTGTTCTCAGTTTTGTTTTTACGCTAGTTCTGCAGTCTGCATCACTGTACGCGCAAGACAGTGATCCTGAGCAAACCAGCGAAGAGTTAAGCGAAGACGAGGTCAGAGCTAAAGCAATCAAAGAGCTTGAAGACCTTAAGCGTGCTGAAGATGAGAAAAAGCGTCAGCAAGCCGAAGCGCGCGAACAGCAAGAAAAACAAGAGCAAGAAAAAGAACGCAGTAAGCCAAAGAGCCCAAAGAAGGTCTTTAAACCTACAGAAGAAATTTCTGAAGATTTACCCGTACCATTCCCGGTGGACATTTAAGCTGCTGTAGTGATTCGACTAAAAGTACATCGACGTTCGACTATAAGTACATCAATTAAACAACGACAAAAGACACACTATGAAGTTTCAAAAATCTGAATTTTTCTATCAAATCGTAGCACTGGTTTTGTCGTTCATATTAGTCCATACCATTTATGTTGGCTTAGTACGCCCAAATGCCGAAGCGGTACTTGAAGTCGAGCGCCAAGCTATTGCCGCACAAGAAGCGACTGGCGAAACCGTGACCATAGAGCGCTCTGCTTGGGTCGTTTTAAAAGACTACGAGCAAGAAGCATGTTTTATTTTAATGATATGGGTAATGGCAATCATGGGTCTCAAAGCGCAAGGAGTGATGGCGCAACGTCGCTTGCTTGATAAGCCTCTTGTCAGTGTCGAAGAAGGTAGAAAGGTTCTGCCCGAAGATGCTAGAAAGCTCGCACGTCCGTTAGAGGCCTTGCCCCAACCTGAACGAGGGTTTCTCTTGCCGAGGGCGCTCAGAGGAGCGCTTAATCGTTATGGCTCAACAGCCTCCATTGCAGACGTGTCGAACGTAGTGCGCGACTTATGTGACACCGAGGCCGATCGAATGGACTCTGAGCTTTCGATGGTGCGCTACATCACATGGGCGATTCCTTCAATTGGGTTTATTGGAACAGTGCGCGGTATTGGTGATGCTTTGGGCAATGCTCATGAAGCAGTTGCTGGTAATATCGCCGCCGTTACCGCCAGTTTAGGGGTTGCTTTTAACTCGACATTTATCGCGCTGCTCATCAGTATTGTGATCATGTTTTTGATGCATCAAATCACGCTCATGCAAGAACGTATGGTGCTCGAAACTCAAGATTATTGTGACGACAATCTAATTCGTCATTTGCAGAGTTAGTTGAGCTAATGGAGAACGCGTCATGGTAGAAGTCTTACACATTAACGACAATAATTTATTATTACAGAACGATCAGCGTATTGCTGCCAGCCAAGGTTATGCTTGGTTCAAAGGCGGCGAAGTGGTGTTTGATCTAGGCGATGAAAAACCCGTAAAAGCTTGTCGCCTTTCACCACAAGAAATGAATAACCGCTACTGGCAGCAGTGCGAACAAAGCGCAATACCAGCTAATGCGGCGGGTATGCGGCACGCGGCTGATCTGGTCTGGAAACATTTGAGTGCGTTAAAGCAGCGTTTTAATCTAGAACAAGTCGTATTGGTTGTGCCATCGCATTATCGAGAGGCGAACTTAAAGCTGTTATTGGGCGTTGCTAAAGCGTGTGGGTTAGAGGTTGTTGGTTTGATTAACAAGGCCGTTGTCGCACTCGCTAATACTGGAGCGGCCGATGGTCAGTATTGCCATATTGATGTGCAATTACATCAAACGGTTTGCTCGAACATTACTATCGATAACGGCTTAGCCAAACTTGGAGACGTTGATGTTTTAAGCGATGTCGGTATCCATTTGATGCAAGAAGCTTTGCTAAAAGGCTTGCAATCAAACTTTATTCAAAACGATCGCTTTGACCCACTGCACGACGCAGCGACAGAGCAACAGCTATTCGACCAACTTGCTAGTATTGCTAACAATATTGCCAAGTCGGGCAAAGCCAGCATTGCTTTAGAGCATCAAAGCCGCCTTCACAATAGTGTCATCGACGATAAAGAATGGCGAGCCTTATTGAGCCCATTCTCAAACCGATTGGCGTCTAAGGCAAATGCTGTTGATCAGTGCTTTATAGATTTAAATGCTGCTTTTGAAAGCGTCAATCTCGGCGCTTTAATCGAACACGGTTTCGGTGATTTAAATTCAATTTCAAGTATCTCCACTAATTCTTTGATCCAGGCTGATCTTAATCAAGGTATCGTTTACAAGACTGACTTACCGTTAGCTGCTAAGGTGAATTCAACGGTTTCGGCGCCGACTACTGCTCAAACAAGTAGCCCTAAAACTGAGCCAAAGTTGAAGACAATTGAGACCGTTCGAGCCACTCATGTTTTACAGGCGGGAAAGGCGTTGCCAATCGAGCGCGCCGAAGTACAATTTAGTAACGGTATGCTTAATCTTGTTGATGGCGATAATATCAATATCCAAGAGTTGTTAGACAATGGACGTCTCACTGTTTTAAACGACCCTGGACGAACTAAACTAGAGCCTAATGATCGGCTCGGCTCCGACCTTGCTGACGGAGTAGTTAGCGCTATTCAGGTTCTATAGGGAGTGTTTGGTAGACAGTCATGGCACGTAAAAAAATACGCTCTACCTCAACCTTTAGCTTGTCGTTTCTGGATATTATGTCCTGCGGCTTGGGCGCGGCGGTGCTGATTTTTTTATTGTTAAAACATGTAGTCGATTCACCGGTACCAAATCAAGAGCCGCAAGATACCTCAGAAATTAATTTGCTTGAAGAGGAGATTTTGATCGGCGAGAAGAACTTAGTTCGCATTCGAAACACCATCAGCGATGTGAGCGATGAAACTGTCATCGCGCAGGGTTTAGCGCGTAAGATTGAAGAAGACATTAATAAATTAAAAAGTCTACTTGAAGAAATTCAACCGGACTCAGAGCTTGATGTGCCAGGTTTAAAAGCTAAACTCGCGCGCTTGCAGCGCCAGAAGAAGGCACTTGAGACAACCGTCCCGGCTGGCAATAAAGCCTACGAATTTACTGGTGACGGTGAGCGCCAATACTTAACAGGAATTAAACTCGGTGGTGAGAACGTTTTGATCTTAATCGACTCGTCTGCCAGCATGCTTGATGAGACCATCGTAAATATAGTGCGCCGTCGGAATATGAATGATGCCCTTAAGCTGCAATCGCCCAAATGGTTGCGCACAACAGCGATAGCGCAATGGGTTGTTGCTAATCTTCCTGTAGCAAGCGATTTTCAGATTCTCCGTTTCAGTGAAGACGTTGCACCTGTATTTGGTGAGGAAATCAACCAATGGTACGAAGTTGGCGATCGTGTATCGGTCGCGGCGGCGGTAGAAGGCGTGAATAAAATTGTGCCTGGGAAAGGTACCAATATGCACACAGTCTTCGAAACGGCAATGAGCATGACGCCAAGGCCAGACAACATTTTCATCATCACTGATGGGTTACCTACGCAGGGTGAGGGTGCTCCAGAGTCAGGCAGTATCACCGGCATTCAACGCCTTCGCACGTTTAAATCGGCGATTCGAAAATTGGCGCCAGGGATCCCAGTTAATACGTTTTTATTACCACTGGAAGGAGACCCTTATGCGGCGGCTTCTTTCTGGCGTTTAGCAATACAAACTCGGGGTGCTTTCGTAACCCCTGCGAGGGATTGGCCATGAGTCGACGCAGAGCACGCCGAGGTGCGGAAGATGCCGGTCTTTCTTTCTTAGATATTATTTGTTGCGGTTTTGGCGCGATCGTTCTATTGCTTGTAATCGTTAGGCCAAGCCAACCGACGGTTTTAGAAGAGTCGCCGATACAAGACAAAGGCCAAGTTCGAGCTCTACAAGAGCGCTTGTTTGAGATACGCGGGCAAGTTAAGTATTTAGAAACCGATTTGAATGCAAAGCAGGAGCAATTGGGAGCGGATAAGAGGCGCGTCGCAATCTTGCGAAGCGAGTTTGACGTACTTAATTCTCGTAAGCCTAGCGCTGAAGATGCGGGAGCTGAAGATGCAACGTCCGCTGAGGATTTACAGATTGCCCTGCAGTCCTTAAGTTTGGAAATGAAGCGTCTTTTGAAAGGCCGCAAGAGTCAGAATGAATATATTGCGGGTGTGCCGGTTGACTCGGAGTACATCATTTTTGTTATTGATATCTCTGGAAGTATGACCGGTAACGCGTGGGGGAGGCTCTTATCTGAAGTCCGAAATACGCTGTCTCTCTATCCAACTGTGAAGGGTATTCAAGTGATGAGTAATGACGGAGTGTATATGTTTCCGTCATTCCGAGGGCGGTTTATGCCTGACTCACCAGGTCGTCGGCAGCAAATTATTCAAAAGCTCGCCACTTGGTCTGGAGCGAGTAGTTCGAGCCCTGTTGGTGGCATCACTAACGCGATACGTCAGCACTATGACAAGGACAAAAAAATTAGCTTGTATGTATTAGGCGATGACTATCAAGGTCGTTCAGTACGCCGAGTTTTAAAAATTGTAGAAGAACTCAATAAACAAAATAGAAAAGGTGAGACCTTAGTGCGAATCCATAGTGTTGGATTTCCTGTTCATGTTTTAGCACGTGACCCCGGTATTAATAGCTCAGCTATGCGGTATGCTAATCTAATGCGTGGACTCGCCGAACAAAACAATGGCACATTCATAGGGCTAAATAATGTTAGATAAAGTGTTAAGGGTAAGGGGAATTATGAAATTGAATTGGCTTAACCATAAAAGCATTTGTTGGCTTGCCGTGGCATTGATTAGTGGTTGTGCAAACTCAGTAGTGGTTAAGCCAGATATTCCTAGTCCGCTGGTGGAGCGATTAGACCTTAAAACCAATTTAGTTTTCACTGACACTTTCAAAAACTATGTTTACCTAGAAAAAGAAAAAAAGCGTGGAAGTTTAAAGAGTTTAAACTTCGCTAACGCCCAGACCAATATGTTCCGCCAGGTGTTTTCGAATGTTACGACCTTGGTGGACGAAGGGGCAACAGACTATGATTTAGCGATTGAACCTGAAATTTTAGATTTTCAGTATTCTTCACCCTCTGAAACCAAACTCAAGCAATATGAAATTTGGATCAAATATCGTCTGAAACTTTTGAATAGCGCTGAAGACAGCATTGCCGACTGGACCATCAAAGGTTATGGAAAAACCCCAACAGGGTTACTAACCTCAGCGTCGAGTGCTTTTAATGCGGCTACTAATATAGCCTTACGAGATGTTGGTGCGCAGCTTTCAATACGGTTTCCGAAACAACGAGTGATCAAAACCTTAGTTGACGGTGGCACGCCGAGGGTGATCGCAACCAAGGCCGAGCGTATTCAGCAAGCGCTTGATAAAAAGGCCGCCGAGGAGCAGCAAGCAAAAGATCGAGCCGCTGAGGCTGTTGCGGCAAAAGAGCGTCGGGAAAAAGAAAAGCAGGTTCGAAAAGAGAAGCGTAAAAACAAGGCTAAGAACAAGTCCGATGAAGTAAAAGAAGTTGAGGCCAA
This sequence comes from uncultured Arenicella sp., assembly GCA_937918955.1. Taxonomy (GTDB): domain Bacteria; phylum Pseudomonadota; class Gammaproteobacteria; order Arenicellales; family Arenicellaceae; genus Arenicella. The sequence continues at coordinate 14,194 of CAKZRZ010000179.1, forward strand.
AAAAGAGGCCAAAGCGGAGGATGTAGTAAGTGAGGCTGACGCAACTTTAGATGAGAACGCAGCTTCTGAAAAAGCTGAAGAAAACGAAGCGCCGACTTTTGAAGAGCCCTCAGTCGATGAAGAGCCCTCAGCCGATGAAGAGCCCTCAGCCGATGAAGAGCCCTCGGCAAATAAAGAGCCTGGCACAAACAACTAAACAACACTGCGGAGAACGCCATGAAACAAAATCTTAAATTTATTTCGACTGCAGCCGCACTTGTGTTTTTATCGGCTTGTACCACCATCAATATTGACCATGTTCGACTAAAAGATACAGCCGAGTTAAAAAAGGGCGATGC
>CAKZRZ010000180.1 GCA_937918955.1 uncultured Arenicella sp.
GATCAAGTCTTTTCTCCCACTCACAAAAAAAAGGAATAAAGAGAACGCGCGCACGACTTGAGCTTGAAAGCTTGGTTGTCCCCTTCGTCCTGTCCGGCGATCGTGCCAAATACCTATAAGCTTGGTCGCATGTTTTCAATTGACAAGTTAAATTTAAAACCAAGGTATAGCGGTGGGATTTCATGAGTGGATTTCAAGTGTAATCCAATCCTACCGAATTAGATCTTGAAATGTACGACCTAATTTCACAGACTTGATTAACATATTAAATTAACACGGAACTTAATGCCAAGATTTTCTTGACATTTAAGCGTTCAAAATAACTTGAATTTTAGCATCTTAAAATTCTTGCAAGTTCAACGATCTAAATATCTTGAAATTTTAGATCGTTAACGGTTGTTAGTTTAACGTGTGGCCCAGTGCAAACGTGCGTTCAAGTGCACTGTACAGGGCACACCCGCGAACTTGACACGTAATCCTGTGCTTGGAGGATTCGTGGGACAAGAGTCGCGGGAGGGCTATGGGTATACAAGCATAAATACCACAGTTTTCAATGCCGGTCGGGCTAGCCCTCGAACCACTGCAGCAGCACAAACCGAGATTACTCCTGCGAATACGAACACTGCTATGAGAAGACGTGGTGCATTCAATCGCGGAAGGGGAGGTAGGAGGAGGTTGACAGCATCTGTCGCAAGGAAGAGCATCAATCCCGCAACTGGATGGAAATTGGATACGGGACAATCAGATCGGATACTTTGTGAGTCCGAGTACATGGCTTCGTACCTCACTGCACGAATTCGTCTTTTCGTGATTTCTGCAATGCAACGTTTGAACCTTGAGCTTGATGTTAAGGGACTCGGCAAGCGACGGGTCGATGTGTTGGTATTGTTCATCGATGAGGTCTTGCAGTCTTGCTTGAAGTGGCTCAACGAATTTGTACGATTGAAGGGGATTGAAGGTATGGCGTTGTCCTCCGCAGACATGTATAAATATCTTGCGGTTTTACTGTATTCTCACTGCACTGGATTCAGCATGAAGAAGGTAATCACTCAGCTAGGAGCTGATGGAGGATGGAGTATCAACCGGGTCCTAATTAACTTTATACACAACAACATCCTGGCATACTCCCCAACGGGAAGGGGATTTGATTCTTCGTTCTCGTGGAATCCACAGCGAGATCAAACAATCCACCTAGCAGAATTCGAACGCAAGTCGTTTCGGATGAGCGCGAAAGTGTACTTAAACCCGAACCATACATTCTGTACGCTCGATGACGATCTTCTTGGAACGAGAGCAGAGGACAACCAAGTTAAAACGTTTAGTTATCGAAAAGCGGACAGGGAAGGGCATCCCATGACGGCAGTTGCAGATGCAATATTTCGGGTTTTCTTGCATGCGAGGTTGGGGCGGAGAGGTGAATCGAAGAAGACTGCAATTTCAAAGCTGCTCGGGGAACTGCTTGACAATAGAGGAGAGAAATGTTTGGAGGGTGTGGTATTATGCTTGGTAAATAATACACAAGCCCCTCCCTGTAGTCCTGTGTCAAGCATCACGAATCCTGCAAGATCTGGATTACGTGTCAAGTCCGCGAGTGTGCCCACTACAGTGCACTTGCACGCAGGTTAGCACTGGGGCACGCGTTAAAATTAACTTGCAAGAATTTCGGATTTTAACTTCAAGATATTTTAATCCTTAATTTCAAGATATTCTTGTCACTAAAATACTTGTTAATTTAGTGTGTTAATCAAGTCCTTGAAATTAGATCGTGCACTTGAAGATCTAATTTGGTGGGATTGGATTACACGTGAAATCCACTCTTGAAATCCCACCGTTAAATAGGTATTGGCTTCGGCCGGGTGGGACCAAGGGGACAACCAAGACTTCAAGACCAAGACGTGCGCGCGAAACTTGCCCTTCCTTTTTCGTGACCGAGTGTGAGGTATAGACTTGATCCTCCCGGACCCTCGCGTGGCTATTCTTGTTGTGGCCATGTTAGCCCTGTCTGGTCGAGCGTATCGTCAAGCCTCACACTCTCCCGCGTGTTCTTGTGTTGTTGGGTCTTGGTTCCCATACAGTCACCCCCTTTCACGCTCTACCGAGATCTCCCCCCAAGTTTCCCTTTTAAAGCTACTCCCTTTTCAAGCTACCCCCTTTCAAGCGACCCCAAGTACTTGACAACTTGCTAGGTCTACTGTGGTGGTGGGTTGGTGTTTTCGCTTGCACACCTCAAGAAACCCACTAGTACTACAGAGGGCATTGTTTTGACCTTGGACCGCGGCTTTGCGACGCAGGACATGGTCATCAGTTTGCTCGAGTCTGGGGCTACTTGTGTGAGCATTGTGACGTCTACGTCTGTGCAGGGACACCCTTTCGTCGCTCGTTCTTATCTTAATCCTGGCCGTGTCGACGACTCAGGCGACGAGTTCGGTATGATTAACGACATGTCTGTAGTGCTATGGGTTTTCGCGGGTGTACACAAGAAACACCAAACCCACCACCACAAGAGACCTAGTAAGGGAAACAAGTGCTTGGGATACTTGTGTAAAGAGAAAGGGGAAGCGTGGTAGAGCAAGAAGGGGGTGACTGTATGGGGAACCAAGACCCACTAGGACAAGGGCACGCGGGAGAGTGTCAGGCTTGACGATGCACTCGACCGGACGTGGCTAACGTGGTTGCAACAAGAAACAACCACGCGCAGGGTCCGGGAGGATCAAGTCTACCCTGTTACTCAAGAATTCACGAAAGGGGAACGCGCGCACGACTTGAGCTTGAGAGCTTGGTTGTCCCCTTGGTCCCACCCGGCCGAAGCCAATACCTATATAACGGTGGGATTTCAAGTGTGGATTTCACGTATAACCCAAGGCACTGCACAAGACTTGGAAAAACTTGGGTGCGAATTGTTTGCGGTTGTCGGAGATCAAGCACTCCGGTGGGCCATACTTGAAAACCCAATGTTCCACTAAAGCCACGTGTGGTATAAACCCCCAACGCAAGGAGGTTTATCCGCAGGGACCTAGACGTGTCCGGTGTCGGTGGTATGGATCCGGAAGCGGGAGGGAAAGGCGAGGTAGGAAGGGTGGTGGTAGAGCGGGCTCGGGGTACGGGTAGCGCGTGTCCTGCGTCGGACCAAGGCGAGGCGTGCCTTATCGGTGACGAAAACGGTGTCGATACGGTAGAGCTAACACACCGGCAGCGGACCGGTGTGCGCAACGCAGCGGCGTGTCAACGATACCGAGTTACACGGTTTAGTCGGGCCGACGCAACACTCTGCGTTGAGTGGCGGGCGCGCAGTCGTAACCCGAACGTAGGTTGACTGTAGTTGAAGTAGAACGTAGACAGCAGCGGTAAACGTAGCTAGCGCAAAGCCGTTGCCGTGTTGGTTGGTCCCCTTGCCCACCCGGCAATCGTGCCAATACCTTAGTACCATCGACGGTACGACGGA
>CAKZRZ010000181.1 GCA_937918955.1 uncultured Arenicella sp.
GCAGGCGGAGCGTAGTAACGAACCCAGTAACCATCAACAAAGATGCAAATCTTGCCATTGCACTCTCTGATTGCACCGTTTTCATAGGTGCTAGTCGATTCTGGATCGTCTAAATTAGGGGATGATGGCGCGGTTGGCTCAGATAATGACACAATTCAAACTCAACAATATTAGGTGTCTAGGCCAAGTCCATTTGAGCTATTTTGTTAACGCCTTGCGTTCCATTTTGCGGCGGCGACTGCATACTTTTTTGCCTTCACAAATATCGCAGGCACCCTTGAGGCCTTCAATATCGTTTAAACCACCACAGCTTCCTTTGATGGCGCGATTGTTGACTATAACGCCCACGGCCATGGCGATCATTACCAAAACAAAGACGGCAAAAGTAACGAGGAATAAATTCATACGGCAAATTTAAATAAGGTTTCAGGTACTGTTAGGAGACCGTGGTCGACCTCAGTAGATGACAGTAATGTAGTAATAGCCTTCAACGGTTGCAAGTGATTATTGCAAATAGGTCTTAAATTTTTCTGTGGCGCGAACCTGAAAATCAGCTTCGGCATCACCTCGAATAATCATGTAAGCGGCCACTTTCTGGTCCTGAGCAAACTTCCAAGCAGACTCTTCGCCCATTGCCATCATCGCCGTCGCCATCGCATCGGCGGTGCTAGCGCGTTCGCTGATTACGCTAACCAAGGCTAGCTTGTGTAAAACAGGTTTTAGTGATTTCGGGTCGATCGTGTGCGAAAACTGCTTACCATCAATAAGTAAAAAGTTACGATAGTCGCCCGAAGTCGCAATTGCGGCATTATTGAGTCCAACAATTTCTTGAATCCCGCCCAAAAGGTGCGGCTTTTCGACACCAACACGCCAGATGTTGCCATCAACATTGAAGCCCGAGGCACGAAGCTCACCGCCAATGTTAACCAAAAAATCGTTTATGCCTAACTCGAGGAGCGCTTCCGCAACTTTATCAACCGCATAACCTTTAGCTATCGCCGAAAGACTAAGCTCCAATCCATCGACAGACTTGGCTATTGCACCCTCTTCGAGTATTAGTTTTTGATATCCGGAAGTAAGCTTTAGTTCGGCCAACTTAGTATTGCTTGGTTGTCGTGTAATTTTACCATCGGGGCCAAAACCCCATGCATCAATAGCCTTTCCTAACGTCACATCAAAAGCACCGTCACTGATTTTCGCAATTTTTTGAGACTCGAGCATAACTTCTAAGAAGTCGGGAGACAGCTTTTGAAATGTATTCGCGCCTAAACGATTAAATTTGCTGATTTCAGAGTTGACGATGTAGTTCGACATACTCTGATTCACCGCGTTCATCGCGCCAACAATCGCTGTTTCAAATCTATCTTGTCTTGCAGAGGGAAGAGAATCATCAGATTGGCCTTTTATTACAAGACTCACGCGATACTCGGTGCCCATGATTGGTCCTGTGAAGACCAATTGTTGCTTCGTTGGCGTCTGCGGCTGGCATGCGCTCAATACCGCGAGCACAAAAATCAAACACACAGGCAAAAACAGCGAGCCATGCTCGCTGTTTTTATTGAACTTAAACGATGAAAAGATCATTTATCTTCTCAAGCCTTAAACTTTAAGAGCCTCAACCGTCAAAGCCCTTAGCCACCGAAGCCTTAGCCACCGAAGCCTTAGCCACCAAAGCCTTAGCCACCAAAGTCATCAAGTAAGATATTTTCATCTTCCACGCCAAGATCATGCAGCATATTGATCACCGCTTGGTTCATCATTGGTGGGCCACACATGTAGAACTCGCAGTCTTCAGGTGCTTCGTGTTCACCTAAATAGTTCTCGAGCAATACATTGTGGATAAAGCCAGTATCGCCTTCCCAATCATCCTCTGGTTGAGGGTCTGAAAGCGCAACGTGCCATTCAAAATTATCATGCTCAGCGGCCAAACGATCGAAATCTTCGACATAGAACATTTCGCGCTTGCTTCGCGCGCCATACCAGAAGGTCATCTTACGTTTCGTGCCAATTCGCTCAAGCTGATCGAAGATGTGTGAACGCATTGGAGCCATACCGGCGCCGCCGCCAACAAATACCATTTCGGCATCTGTTTCCTTGGCGAAAAATTCGCCAAACGGGCCAGAAATAGTGACTTCGTCGCCTTCTTTTAAATTAAAGATGAACGATGACATCTGGCCAGGTGGTAAACCCTCAGTGCGCGGAGGAGGCGAAGCAATACGCACATTAAGCATAATGATGCCCTTCTCTTCTGGGTAGTTCGCCATAGAGTAAGCGCGTACAACCGTTTCCTCGACAACCGACTCATACTGCCAAATATTGAAATGATCCCAATCTGGCTTGTACTCGTCTTGAACCGAGAATTCTTTATAGCTAACTTTGTGCGGAGGACATTCAATTTGAATGTAACCGCCTGCGCGGAAATCAACGTTTTCGCCTTCCGGCAACTCAAGAACTAGCTCTTTAATAAATGTTGCAACGTTATCGTTTGACCGAACCTTGCATCGCCATTGCTTAACACCAAAGACTTCTTCGGGCACTTCGATGTTCATGTCTTGCTTAACAGCAACTTGACACGACAAACGATCACCGCAAGCGGCTTCACGCTTTGTGATGTGCGATTCTTCGGTTGGTAAAATTGAACCACCACCTCCATGAATCTTTACGCGACATTGCGCGCAGGTTCCACCGCCGCCACACGCTGATGGCACGAATAACGAATTTTCTGCCAATACGCCAAGTAATTTACCACCTGCAGGTACTTCGATTTCTTTTTCGCCATTAATAGTGATTTTCACATTACCAGTAGAAACCAAACGGCTTTTAGCGAACAGAATTACCGCCACAAGCGCTAGTACGATCGCGGTAAAAAAACCGACTCCTAATCCTATTTCTAACATATGTATCGCCTCGTGTACTTACAACTGGATGCCTGAAAACGCTAGAAAACCTAGTGCCATCAAGCCAACGGTAATAAATGTAATGCCCAAACCTTCTAAGCCATCAGGCACATCGCTGTATTTTAACTTCTCTCGGATACCAGCAAGAGCACAAATAGCCAAAGCCCAACCGACACCGCTACCCGCACCATAAACCACACTTTCAGTAAAGGTGTAGTCGCGTTCAACCATAAACAATGAGGCACCTAGAATCGCACAATTAACAGTGATCAGCGGCAAGAAAATGCCGAGTGCGCTATATAGTGCAGGCACGAAGCGATCTAAAAACATCTCGAGGATTTGCACCAATGCTGCGATTACCCCGATGTAACTGATTAAGCCTAAGAAGCTCAAGTCGACATTTGGCAGACCGGCCCATGCTAGAGCGCCTTCTTGAAGAAGGTTTTGATAAATAAGGTTGTTAATCGGGACCGTGATCGCGAGCACGACAAACACCGCACAACCCAAACCGAACGCTGTTTCGATTTTTTTCGAAACCGCAAGGAATGTACACATTCCGAAAAAGAATGATAATGCTAAGTTCTCAATGAAGATTGACTTAACAGCAAGACTGAGTAAATCCATTAGTGAGCTCCTCCAGTCGAACCGTGGGCCGATGTATTGTGGGCATTTTGCATTTCAAAGTCAGGCTTCTCTACTTGTTCTGGGTAAAAAGAACGAATCGCCCAGATAGTTAAGCCGATAATAATGAAGGCACTCGGGGCAAGCAGCATTAAACCGTTTGGCACATACCAGCCGCCTTCTGAGACCGGTGACAAAATTTGGTAACCAAGCAATGAACCAGAGCCTAGTAATTCGCGCACAGTACCAACGATAATTAGAATCACTGAGTAGCCTAAACCGTTACCGATGCCATCTAAAAATGAATTCCAAGGCCCGTTCTTCATCGCATAGGCTTCAGCGCGCCCCATGACGATGCAGTTAGTAATGATCAAACCAACAAATACTGCCAGCTGCTTACTTACTTCATAGGCGAAAGCCTTCAAAATTTGGTCAACAACGATAACCAATGACGCAATAATGGTCATTTGCACGATGATACGAATACTTGATGGAACGTGATTACGAACCAAGCTAATCGACAAGTTTGAAAATGCGGTCACGCTGGTCAGCGCTAAACACATGATCAAAGCGACCGACAGCTGTGTAGTTACCGCCAAAGCCGAACAAATACCAAGAATTTGCAGGGCGATCGGATTATTCGCCACTAAGGGCTCAAATAAGGCTTTTTTTGCTTCACTTGACATAATTAGCTCTTCTCACCGTTATTAAAAGTCGATGCTTTGACTTGTGTTTTAGCTTGAGTTTTACCTGAACGAACACGCTCTAAGTAAGGACCGAATGCATCATCGCCCATCCAGAATTGGATCAAATTTGAAACGCCATTACTAGTTAGCGTTGCGCCAGCTAAGCCGTCGACTTTGTATTCTGAACCAGCAGCGCTAAGATCGATGCCGCCTTTAACCAAGCGCAATACAGGAACACCGCTGTCATCTGTGATCTGCTTACCATTCCAACTGGCCTGCCACTTCTTATTTTCGATTTCGGCCCCTAAGCCTGGTGTTTCGCCATGCTCATAAAAGGTAATACTACTAACTGTACGGCCATCGCTTTCAAGCGCTAAAAAGCCGTACATTGTCGACCACAAACCGTAACCGCTAATTGGCAGAATGATTTTGCTTACATTCTCACCATCTCGAACTAGGTAAACATTGCCGAATTTTGAAATAGCGCCGACTGACGCTAAGTCCTGTTGCTTACTCAGAGGCACGCGGTATTGAGCATCGTTAGCTGCTTTACGTTGATCAAAACTAGTTGCATCAACTGCATCAGTGAACTCACCTGTTTTCATATCAACAACACGCGCTTCGATTTGACTAAATAACTCGTCAATCGATTTGCTCTCGTCGCTGATGCCAGCCACCGATAAAATATTGCTCTTTTTATCAAGCAACTTATTAGCTACCTGTTTTGGTTTAAGCAAGGTTGCCGCACCCGAAACAATTACTGAACAAAGCAAGCACAGCAGCGTAGCAACACCAATCGTTTTCACGATATTGTCGTTTGGCAAGCTGAAGAAGCCGCGTTGTCGTCTAAAAGAAAAATTCGTTTTCATTGTCGTAACTCCTCTTGTCTTTTAAGCCTTGTAGCGCAGTTCGCGACGCTTAACATTAGCTTGGATCACAAACCAATCGATCAGCGGAGCAAAAAGGTTGGCAAACAAAATAGCCAGCATAATGCCTTCTGGGAATGCCGGATTAACAACGCGAATCAGCACAGTCATCAAACCGATCAAAACGCCGTACCAGAACCTTCCGGTATCTGTCATCGATGCGCTCACAGGGTCTGTGGCCATATACACCATGCCGAAAGCTAAGCCGCCGATCACAAAATGCCACTGTGGCGTGATGCTGAACATAGGATTAGTGTCACTGCTAATCAGATTGAACAATAGGCTCGTTGCCAAAACACCGACAGCAACACCTAGCATAATTCTCCAAGAGGCGACTTTGGTCGCCAATAAGAAAACAGCGCCGATCGCAATCGCAATTAGAGAAGTCTCACCGATAGACCCCGCAATGTGGCCGACAAATGATTGCTGGATAGTAAAACCTGCCGAAACTAAGGCGTCTACGCCGCCTTGAGCAGCTACGCTAAGCGCTGTCGCTTGGGTAAAACCATCAACTGCGACCCAAACTGCATCACCGGAGATTTGCGCAGGGTATGCGAAATATAAGAATGCGCGACCTGTTAAAGCTGGGTTCAAGAAGTTCTTGCCGGTGCCACCAAACACTTCTTTGCCGATCACAATACCAAAGCTAATGCCGATCGCGGCCTGCCATAGTGGCAAAGTCGCGGGAACGATTAAGCTGAATAGAATCGAGGTAACAAAGAAACCTTCGTTAATTTCGTGGCCTCGAACTGAAGCGAATAACACTTCCCAAAACCCACCAACAATAAAGACGGTCGCGTAGATTGGAAACCAATACCAAAAGCCATGCCAGAAATTATCGAAGACATTCGTTGGGTCGATTCCGATACCAAACGTGCTCAGGATATCACCGCGCCAGCCGGCAATTTCAGTAACACCCAAACTCGCCATTACTTGGTTTGCTTGTAGACCAGTGTTGTAACACCCCATGATCACAGTCGGCATTGCAGCGATCCACACATAGATCATTACACGCTTTAGATCGATCGCGTCTCGAACGTGGTTACGGCCTTGATTAACATCGCCTGGCGAATAAAAGATGGTGTCAATCGCTTCATATAGAGCGTAAAACTTAGTGTACTTACCCCCCTCTGTAACATGAGGATGAATACTATCGAGTGTTCGTCTTAAGAATGACATATTAACCTTCCACTTCAATTTGAGTCAGTGTCGAGCGTAAAACCGGCCCGAAGTCGTGCTTACTAGGGTCAACAAACGTACAAAGCGCCAAATCTTCTTCTACTAATTCTAGGCAACCTAATTGTTGTGCAGAATCGGTATCTTTAACCAACAATGACCGAATTAGCGGCGTTGGCAAAATATCTAAAGGCATAACTTTTTCAAATACACCGACAGGTACAATCGCTCGAGGGCTACCGTTTTGCGATGTATTAATCTTGAACGCCTTTGGCTTTAAAATGCTCGAGAATAAAACATTTAACGCTGAAAACTTGTTTAAGCCAGGAGCAATCCAACCCATGAATTCACGAGTTTCATGTTCTTCAATAACTGAAACCTGGTTATCGTATCGGCCTAGGAAGTCTGTGGGACCAGCCGCAGTATGGCCGTTAAGAACAGAACCACTGATTACGCGCTTCGAGCCCTCAGCGGTGCGACCTTCGATTAGCTCACTAATATTCGCACCAACGTTACTCGCCAACACCCGAGGGGAGTTAACAAGTGGGCCAGCAACCGCTACATATCGAGTAGTATCCAATTTTCCGGTGTTGAGCAAAGCACCGATAGCTATTACATCTTGATAACCAAGAGTCCAAACTACTTTTGACCCATTAACCGGATCAATATTGTGCACATGCGTGCTTGGGAGCCCTGCAGGGTGCTTGCCTGCGAACTTAGCAATAGTCGTTTTTGCGCTTGTCAGCTCAGGCAATTGAGCGCCATCTGCTTGGCAAACGTAAACAGGCACGTCAAATTTCGCCAGCGCGCTGACGCCCATAGCAAAATCCGATGCACGCTCATTGATAATAATTGTCGGGTCGACGGCGAGTGGGTTGGTATCCATCGCGTTAACAAAAATCGAGTTTGGAGAAGTACTTATACCCGGCACCTTCCCATATGGACGAGCTCGCAGCGACACCCAAAGACCAGATTTGATCAATAATTCGCGTAAGTTGTCTTGGCTCAGACTAGAAAGGTCTTCAGATTCAAACGCCTCTGACTCATCGCCTTCAACATCGATCACTACCGAGATTAAAGCGCGCTTTGCTCCTCGATTGATAGCCGAGACGGTACCAGCAGCCGGAGCCGTGACTATTACACCCTTATTTTTCTTGTCTTCAAAAAGAGCTGAACCGGCTTTTACCGAATCGCCCTCTTTAACTAACATGGTTGGCTTTAGCCCTACATAGTCACTGCCAAGGACAGCAACTTGTTTTACAGGGTTTGCAACATCAATGCGTTCATCTGGGCGACCTTTCAATGGAATGTCGAGCCCCTTTTTAATCTTAAAAAACAATGATTACCTCACCACGTTGTATACTCAAAGCGTTAAGCTTTAATCGCCACCAAGGCCTTCCCCTCAAAGACGCTGCAGATTGAATTGTTGTCGCACTAAGCGCGCGCAAAACCCGTGTTCTCAGCAATACTAAAGAAAGTCTTGTAAAGCGTTGTTAATCTAAACAGGGCAAATTGGTGAATCTGATATTTATTTACCAATTATGGCTCTGGATAGCACTCCAGTATCAAAATCACCTAAATCAAGGCTTAGGCCTAGACCGGAGCCACTAGAAAACACTTGTTTTCGTGCGTTCTCGGGCACCCTGTATCAGCGCGCGAATAGTATACAACTTTAGGTTTACGAGCAACAGCTACTTGGGGGTTTGAAGCGCGACAATTAAATGAGCACTTGACCAGTAAATAGACATTCTGGCCAGAAGATCGAACAATTTTGAGTCGGTCACTTTTATGCTAAGCTGGGGTTCCAATTTTGAGCTCAAACAGCACACTCACAGAATGCTGTCGCGCGCATATCGTTGCCAGAAATTTTCTGATTTGAAAAACAATTACTGCCCCTTGCCCATGGACGCAGTACCTATAAGGAACAAACATGAATCTCGAAAAAGTAGTCTTCGCGTTTTTTATTATTTTAGCATTATCGTTAAATTTTAGTTTTTTCGTAGGCGAAATTGCCGACCCAGCCCATCACCATCCTTATGAACTCTATGCCGCGCTCATAGTAAGTCTGATTTGCACCGTCATGAAGTTTGGTGACCGCACACAATTTGGCTCAACAGTTCTCGCATCAAGCTTAGTCGTCGACCTGCTTCTAATCGCAGCCGCGGTAACATGGGGAGTTTCGTCTTTAGGGCAAGACTCAACCAGTGCTGCCACCATGGCAACGGTAACGTCGCTGGCTGGCGGCGCACTGATTGCAAACCTCTTATCAGTGGTATTGCTCATTATCGAAACCGGCCAAATCCGTAAGTAAGCTCGATTTTCAGCCGATGTTCTTAGATTAAAGCTAACTAGCCGTGTCTGATATCTTCTTTCTTGTGCTTAGGCGACTGCGTACGCCGCTGATTTTGCTGGTAAGCACCTATGCGATTGCCACGTTAGGTATGACGCTCATTCCTGGGATCGATCCTGATGGAACCCCCTGGAGAATGAGCTTTTTTCATGCGTTTTATTTTGTCAGCTTTATGGGCACGACGATTGGCTTTGGCGAAATCCCATATGAATTTACAGATGCGCAAAGAGCCTGGGTACTGGTCTGTATTTACACCTCGGTTATCGCTTGGCTCTATGGAATCGGCACGATGCTACGTTTGGTTCAAGATGAGACATTCAGAAACGCGGTGGCTCAACGCGCGTTTAAGTTAAGCATTAAGCGTATACATAGGCCATTTCATATTATCTGTGGCTATGGTGAAACGGGGCAACTGATCACTAGAGGTCTATCAGAGCTCGGAATTCAATCGGTTATTATCGACCTAAACTCCGAGCGTCTGCATAGCCTCGAACTTGAGGAGCTGACCATTCCAGCCATCGTCTTAATGGGCGACATTACGGAACCGAATAATTTAATTGCAGCTGGCATTAATCATCCTCGCTGCCGTGGCGTGATCGCCGTCACCCAAGACGACCATACGAACCTTCAAATAGCAGTGGCGAGCAAACTGGTAAACCCAAAGGTTGCAGTAATTTGTCGTTCAGAAGTTCAGGACGAGGCAGATAACATGGCTTCGTTCGGCACCGATGCAATTATTAATCCTTACCTAACCTTCGGCCGACGTTTGAGCCTACTGAGCAATAACCCTGCTCTCTATCGAATTCACAACTGGTTTATCAACCAGCACAGTCCGGAGCACATTAACCGCAGAATTACTCACCAAGGCATCCCAAGTGGAAACTGGATAATATGTGGATACGGCCGATTTGGTAGGGCTGTAGAACACTATATGGCAAACGCTAATCTCGCCGATTCCGAAAAGGTCAATATCACCATAGTCGACATCGACCCCGAGGCAAACGACGCACCAGAAGGCAGTATTCAAGGCCGGGGCACTGAAGCTAAAACACTAATTGCCGCCGGCATCGAGCAAGCCAGCGTTATTGTTGCCGCGAGTGATGATGATGCCAACAATCTTTCAATTTTGATAACAGCCAAGCAACTAAATAAGAGCCTGATTTCAATCGGTCGGGTCAATAAAGAAGCGAACCATACTTTATTTCTGCACTCGGGCTGCGATTACGTTATGCGCCGCAGTCAAGTTGTGGCTAACGAAGTACTCACTAATATATCTCGCCCGTTGGTAAGTAAATTTTTACAATACTCGAGCTCACTTTCTAGCTCTGACACCGAACAACTCATCACAAAAATATGCGAGCTCACCAATAATGGCGACCCGGTAACATGGCGCTTGGTGGTAGATCAAGAAAATGCCCCCGCTCTAGTAAGATTTGTCGATAGCGAACGGTCATTAACGGTAGCCGATATTAGCCACAATGATGCTTTACCCAACACATCGAGTATTCCATTGTTGCTGCTACGTGGAGGCATGAGTCATTTGCTGCCGTCACCTGAAATGCCGCTTAAAATTAATGACGAAATTTTATTCTGTGGACGACGAAACCAGACACTGCTTGCACAAAAATTGCGCGACAATGTTGAACTCGTAGATACCTTGGTGAACCATAATCCGCATCATATACCTCTACTTCGATGGCGTAGACGTCAGAAAGAACGGTAGGGCTTATTGAGCGACTTTATTGCGCGACTAAGGACCTAACTGTGCGCCTAAAAATGCCAAATCATAAAAATAAAAATTAGAAACCGCCTTATGCATAAACTCGATACCCTCTTCGATCAGCTCAACGCTATCATTCTTGGCAAACCAGAGATTACTAAATTAGCCGTCGTCTGCGTTCTGGCTCGCGGCCACCTATTGCTCGAAGACATTCCCGGTGTAGGAAAAACCACACTCTCACATGCTTTAGCAGCCTTACTAGGCATGCCATATAAG
>CAKZRZ010000182.1 GCA_937918955.1 uncultured Arenicella sp.
TTCTATTCCTTCGCGCTTGAACTCTCTCAGAAGGCTCTCCAACACAGTCGAACGCAAGGTTGTACGAGTGGTCACATCATGCAGACGATAACGAGCTTCATACAGCACGCCAGACAACATATGTCCTTGATCATCATCCCAAATTGAACGGATCACCACTGTGGTGGTGCCATCGATAATACCGTCAACTTTCTCGATTGCTGAAATTGTAGTCGCTTTAACCAGCTCTGGATCAGCACCGTAGTCAGTTTGAAAGCGCACTCGAGCACGTACTGGTTGCGGATCAACCGAAAAGTTCTTAATAGTCGATGCTGCAAGCACGGCATTGGGGTAATTCACGATAACGCCATCCGTGTTGCGAATGGTTGTACGTCTTAAGCCGATGTCTACGACATCACCCCAGCCTCCCCAATGCTTACCGATTTTATCGATGATAATTCGGTCGCCAATTTTAATCGGACGATCAGCAATCAAGAAGATGCCGGCTAATATATCTGCCAGCGTTTCTTTTGCAGCTAAGCCAATTGCGATACCAAAAATGCCTGCACCAGCAAGTACTGGGCCTACCTGAATGCCGTTGATTTTCAGCACCCAAACTAGGCCAGCAAACATTGCTACAAGCCACAAAAACTGCTTTAGAAAATGGACTAAGCGATCATCAAAATCGTTATCGGTTTTAGCCGCTAATAATTCGAGTCGACGAAGCAGCACGAAACGCACCAAATAGAAGCCGACAACCGTTGCGATTACGGCTAATAGCGATTGCGCGATTGCTGGTAAGCCCAACCATACATCGCTCAGCTGCTTGCTAAGTTTTGTTATTTCGTTCATCCCCATAGCTCCTTTTTATAATATCTATTTACGCGCCCCACGATTGACGTCGCGGACGGCGCGCTATCGATAGGATCCAACCAAGCAGCAAGCCAATTAAAACGGTACCACCGCCGAGAACGTACCAACGTTTTGCGCTTTGATCTTTTAATACTTCATTCTCGATGCGAATATCATCCAACTGCAATAGCAATTGCTGAACTTCGCTTTCAAGCTTAGCGCTTCGCTGAGATAAGTTTACCGCATCAGCTGAGACAGCTTTAATTTCGGCCAACTCTTGTGAGGCCGCTTTATATTGATTGGTTAGCCGAGTATTTTGAGTAATCAGCTCCTGATTTTCCTCTTGGGAGCTGGCCAGTAGAGCCTGTAACTCACCAGGCTTAGATCGCAGCTGCGCTAACTGGCTTTCGAGACTTTTAACGCGGCTACGCGCAGACCGGCTATTACTTAAAAATCGTGTCAGTACATAGCCAATTTTGCCGGTGCTGGTCTGAACTTGACTGTGACCATTGCCTGCGTCTTCGCGCAATACTTCAAGCCTAGTGCCGCTATTCAAAGAATCTACGATTTTATTACGTGTGCTCGGGCCCGTTCTCAGCATCACTTTGAAGTCATCAGTGACGTAGCGAGTTTGAGCCTGAGCGACGTCGCTAAAAAGCACAATTGCGGTTAAAACGAATATGGCTGCTATGGATTTATTATTCATTATTAGCAAGATGCGTGGCGTAACATAAAAGCCACATTATACTCGCCAATCGCCGTGCTAAAAACCTACTAAACGAATAGTTAGAATCGGCTTTGCGCGAATCGCTTGTAATTCGCTACTCTAAATCAAGATCCTTGAGCTTTCGAGTCAAGGTATTACGCCCCCAGCCTAATAGTTTTGCCGCGTTCTGACGATGTCCGCTGGTATGATCGAGCGCCACTTTTAGCATAATCGCCTCAAACCGTTTCAATAGATCGTCAAGCACATCTTGTTGGCCCATGTTTAACTTTTGCCGCACCAGCTTTGACAAGGCGGCTTCCCAATCTTGAGGAACGGCTTCAACTGATGCGCCTAATACTTCTTTTGGTAAGTCCTCTACGCTCACCATATTCGCTGGCGCCATTACAGTGATCCAGCGACAAATATTTTCTAATTGGCGCACATTACCAGGCCAATCGTAAGCCATCATCTTAACTAACGCATCTTCTGACAGCACCTTCATCTCAACTTGTAGCTCTTCGGCCGAAGTGCGTAGAAAGCGTTTGGCCAATAGAGGCACATCTTCAGCCCGTTCTCGCAATGACGGAATATCAATCCGAATTACGTTTAAGCGATGATATAAGTCTTCGCGAAAGTGACCTTGCTCAACTTGCTTT
Organism: uncultured Arenicella sp.; assembly: GCA_937918955.1. Classification (GTDB taxonomy): domain Bacteria; phylum Pseudomonadota; class Gammaproteobacteria; order Arenicellales; family Arenicellaceae; genus Arenicella. Next base: position 2,194 of record CAKZRZ010000182.1, read on the forward strand.
TCTAAATCTCGATTCGTCGCCGCTAACACACGAACGTCTACAGACACTAAGTCACGCCCGCCCACTCGATAAAATCGTCGATCGGACAAAACTCGTAAGAGTCGAGTTTGTAAATCCGCGCTCATCTCGCCGATTTCATCCAAAAACAAAGTGCCACCATCTGCCTGTTCAAAACGGCCTTTACGTTGAGCTTGCGCGCCAGTAAATGCCCCCTTTTCGTGCCCAAACAGTTCTGACTCGAGTAGCTCTGCAGGAATCGCCGCGATATTTATCGCCACAAAAGGGTTACTCGCCCGTGGGCTGTGGTGATGTAAAGCATTGGCAACAAGCTCTTTACCGGTGCCTGATTGCCCGCAAACCATGACATTTATATTTGATTTAGCCAGACGACCAATGGCGCGAAACACCTCTTGCATTGCCGGAGCCTCGCCAATAATTTCAACTTCATCGTCAAACTCTTCTTCTTGCCTGGCTTCACCGCCTTTTGGCTCGACGGCTCGATGAACTAAGCGCACAGCCTCGTCTAGATCAAATGGCTTAGGAAGATATTCAAACGCACCACTTTCATAACTTGCTAAGGCGCTATCCAGATCGGTATGCGCCGTCATTACGATGACTGGTATTTCAGAGTGCTTTTCGTGCAGGATCTTAGCTAACTCTAGACCGCTCATACCCGGCATGCGGATGTCGGTCATAAGTACTTCAGGTAAATCTGTTTCCAAACTAGTAAGAGCCGATTCAGCATCTTCAAAATCACTAACATCAAAGCCTTCAGCTCTCAGCGCTCGAGCCAGAACCCAACGTATTGATGAGTCATCGTCTACAATCCAAACCTTATGCATAACTAATCTCCTTGACCATTCTCATCACCATTTAAGTAGGGTAGGTAAATCGAAAAACAGGTTTTTCCATGATGATCTTCTAGCTGCACAACACCTTTGTGCCGCTGTACGATCTCTTGCGTAATAGATAAACCCAAACCAGTGCCCTCAGGGCGGCCGGTAATGAGAGGGTCAAATAATGTATTTTTAATATTATTTGGCACGCCTGGGCCGTCGTCCCAAATTTTGATTTTAAGAACTTGGCGATGCATCGCCTGATTGAGCGTCACAAAACGCTCGAACTGAGTAACAAAACCCAGCTTAATTTGTTCATTGCCACGCTGCGCCTCAATACCATTTCCAACAATATTCAAAACAGCCTGAATCAATTGCTCTTTGTCGGCTTTAATTTCAGGTAAAGCCGGGTCATAAAAACGCTGAATATTTAAGGCTTCTGGGGATTTAACCGAAACCAAATGCACAACATGCTCAAGCACCTCATGGATATTAAGGTACTGCGGCTTAAGTTGCTCGCGAGAGCCCATTACTCGATCTACTAAACGTGTAAGACGATCAGCCTCTTTAATAAGGATATCGGTAAGCTCATTTTGTGATGGCTCATCGAGCTCTCGATCAAGTAATTGCGCCGCGCCTCGAATACCACCCAAAGGGTTTTTTATTTCGTGAGCCAAACCTCGCATCATCAATCGAAACGCCTGTTGACGCTCTAATTGGTTTTTTTCCTTCATGAAGCGAGAAATTCGGTTGATTAGATTTATCTCAACGAGCAAAAGCTGCTGATCTTCATCCATATTCGTCACGCCAGAAAGCGTGATATCAACTAAAGACTCTCGGCCATTTACCTGCACGGAAACTTCTCGCAAAGTGTATTGAGCATTGCTCTGCAAACAATCATCAATGCACTTATGCACAGTCTCGTCGTCAATAAGCTGACTCAAAGGCTGATCTGTTAAATAGCGGCGGCTCTGACAAAACAATGTTTCGGCAGAAATATTTGCTAATAGAATATGACGGTCTCGATCGATGACGAGCACGGCACATTCAAGACTTTCAATTAGCGATGCGTAATTCATTGCTTAGAACCGTTGTTAAAATTGGCTATCCAACGGCTAGCCATCAGATAATGCTTTATGCAGATGCACAAATTGCACCAAAATAGTGCAAGAGTGAGCAAAAAAACGCCTCGATCTCTCGAGGCGTTTTCCTTGCACTTTTCTTAGCAGCTGTAAGAGAAGTCGAACTCTACTGGATGCGTGTGCATACGTAGGGCGTCTACTTCTTCTTGCTTCAACTCTAAGTAACCGTCAATTGAGCTATCAGTGAATACACCACCAGCTTTCAAGAACTCACGGTCGTTATCTAGCGCGTCTAGAGCGTAGTCTAGGCCAGCAGCAACAGTTGGGATCTTAGCTTGCTCAGCCGCAGGTAACTCATACAAATCTTCATCAGCTGCATCGCCTGGGTGAATCTTGTTTTGGATACCGTCAAGGCCAGCCATCAACATAGCTGAGAACGCTAGGTAAGGGTTAGCGGTTGAGTCAGGGAAACGAATCTCAATACGACGACCTTTAGGGTTCATAACGTATGGGATACGGCAAGAAGCTGAACGGTTACGCGCTGAGTAAGCTAGCAATACTGGCGCTTCAAAACCTGGAACCAAACGCTTGTAGCTGTTGGTAGAGGCATTTGCGAACGCATTGATCGCCTTAGCGTGCTTGAAGATACCACCAATGTAGTACAAAGCAGTTTCGCTCAAACCACCGTAGCCGTCACCAGCAAACATGTTCTCGCCATCTTTGAAGATAGATTGGTGTACGTGCATACCAGAACCATTATCACCAACAATTGGCTTAGGCATGAAAGTCGCTGTTTTGCCGAACATGTGCGCAGTGTTATGTACTGCATACTTGAAGATTTGTACTTCGTCAGCTTTTTTAACCAATGTATTGAAGATAGTACCAATTTCACATTGGCCGCCAGTTGCAACCTCGTGATGATGTACTTCAGTTGGAACGCCCATCGCTTCTGCAGATTGACACATTGCTGCGCGAAGGTCATGCAATGAATCAACTGGTGGCACTGGGAAATAACCGCCTTTCATGCCTGGGCGATGACCCATGTTGCCACTGTCATAGGCTTTGTCTGAGTTCCATGCAGCTTCTTCAGAATCAATTTCGAAGAAAGTACCACGAGCTTCAGTCGAGAAACGAACATCGTCAAACACGAAAAATTCGTTTTCTGGACCAAAGAATGCAGTATCACCGATACCCGTTTCTTTAAGGTAATCTTCTGCACGCTTAGCAATAGAACGTGGATCGCGCTCGTAACCAGACATAGTGCTTGGCTCGATGATGTCACAACGAATGTTCATTGTTTTGTCTTGGAAAAACGGGTCTACAACCGCAGTGCCTGGCTCAGGCATCAAAATCATGTCTGACTCGTTAATGCCCTTCCAACCAGCAACTGATGAACCGTCGAACATTTTGCCTTCAACAAACGTATCTTCGTCAACTACTGAAGTTGGCACGGTTACGTGTTGCTCTTTACCGCGCGTGTCGGTGAAACGAAAATCGATATACTTGATATCTTCTTCTTTAATCTGTTTTAGTACGTCTGAAGCTGACATTACTTTACCTCAAAAAAATGGTTTAAATTTAGTCGAGCTCACAGATCACTGCAGGTAAGTCTGCGGGCTCTTTTGTTGGCGAGCTTATATGAAGATCAGAAAAGCACATCATCTCAACACATCACGCTTGATACGACTTTCAAATAATCGTTACTCACGCGTCTATGCTCAAATACTTAACGTTTTAGCATCTGAAAAATGATCAAGATGGCTTAACGCAGATAACCTTCGCCGTTTGTTTTTCAACTGATAGAAATCAGCAGAAAGATAGTAGCAAACATCGTGCCAATTTTATTCGCCGAAATTTCACTAGTTTGGGGCAAAAATTGATTCAAAAATCGGAGAAGCATAATTTCGCGCACCAAAATAGCGCAAAATCAATAAAAATGCATCATAGTAGGGCGATTAAAGATCGATCTCTAAAGTTTCCTTTACGATTTCCATTGCGGCAATGCTGGTTGACTCTTTAACTCCAGGCAAGTTTAGCAATTCGCCTTCCAATAAGTTTCGATATGCAGCCATGTCCTTAATTCGCGCTTTCACCAGAAAATCGAAGCTCCCTGTCACCAAATAGCACTCTTGCACTGACGGCACCTTCTGAATTGATCTACGAAAATCTTCAAAGGTTTTCTTGCTCGTTCTATCTAAACTGATTTGCACAAAGACCACTAAGCCACGATCAAGTTGCTTTGCACTTAGGCGCGCAGAGTACCCCTTAATATAGCCTTCACGCTCTAGCTTACGCACACGATCAATACAAGGCGTTGTGGTTAAGCCTACACGTTTACCTAAATCGGTAAAGGAAATACGGCCATCACCTTGCAATACGTTCAAGATATTGCGGTCATATTTATCTAAAGTAGCGTTTTCTTGCATGTATAAGCCATCTGCCTTTAATTAATAAACCAGTTAAATTAACTGAAAAATTAGTAAATATAATTAAATATTACTGTCAATTTTAAAATATAACCAAATACATGCTTAAAGGCGAGCCTCTCGATCGGTATTATTCTGTAAAAGCAAACAGCCCCAAAAACTGAGGATTTCAAGCATGAAAATCGGTGTACCAAAAGAGATTAAGAATCACGAATATCGTGTCGGCCTAAGCCCTGCGAGTGCTAAAGAATTGATAGCCCATGGTCATGAAATCAGCATTGAAACAGGTGCCGCTGCAGGCATTGGTTTGAACGACGATGTATATGCCGACATGGGCGTTAAAATTGTTAGCTCGGCAGAAGCCATATTTGCTGAAAATGACATGATCATAAAAGTCAAAGAGCCGCAATCAGTTGAATGCGCTCAATTAAACAAAGGCCAACTATTATTCACTTATCTACACCTAGCTCCAGACCCGGAGCAGACGGCAGCTTTGTTGGAGTCCGGTGTAACGGCCGTCGCATACGAAACCGTCACTGGAGCGAATAACTCACTGCCATTACTCGCTCCAATGAGCGAAGTTGCTGGAAGACTATCTGCCCAAGCAGGAGCACATTGCCTAGAACGCGCACAAGGAGGTAGCGGTGTATTAATGGGTGGCGTTCCAGGGACACAACCTGCGAAAGTGTTCGTAATTGGCGGCGGCGTAGTCGGTCAAAACGCGGCCTACATTGCTAAAGGCATGGGCGCAAATGTGACCATCGTCGATCGGTCTATTCCAAGATTGCGTCAACTTGATGTCGAATTTGGAGGTCGAGTGACCTGCCTATATTCAACTAAAGAAGCAATTGAGAACCACTGTGTCGACGCAGACTTAGTCATCGGCGCTGTCCTTTTACCAGGAGCCAATGCACCGAAACTGGTCACGCGAGATATCATAAAATCGATGAAGCCGGGCTCGGTCATTGTAGACGTTGCGATTGATCAAGGCGGTTGTCTAGAGACATCAAAAGCAACAACTCACCAAGACCCAACCTTCGTCGTTGATGACGTGGTTCACTACTGCGTTGCGAATATGCCGGGAGCCGTTCCACAAACATCGACCTACGCCCTGAATAACGCCACCTTGCCATTTGCCCTTAGCATGGCGAACCAAGGCTGGCAAAAAGCAATGCGCCAAGA
>CAKZRZ010000183.1 GCA_937918955.1 uncultured Arenicella sp.
CGCTGCATTTGCGGGAACATGGCAATAATTGCTTGTTGTTTCTTACGCGCTTCTGTCAATGCAAATCGAATATCATCGAGGGTATACTCGCTCACATCGATAAGGCTCGGCATACGGAATTGGGCAGGTGATCCACCGACAACACGTGCTTCACGACGTTTCTGTTGCATTGTTCCTAACATTTGCATGGTTTGCGTTAATCGAGTCGGTTCTTGCTGCAATGCTTGTAAATACGCAGAGTAGATATCGTACATTGCTTTCATCGATGCAACTTTTTCATTATATTTAGCAATAGTTGCTTCGATTTGCTCATACTCATCAGGTGTAGCTGTGATGGTATATTGCGATTGTAACGCATGCAGTTTGTCGATTTCTTGCAATAACGTTTCGTATTCTTGCACATATACAATTGCATTATAGATAGTATCGGCGATGTTAAGGAATGTTTGCTGACCTTCGTAATCGAGTTCAACAAACGCATTGGTAAGATCGTCTAGTGAAAAGTATGAAGCGACCGTTCGGATTTTTTCAATATTTCTAAAGAGGAGTTCTTGTGACTGGAGCAATTCGTTGTAACCGCGTTGGATAGTTTCAAACTCTTCTATCGGTGCACGTGTAATGTCTGAAATCATGCGTTGATAGATTGCAGTACGGCGTTCACCAAGTGGGCCGTATAACAGATAATCTTCAAGACGTGGTTCAGGTTCGTTTGTGCGTGAAGCTCTTGTAATCCGCTGCTCGGATTGCGCAAGAATGTCGTTGATATCGGCAAGATAGGGTGTACCGGCAGTTCGGCTGACCATGCGCGCTTGATCCATGTATGTACGCATTTCGTCGGTTTGTGCAACAATATCGCGAATTAAACTGACCAGTTCATCGTAAGTTGAAACGTCAAAACTTGTAATAATGTCAATTAATTCAGCATCGTATGCTTCAAGCGCTTGCTTAAGGTAAACGGTACGTCGCTCTTGAGCTGCAAATTGGTTTTGTGCAGCTTTATTTTCGATGTACGATGCGCTGCGTAAAGGTTGGAATAGTTTTATATACCATTCAGGCTCGGCGCCGGTAACAAGGGTACGCAGACGTTCTAATTCAGATACATTGGTAAGATATTCGGTAAATGCAGGGGCAATAGCATCGAGTTCTTGTCGGATACGCTCTGCTGCACCGCTTTCGTAAAATGCGATCAATTTTTTCCGTTTTTCCGGCGCAAGGGTCATAAACTCGGTTGCGGTTGTGCGTCGCTCGCGCTCACTTGTCGCCCATATACCTGTTAAATCAATAGCATCGGTAAATGCTTGAGCCATTTGATAGCCGATAAGAATACCGAGCGGATTTGCACCTGTAATAAGCGCGCCTGTAATACCACCAGCAATGCCTGCTCCAATGCGTGTCGCATTTTCTTCAAACGTATTCGTACCACCAAGCGCATTAATAACATCAAATGCAATGGGTACTGTTAGCTCACCGATAATCTGTGTTGATTTCTTAAGAAATTGGCCTGCTTGTGTATCCCAGAATACACGTGCTTCGGTTCCAGGAGCAGTACGGAGACCTGCAATAAAATGCTGAATACTGCTATGCATGGTGTTAATACTTTGCGTTGTTTGACGTGTTGCTTCACTTTCTAAAACTTTTGCATTTCGTACACGTTGCGAAATTTGCTCTTCTTGCATGGCCGTCTTTAAACGCTGTGCAGCCGAGATGGTCGCAATCTGATCGTCTTTTTTGTTAGGTTGCTGCGGTACTTGAAGTATTTGCTGAAGTGTTGCTTTGTCAGGTGTAATAACTTGCATTGAGAATGTTTGCGAATTCTTTAGCAATGTTTCTTGAAGCCGTGAAAGAGGCGGTACAACTTGTGCACTCTGACGTATCGGTGTACTTGCTTTTGTTGCTTCATACATACGTCGTGCTGTTTGTGCTAATGCTTGACCTAAATCTTGCGATGCAAGTTTTAATCGGTCAAAATCTTTTACAATGCGCTCAAGTATCTCAAGGTTTGCGGCAGCAATTACTTTTGGCTGTGTAAATCGAGAAATTTGCTCAATGCTATTTTGGATGTAACGGAATGGGTTAATAAGACGTCCAAGTGCGTTGGTAATGCCTTTTGAAATGTTTAAAATGTAAACAAGAAACGTTTCAAACAACTCACGAATAACAGGGTTTAATGTGTTAGCAATATCGGTATTTTCGTTTAAAATGTCGGCGAAGAGTTTAAACGGCACACTGATACCAACAATAAGATCACTTAATGCCGATGCGATGCCAGAAGCGAAGAACAATGTTTGCGTAATATTTCCTAAGTTTGCACTTAACGTATTAATAGCACCTTCAAGTGTTGTTTGTTTGTATTCAAGCATTTGCTTGTATTCAATACCACTGACATCGGTAGCAAATGTTTCTAGCAATCGCTCTTGATCGTTAAATGTATCAAGAATTGCAGATATTTCGCTGGCACGTGCACGCGATCCGATAAGATACGAAACGACCTTTTCAAACGATGGGTCTTTTGCAATAGCTGCATTAATATCGGCAACAATAGATCGAATAGAACGATATTGCAGTTCACCTTCAGGTGTTACTTCTTTTGTACTGATGCCATATCGTGCAAGTTGACGTGCAACCGGAGCTGCGTAGAGACGTTCAACAAACATCCGCACCGATGTTAATGTCTCTTCAGGCGATTTACCAAGGCGAAGTGATGTCGTAGCTGCGAGTGCAATAAGTTCTTGGTTAGACAGTTGTAATGCTTGAGCAGAATTATACAAACCGTTAAAAACGGTAATAATATCTTGCGCTTGTGCTCCTGTTTCACGCTGTGCGATAACAAAAAGATTGTACAACGCTTCGAGTTCAAGGACAAGTTGTTTTGTAATATCGACTTGTGTAGCATCTGGTCTTGCTTCGCGTAATGTATCAAAAAGCTGAGTAACGAGTGCAATAATAAGGTCTTCGCCTTTTTCTTTGGTAATATTAAAGATAGATTGACCGCCGAGTTGTAATTTCAACAAATCAATACTAAGCTGACGTCGTACCGTCGTATCTTCAACTTCGTTAAGTAATTTAAACGTCCGGATAATGCCTTTTACAGCTTGCTCAAAGTTTTGTCCGGTTTCCGATGCAATGTTAATCGTTTCACTGATGAGTTTATTAACAAAAACATTGCTCGTTTGAAGCGTTTCTTGCAAGGCACTTTTAACCACGTTACGAAGTTGCTGAAGCTCATCTTGCAAATCTTTAACTTGTGTAAAGATATTTTCAACAAACTGAATGACACCGTAGATAAAATTTTCAACCGTTTCGTCGAAAATCTCGGTAACAAATTCACGTGTCAGCCGCTCGCGAAACTCATTAAGCTTGCTTGGAAAGTCAATAGTGATTTTTCCAAATGCATCGATACTTCCGCTAAGCTGAACAACTGCATTTGACGCATCGCGTGCTGTAATCGACAGCCGTGTCATATTTGTTTCAAGATCGTAGTAAGTATCAACATTAAAATCTTGTACTTTTAATGCACGGCCTGTTTGTTTCTTAAATTGACGCTCAACTTCATCAAAAAGAAATAAACTTTGAATATCTTTTGGTAACAACTGTTGCGCATAAATACCTGCAAATTGTGCAAACTTCGGCGTTAATGTAGAAAATGCAATGTCTTTTCCACGTGTTACGATAATGTCTGAAATAGACGGAGGTATGAACAATGGCAGATTTGCACGTACAATATTCTTTAATACGTCATTGATAATAAAATCGATTGTAGATTTATTAATACCGCTTCTTAGTTGTTCTGCATAGCTTTTCCAATCGAACATTTTAAATACTTCAGCATAACGTCGCAAATCTGGCAAGGCAACATCGGTAAACGTTGCGACAAGCTTTTTAAATGCTTGCGTAACAGAGCTTGTTTCGCGTCCGATGTCAGATGCACCTTTCCCTAACGTATCGATAACTAATTTTGCTGCATCTGCGCTACGTTGTGCTACATTGTTCAATGTACTTACAAAGGTTTGCGCTGTTGAAACAGAGCTAGGTTGCGACTTCGGTCTATCAAGAAGTGTAGTTACCTGTTTTGTCAGTTGATATAATTTTAACTGCTGATCGGGTGTTATCTGTTCGTTGATAACATTTTTTACATAATTAAAAAGTTGCTTCCCGTACACACGTTCAAGTTGTTGCTGTAGTTGTGTGTTTTGTGTAAACAACGATTGACCGATAAACGCAAAGATTTCTGTCGGCTTAAAGAGATAATCTCGTTTAAGATTTTCGGCAAGGAAATGTTGATTTTGTTGTTTTAACTCATCATAAAGTTGTTTTAATACGGTATCACTTAACGCATGCTTACGTTCTTCAGCAAGTCGCTCAAGCTGTGTTATCGAACTGTGTCGTATATCTTCTAAGGCACGATGGAGTACATGACTTAACTCATGCGCAATAATGTCACCACTGGCAAAAGGCTTATCTCTGATATTGGTAAACAATGTTGCGATAAATTCGTTTTGCGGTGTTCGTGCTTGGAAACCAAATGTTGTACCGGCTTCAATACCGGCTTTAATTTGTTCAAAAAGTGGACTTTGTGTACCATAAATGCGTTTGCTTAATTCAAGAATATCTTTTGTCGACGCAGTGACGTAATTAAAGTTTTGAACAGCTTTGTGGAAAATTGAATTATCGTCAAAAATATTACGGATTTGTCGTGTAAGTGTTTCCGTCAGTTGAAGTTCAAGTTTTGGTAATGTTTGTTTAATAAGATCGGAAACCGAAGCTTGCTGTAAAAAGTTAACATCTTGATTTTGTTGAATTGATGCAAGGACGGCTTTAAACGTATTCAGATCGTTGTAAAATGCAGGATGTGCTATTTGTAACCTTTCTTGTGCTTTATCGTAAATACGAGGGCCGTAGCCTGCACGCAAGATATCGCGGAGCGGTTCTTCTTTTGTCAGCAACGATTGGCCGATAAATGCGTATAACTCATCTGGATCGTACATGTACTCTGGCTTTTCCGTAAACAGACGGAATAGTGTTTGTACTTGTTTATGATCCTTGTAACGTGCTGCAACTTGCTGGAGACGTTCATTGTTTCGTTTTGAACGATGGGTGTAAAGCGGTAGTGTTGTAATTGCAGCTACATGGGATAACTCATGCGCAACAATATCTTTTGTAAAGCGTTGTGCATAATTCGCAAAGTCAACAAGCGTCACATTATCTAAAATTTCCGTCACAAAGGCCGTTGTTGTATCAACAGATTGTTTGATAATCTTACGCAGTTCTGTTTCAAATGCATCTGTTGTACCTTCAAGTGCTTGAAGGAGTTGCTCTGGTTTTCCACGGATATATTGAAATGTTGGTTGCCCTAATGTAGTACGTACCAACTCGGTAGGCTTGCTTAGCACAAAATCGGACAGACTTAAGAACGATACATCGCTTGAACTCGATTGTTGTTTTTTCATTGCTTGCTCGGTCGCAAGCTTAAGTAGTGATTGCAATTGCTCTTTTGTTAAGGTTGACTTCTTTTTACCTAAGAGAAGATCGGCTGCTTTCGTTAGCTCTTCAAGCTTAACCATGCTGATTAATTCACTAACCACCTCAGGTTTAATCTGTTCTTCAGGGAACAGTTTTTGCAATATAGACAATGCACGTGTAGCAACATCTTCAACTGGACGTTCAGCACCACGTTTGCGCGAAAGTCGAACTCTTCGATGTTCAACACTTGCAAGTTTTTCTTTTTCAACTGCGTATGCTTTTAATACTTTTTCCAATGAAGCACTGTATTCTTGTTCTTCTCGCTCGCTTAAAGCTTGAAAAGCTTTCAGCACATTTTCAGACAGTTTCAAATCCGATTGCTGTTTTAATCTGTACAAAAGCTCAAAGAAACGACGTGTGATACTACGATTACGATCTTGAACAGTTGTACGAACTTGTGTTAACAACTCATCGCGTGCATCTTTTGGTGTTTCTTTGCGAGTACCGGCACGAAATAGCTCGTCAAAATTAGGAATAAGCTCTTGACCGGTGGTAAACAACACGCTTGCAATGGTTTGATCTAATTGCGGTAATCCTAAAGCACTTATAACAGGTTCAAAAATGGTTTGCAAAGCTTCACGTTCAAGCTTTGAAAACCGTCGTTTTGTAAAACGAACATCGGGTTTTGGTGCTGCCGGCTCTGAAGAAGATGTAGGCTCTGTAGGAGGTGTTGCAGGTGTTTTTTCTAATACACGTTCGCGCAGTTTTACTGGTGTAATACGCTCTGCAATTTGTTGCTGCTGTTCTTGCAAAATGCGAAAACGTTCTTGTTCTTCTTTTGTAAGCGGTACATTCGCTTCTATCAATTCACGCAAGTAACTGTATTGTAAGTTCACAGCATGAAGCGGAAGGAGCAACTCACGCTCTGGGGTTAGAATGGTATAGAGCTGTCTAAAGTAAGGGGCATTTGGATCAAGCGGCATGCCACGTGCAAGAATTTCAGGAATAACACGTTCAAGTGTAATATCACGTGCAGGATCACGAACGGTACCAGCCCAGCGTTTTGCAAATCGACGCACAACTTGCTGCGCAATTTGCTCGCGTGTTTGTTGTGGCTCAATCGGTGGTGGGATAGGCTCATCGCGATATAATCCAAAGACTTGGCCAATCGCTTTCACCCAACGCAAACGAATATCATGTACACGTAAACGCGGTCGTTCACCTTCAAATGCGCCGAACTGGATTTTAAACTCGTCAATATTACGTGCAATGTGTAGGGCTTGTTCAACTGCTTCAAAAAAGCGTCGCTGGGAAAAATACAAAATAAGATTACGTATATGTTTTAACAAGCTAGAAAAAGTTCCAAAAAATTGTGCAACACGTTGGTTTATATTCAAAAAGCGAATAAATGTGCGATCAGTATCTTCAGGTGTTGCAGCAGCAAGTTGATTAAGCTCTTCAGCACTTTCTTTTATAGTAGCCGCAACTGCATCACGTTCTTTGCGGTATACATCTGCAATAACAAACCGCAATAGACGATTATAGGATGGTTTATCACGTCGTAATTCTTGTAAAGCTTGTTGCAAGATAATATCATCGCGTTGTTGTGCTTCTTCAAGTAATGTGGTAATTGAATTTTTATCTTCCAATGCTTGCTTGATACTAGCTACAAATGTTTCGTTTAAATTTTCACGAAGAGAATTAAGGGTTTTGATAAACTGGGGTCGTTTTAACGTATTCGACGGTTCAGGTGCAAACTTTTCAACATCGGGTATTGTTACGGTTGATTTAACAAACTGGTCGATAAAGGCTTCAAGCCGATCTGCTTCATCGGGAAAGCGTTCGGTAAGCGATTTCAGTGCTTCTTGGCTGATACTAAATGGAACAGGACGTTTTGTCTGAATAATATACTCTGACCATTGTAAAAACTCTGGATGGTTGATTAATGCGCCAATTGCCGTTTCTGCATCGAATGTACCAAATGCCAATGCAATTGTATCGAGTAATCGTCGTGCATACTGTTCACGTGCTTTGAGAACGGCTTGACGTTGTTTTTCGGTCGGTAGCTTGATAACAAGTTCTTGCTGCGGTACTTGGATCGGTTCGTTTAAACGTCGGACTGCATTGAGAATACCCCGCGGCGTTTGAATATTAACACCCATTATCGATGCCGGCAAAATGTCGGGTTGATCAAGATAAGGCCGCATTGTTTTTGCGATAATCGACGCACATGTCGCTGCATTGTTTTTACGTTCAAAAACACCATACGTGTATTTGCCCGAGTTCAATTTCCGCTCAAGCTCTAAAGCAAAATCTTTTGCTTGCTCTGGGGTTAAAAATTGAACCGGAGTTGCTTCAATATGACGAATAATAGAAAGTGCTTGTTCAAAATCCCATTGCGATTGCGGCGTCGATAAAAACTTTTCTAATTTGTCATCTGGAACCGGATTAATAACACGATATCCAAGTGGATAATCTCGATCTCGCAGCGCTACAAGAACATGGCCTAGTGAACGTTCATCACGCTCTGCACGATTGGTGCGCACAATTGCAAGCCCGCTGGTACTACGTTGAAGTGCTTGTTTGACCACTTCGTTATTAACAAAAGCACGTAGAGTTTGATCGTCTTCAGGTGTACTTGCACGTACAGTAGTTTGCTCTACACGAATAATATCTTTTGCTTTTTCTGCTAACTCTTTTTGCTTTTTTCGATCCATGCTTGCTATGTCGATATCTTGCACATCTTGTTTTATATTGCGAAGATCATGCAGAATTTTACGTAAAACAGAAACATCGCCCTCTTGCTTTATAAGATTTGTATATACACGCACCCAAGCCCATGAAACATGCCGCTCAAGAAACGAAAAGAGCCGGTGTAACGCTTTTTCAACAACCTCAAGAACACGTTCAATGCCTTGATAAATGTACGGTTTAACACGCTCTAACCTTGTTTCGACATAATCGATAAAAGTAGTACGCATTGCGCCAAGGGTATGTGCTAATCGTTGCAATGCTTGTTTTATAGCTGTAGCCGGAGATGCTGATTTTAGCGTATTTACAACACGTTCAAAAGCTTCTTTTACACTAGCTGCAAGCGATTGAAACGGCTGCGGTATTTCTTCTTCAAACGGCTTTAGAATAGACTGAGCTTCTGCTTCTTGTAAAAACGAAATGTCCGATCGAAGTGTGTTTAAAAGTTCTCGGTATAAAGCTTGTTGACGTTCTCCTGACGTTGCTTGAATAGCACGTAATTGATCGTAAATAGCTTGACTTTGCGGAAAATTGGTAAACGGCATTAATGAAAGAGCTTCATCGATTGTCTCTATTTTCGTAAAAAACGATATAATTGCTTTATCAACGTTATCTTGAAGTGACAGTAAACGCTCTTTAAACTGTTGAAACGATGTAATCGGTGGTTCATCTTGCTGAATGCGAGCAGCCTTTCTTGCAGTTGTAGCTGCAATAACCTGATTAATTTTTTCTTGAGTTGCTGCTTGTAACTTTGTAATTAGCGTATCAATAGGTTCTTTTATATCAACTTGACCGCCTAACGAACGTTCAATTGTTTTTAGTTTTTCAAGTAATGCATAGCGATATTCTAAGACAGATTTTTGAATATCTTGTTCAGTTATACCTTCGGCAATCTGAACTGTATAATCTCCACCTGGAAGATCGATAATAACTTTTTCGTTTTGCTCATTTAGCGCAAGAAACGCTTTTCGGTTGACAATGCTTTGAATTGCTGCAATATATGCTTCTCTTTTCTTTGCATTTACCTCGGTCGTAAGAGTGTCTAAAAACTTTTGCAATGTTGCAATTTGACGCTGCTGTGGGAGAGTTTTAACAAATTGAGCAAACCACTCTTCAATATTCTCGCGGTTTACATCTTCGGTGATATAGCTGGCTAGTTTTTTCGCAATAACCTTTTGATCTTTAGTCGGTTGTTTTTGAGGTGTCAATTTTGCCTGTGTAGGAGTTTCAATCGGTGGAGGCTCTGGCTGTTTTGACGCTACTTGTTGAGGCTCTGTTGGTGTCGCTTTGCGTTGTCTATCTTGTGTAGGTTTATCTTGTTTTGGCGGACGCGGTCGAGTTTGCCTTACCGTACTTGCACCGGTATCAGGTTCATCGCCTTCAATACGAAGTCGAAGCACTGCGCTATGTTGTTCGAGTACTTGAAATGCGCGATCCAGCTCGGCTTCAAGCATCTGTTTAATATCTGGAATAGTAATGCGCAATTGTAGTTGTGCAAATTGACTTTGCACCGCAATAGTTCTTTCATGGAGTTGTTCGAGTTGTGCAAGAACGGTTGCAAATGCTTGTGAAGTTTCATCGGCACGGTTTTGCGTTGTAGCAAACGTTTCACTTAACGTTTGCATCTTTTGCGCAACATTTGTAATTTTACGTGCAAATGCATCAAGCCGCTTATGTTGATCAAAATAGACAAATAGTTCTTTTATATACGGTGTTGTTTCGGTAACCGTCGCTTGAATAGTCTGCAAGGATTTTGCTATATCGACAAATGCTGCTTTAAAATCGGTAAGTGCATTTGCAGCCGTATAAATTGTTTGCAGTTGAATACGATATGCATCGTTAACATTAACAAGTGCCAAATATACCTGCTCAACCGCATTGCGCAGCTCTTCGAGTTTGGTACCATCGAGCTGTTCGATGAGTTTGTTAATATTTTCAACACCGCGTGCTAAATACTCAAAACCTGTACGAGGGTTGCGGCTTGCAAACCGCGACAAGACCTGCTGATACGTTTGTAACGTTTCGGTTAAATTTTGAATACTTTCAGGAAGTTGAAAACGTTCGTTGGTAAAAATAGCTTCAACGGCAGCGTCGGTCTCCTTTGCACGTTGCTGTAGTTGATCGAGTTGTGCAAGAAGACGTTCGATAAGCTCGGTGAAATCGTTCATAGATCACCTCAAAAAAAAAATAAGGACGTCTGTGCACAGACGTCCTTTATAACTCAACCTCATCGATTGAAAACTCCCCAGCCTCCTTTTTCGGAGAGGGGTATAATTTTTGAATATGTGCGCGCACTAAATGTGGATGATCCCAGTGTTCTTCGGGAACAGGCTCAGGAAGCTCTTGATAGCTATCATATTGCTGTCGTAATGCAACAGCATACGCAACGGTATAAGGCCAGTTGATCGGATGATGAAGTGATGGATGGATCGGTACTCCGGTTGTCTTGGTCATATGCCACAATGTTTTAAACAGCGGCATTCTTGCTATTTTTTTAATTCATCATCCGTCGGTGTGATCGATGTTAGCGCTTGTTCAAGCATAGATCGGATGTGCTTGGGAACGTTTGCATAAGTTTCAAACGTAAATGCAGGTTGGGTGAAATCTGGATCGAGGAATACCGCAGCAGCCATAACATGTCGTTCAAACACCTCGGTAAACTTTTCTTGACATAACGCATCAATACGATGCTTTTTGTATAGTTGAAGCAATTGTTCGCGTGAAAGCTGTTCAAGTTCGCGCAATCGCTCTTCACGCCATTGTTCAAAATAGGTTTCCATTGCTGCTTGGTATTCTTGATCGCGTTGTTGTTGCGCTACCGCATACGCTTCCTGCTCTTCGAGTGTAGGATAATCCGATAGCTTTGGAAGTGCCGGCTTTGGATTGCGTTGCTGGTATGCACGCATCGCTTCAAGAAGTTGTTGAAGCAATACGTAAGCTTGCAACTCGTTCTGTGTATAATCCTCTGCCGGAGACAAATACATCAAATATGCTTCGCTATCGGGATTACGCAACTCGCGTCGTAAAGCGTTCGATGCAAGTAATGCACGATCGCGCGCATCGGCAATGACTTGCTCGTTTGGTAATCGAAGGTAAAACGTAACTCCTTTGTACGTAACCTGCGTTGTATAGGTGAATAGCTTTTGCAAAAGCTCATTCATAACCTTTACCCTTTCACCATGCATACTGCTGCGGCATGTGTACCGCAGCAGTATGCGCTTTATATTACGGATTAAGCGATGGGTGACGACTGCGATAGATATACATCTGGTTTGTACGAGACGCCCAGTTAAACGTTAGCGTCGCGTCCTGACCAACCTGCGCACGATCGGAGACCTGCGAAATATCAAGGGTCGGTATCCAAATCGTCTTCTCAGGCTCATCGGCCTGCCGGTTTGCATTGCGTCGCCACATACGGATCAACATACCCCAATTCCCCCGACCAAGCTCATCGGGAGTAAAGTTATCGTCGGTTGCATTAAGATCGCCTGCTAGCAAACGATACATCTGCAAATCCGTCCGAAGCAATTCAAGTGTTCCTGTAATTTCAGGGATATTATCCGAATAACCGACCGCTGTTTCATTGCCAAGTTCTTCAATCCGTGTTGTATTGATCTGAGCTTGGATCGTACAACTCTGCGCACGCACGACACGCCGTGCTTGCTGGCCGGTTCGAACGAGGAAAATCTCGATGCCCCAACCTCGCATGCCAGGCGGCTGATCAGGTGGAGGTGTATAGCCAAACGGAACGTTTGGATATTCGTAAGTATATTGCCAAGCGTTCGACAAATCCGCATGATACGTCACCAACACAACATCACCGGCACTTACGTACTGCGGATTAAACGTCACTTGTGTAGCAGTTGTCGACACAATAGCATCTTCTGGGAGATACCCACGTGTCTGTGAGAACGCCGACAAGATATGTCTACCGTTCTTCAACACACGAGGGGCCGGAGTTGTTGGAAGCGACAACTGATACGAAGCGTCCAACGTACCTGAAGCTACTGCAACATCATATGCAAGCAACCGGTAGCTCGTGGCTTGAAAACTAAAATCTTCAGTTGCATCACCGGTGACGCTATAGTTCATTGACAAGCTATCAAGCTTTGCACCAGGAACATACAACGTGCTTGCAACATCGTTCGTGTTCAACCCGCGGTACACAAGTGCAAGACAGACATAAGAAATATCTTGCAACTCGATCGCATCCGTAGGAGATGCAGTTGCCCAGTTCCGATTTGCAAGAACAAAAGCGGTACGTGAACCGACATCCATCGAAGAAACCTGTACCGAAACTTCAGGCAGACCAAAAATACGACCGACCAAACGGTCACTGCCGAGTTCCTGCACAGGCGTCATTTGCATATTTGCATCGATGTTTGCATTCTGCACACGACCAAGGCGTGTAATCCCGCCATAGGTGTATGCATTGACACCGACTTCTTTAAACGGGATAGAAATACGCGACATGGGTTATCTACTCCTTTAGTATCAACCGTTTAGTAGGTAAACAACAATCGTACATATACAGAAATAACGTGTTTTTCAAGTGAACTTGCGTCACTTGTCGAACGAAGTGGAAGGATAATAGCGTTGATAAGTTCATCGAACGTAAGACGTCCGATAGGTGGTTGAGTTAAGTCAACTACCGCACCTGTGGTTAACGGATAAACCTGCTGGTTGAGCGTATCAAAAAACGTAATAAGCTGATCGCGTAGATATTCGGCTTGCAATGCGTTGATTGCAAAACCGTAACATTGTACAAATACGTACCAAGTACGTGATCCGAGTTCAAACGGCGCTTCTTCTACCGTTTCAACCGAAACAGCTAATGCTGGCCGTTGAATACGATCGTAGGTTAACACCTGATACTCGCGCACTGAGTATACAGCGCATGATTGGAGCGCCGGATACGTGCGCAATGCATGCATGATCGTTTGTAACGTTGGAAATGCAATACTCATCCGACAGCTCCTTGAAAATCAGTAAATGCTTTTTGCCACTCAGCATCGCGCAGAATATCAGGAAGTTCAAAACTGCCTGTTTGTACAAACGATGTTAAGGTACGTTCTGCGATACGTAATGCAGCGCGTCGTATCGGCTCAATGGATGCAACACCGTATTCGAGAAAATGCATACCGGTCACATTCGGAAAACCAGCACGTTGATGAATACTGTGACTGCCGTAATTCCAAACAAGCCAATACGGAGCTTCTTCGATGGTCAATATGCGATTACGTTGTTTCACCGTTTCAATCACTTGCATTGGATCGTTGTTGTACAAATACCGCCACACACGCAAGCGCTGTTCGTATGTACGCGCGCTGCGATCTGGTAAAAAATAACCAAACTCTTGCCATCGAATAAAATCTTCTTTGGTACCGAGTAGTTCAGGATTAAGCAACCGTTCGTAACGATTTGCTTTTTTCGGGTTCACATGCTTTCCGATATGACCGCGCAATGCACCAATAAGTCGCGTCAACTCCATCGGAAATGTAGCGACTTCTTCAATCTCTTGAAACGCGCGTGTGTCAATATACCGAACCATACGTAAAAAAGCTTGATAATGTACCCAATGTTCCATTTGCTCTGCAAACAAGTACAAATCACGTTTATGACGAAGGAGTGTTTCAACACGCGCGCTAAACATACGAAATCCTTACATTTTATTCTTCGTAATAAATACGAAGGATATGGAGTATTGCGCGATACTGCGCATTTACCTGATCGAGTACGATCTTGCGCAACGTCGGATCGAGTTCATTGTTAAAAAACTGTTCAAGGCGCGAAAGTAGGAGCGCAACATGAACACGATGGAGATGGTTTAACACATGTACCAACGATATCACATCGTTTCCCTGATAGTTTGGCATAAATAACCTCCTTTACCTATGCAATCTGTTTTCCAATAACCGTAATCCGATTTGGCGGTACACCTTCAACCGTATGGCTTGTGCGCTCGAACAATGCACCACTAATAGCAAACCGCTGCGCATGTGCAACTACAGCAAACGAGCCGCTATATATCGCAGTACCGCTTAAAGGTGCAAAACCTGCACCTGTGTATGGTACGACAACTTCGACATCACCGTCGATAAACACGGCGTATCTTGTCTGCTGTGTTGCAAACCATTCTTTTGGGCGTACAAGTCCAGAAACTACATACGCATAGGTGATCCGTTGCTGCCCTGTTCCTTGACAAAAAGAGCATAACGGATTAAACACACCGCTACAGTGTAGACAAGGTTCGGTATGATCGATGTACCAAATAACCGGCAATGCTCGCGTATTGATAATCGCATGCATGGTCATGCGAATATCGGGATAGATAATTTTCACATACCATCTCCTCGAAACACAACATCAAATGCTTGCGCAATCGTAGACCATTGATATTTTGGGTGCCTTACAAGACGAAAACCTGCCTTTGCATATTGAAGTCGTGTATGAACATCGTAATAAAATCGATCTAGTGCATCAATAAACATTCGACGATCGACAACGCCACCGATAGTATTAATTCCACCTGTATGTACCATACGTTCGGTACATGGAACATAATACACACCGCCACGTGCCCATTCGGCTAATGCCGACCACTCTGGTACGATTTGCGGAATTTCACAAGCCATACCTTCCATTGTCGTAAGGCCCCAACCTTCACCTAGTGTGGTGCTAATCTGTACATCAAACGAATTGTAAATAGTACGGAGTTGATCGACTGAAACACCTTGCGCTGCCGTCATCGAAAGATCGGTTAAGATCAAACGCTGCTCAATACCGAGATATTGAGCAAGTTGAACAATATCCCAACCGACATCATGAACTGCACCATGATAAAACAGTCGCACATGTTCGGGTTTATCGGCAACCCAATCGGCAAAAATATCAAATGCAAGATCGATACGCTTTCTCGGTTGGTTACGGTTAACCAATCCAACGATGTACCAGTCATCTGACAGACCTAACTGGCGACGTGCATCGGTACGCGGGATTGGATAAAACTGACGTGTATTAATACCGTGCGGAATAACATGCTTTGTACCTGTAAATCCACCTCGTACAAGCTGTTCATAACCGAAATCGGTGTACGTAATAACCGCATCAAATGCATGCAACGCAGTAGCAAAAGCAGGTGCGATGTTCAAGCCATCAACCGGTACATAGCATACAAGTCGCGCACGGTGTGTAATCTGTTTTAACGGTTGAATATATTGCGATACGATCCAAGGATCGTTCAAAATACAGATAACATCTGGTTTTAACTGCTCGACCAGCGATCCAATACGCCGAATACCGTACAAATCTTCGTGCATATTTCGCGATGCCGGCCAAATCATATACGGATATTTATGCGGGTCTCCATAATAATTAATCCCTAAAACATGGATATTCCAAGTTTCATGTAAATGTGCTAATATATTATGCGTAACCGTCGCAAAACCGGTGTGTGCGACCGCGTCTCCGACCCAAAGCAATGTTTTCTTCGACATACCTTATAATCCTAACCTTGCATTTGCAAGCCGAAGCGCAAAATACTTGTTTAGTTCGTTAGTAGCGTGGTTTAGAAGCTCAACAAGTGCGCGTTGACTTGCAACATTACTAAACGAGAATGACCCATCTGACCATGTTTGAAAATCGGTTGCACTTGAAGCAAGTTGCGATTGTCGTGCAACAACTACACCGGCAAGCAAAACCGGATAAACATCTTCTTGCGAGATCGGCAGCGATGATTGATCAAAAAAATCGTGAAACGGATTACGTACTACGTCGTATGTCGCAACACCCGACGGGAGATACCACAAACCTTGATGCTGATGTATAGCAAGATAACGCTCGTTTGTTGTCGGATCGACGGTAATCATATCAGGCATGCATACTGCATAACGATACCGCCATCGGCGTTGCAATAGTACAATACCTTGCAACAAAAACGAACGTAATATGCTATCATCGAATTGATAAGGAGTTTGTGTATCTCCAAGCAAAATACGAAATTGCGGAATAAGATAATCAATATTTGTCGGCGTTTGAATAATCATGCTTATACCTTTACAACATAAAATAAAATAAATCGCCGTATTTAAATGCTATCTGTCTCATAATATCATTAATTTCAGAAGGTGTCAACTCTCTAGCCCAAACAGCAATTTCAAAAACATAACCAGTAAAATCGGTATTTGTTTCAAGTCCACTGCCGACACGTAAACCATTTGTACCTCCAGTTAACACGCCATACAATGTATCATTTATAGCAGGAAAATCCATATTATTTACATATGGTTTTGTTATTCTGTTAGCAAATGTAAAAATAACCGCATTTGCATTTGAAAAGGGTATAATATCTCGATAGTTCGATCCATAATAATAAACTGAAATCATTGGACTGTTATTTGAATGTGTTGCGATGCCATAAGCTCTAAAGTTTACTGCATCACCATAAGAAAGTACAACAGACCTGTTGTAAGTACTACGAGGATATGCAAAATATACAATTAATAAAGAGCGTGCTGCCGTCCCAGCCGGCGGTATAAATGAGCTTGTTAATACAGTAGCTGGACGAGGAAACCAAATTGCGTGGTATTTTTTATATAAAGAAGAATATATAGGTCTAGCAGATGAATTTGCTTGTACTAAAGCAAATCCATTTACTAAAGAACCCCATCTTTCAACTTTTGAAGAATTAGGTTCTAAAATAACTCCTTCGTTAGCTGTCCAATATGCAAGTAATCCATTGTATGGTAATGTTAAAGGATTGTAACGAGGTGTAAATCTTACATGAATTTTTAAATCAAATATAGCTAAACCATGTCCAAGCTCTAAAGTTTGTACATTACCTGCATTTATATTTGTACGTCCTAGTACAGTATTAGCTGGAATAGATTGCATTTTATTAAGAGTTACTGCATTTTGATTAATTGTCCAAACAGAACCACTTCCTGTAACAGTAATATCACCTTTATTACCGTTTAAAAGTGAAACTGCATCATTAGCAGTTCTCAACCTTACGCGACGATTACCAAGATCGATAACATCACCTGAAGCTACAGTCAGCTCATAAACATCTGATACAACAACATTATTATTTGTATTACGTATAGTTAAACGTGTTGCTTCTTGTGGTACCCAATCAGGATGAATAGTTCCAGATGTAGTAGCTTGTACTAATTTTAACGCTGTTGGTTCTTGTGCATAATCGGTAATATCAAGAACATCAATTGAAGTCCTTTGAAATAAACCACTAACTAATGTCATGACCTTCTGAGCCATTGTTATATCCTTTACAATACAATAGCTACTTGCGGGTTAAATACAATAGAGACAGTATTATTTGTTGTATTAACATCAACAATAAAACCAATTTGTTGTATAATATTATTTTCAGTATCTGGCGGCGTTAACGTGTATAAACCTGCGGTAGAAGCAGAAAGAAATACATTTTTTCCAATATCAGCAGTAGTTAACGAACCGCGTGATGCTTGTGAATTCAAACCAGTAAAATAAACAACAACTTCAGAACCTGTAGTTGCATTTGAAAGAACAAAACCATGTGCAGGGGTATTAGCATTTGATGCATTTGCACGACGTACACGACGTTCTGATCCGTTATAAAACACATTTACAAAATCACCAGCATTAAGCGCTTCATTTGCAACAATGCTAGCAACAACGATAGTATTACTTGGTAGCATTGATGGATCAATTCTTCCATCTGAACGTAATGCTACAATACGTCCACCACGACCAGTCCCACCAGTATCAGTTGCTTCGCGTCGTCGCAGTAAACCAGTTGTAGTATCTAGTTCAAGATAAAAGTCTGCCATAAATCACCTCATTATGAGAAGTAGGTTGCTATAATGCAACCTACTTCTCAACGTCAACAATAAGCACACCGTTTGTAAAAAACACAGCGTTACGCGCTCGAAAGAAACGATCGTCAGCTTGATGATACGTTTCAAAAATACCACTTGCAGCAATAACGAACGGAATAACACGTTGGTGTGTTTTATCCGTCGGATCAAGTCGTAGACCACTGATCGGCGATCCACTGTTGTTAATATAGCGTGCAAATGCGCGCGCAAACTGTGGAAAAACGGCATTAACCTCTTTCATCCTTTATAATCCTTTATACAATCTTAATAACACCGATACGCTCTGGATAATCGACGATCATACCAAAGCCTTGATAAAGCGACAACGTGTAAGCTGGCGGCTCAACCGATGTGTCAAAATGTTCTTGCGTTTCAGTAGGCCCGTACAAAATAATCTCACCTGCGTTATCACCGATAATCAAAATAATATCTTCAGGTAGCAACGGCTTCGCATAATCAGCGCCGGGGCCACGTTTAAAGACCTGCGGCAATTCAACAAGCCGAATACCGCGGAAGCTACCTAGTCGGTTAGTACGTGACCATTCATCAAGAACACTCTGAATACCGACAATTTGCGTATTTGTCGGCGATGTCCCACCGCTTACCGTATGTTCAAAAACACCCGCAAACTTGTAAATCGGGAACAAAGCTCGCCGTGTACCGACAATAGCCCGCACACTACCGGCAGTCCGCAGCACGTTTTCAACCATGCCTTCAATCGCCGCCTCGTTTAGGGTCGAAACACTAGCAAAGTTGTCTGGAGTGTTACCGGCACTCCAAACACTCGATAGCAACTGAATGACACGCGATACCAACTCATCCATCAGCGCATCATACAAGCGTTGCTGAAGGGCAAGTGTATCACCGACCTCACCACGCCGAAGCTGCCACATGTTGTACGAAACCTTTGCAATAAGGTAGTCGATACCAAACGACATCACTTCGGAAGGCGGAGGGAGTTGCCAAGCTAGATGCTTTGTACCCGGAACCATAACGCGAACCGGAACATCGCGCGGCTCGATACGCTTGACCAAAATATCACCGGGGTTCAGCACACGCGTCGGCATGAACAAATCGGTAAACAACTGCAAAGCAACACGTTGCGGCTCGATCGTTTCGACAATCATCTCCGCGTATGCACTTGCAGTCTTTCCAGCCTGATGCATACCGGCTTGCGCTGCCAAGGATGCCAACGACTTCTTTATTTCAGGGGTGATTTGCTGCTTCATTGTTCTAATCCTCCTTTATTAACCTTGAACAGCATCAAGCAAAATAACAATTCCATCAGACTGTACATCGATAACGGTACCAACCACGTTTGTTGTACTGTATGTAAATCGACCGCTTGTCGTCACGGCAACAGTGGCACCGCGTTGGCGAATTGAAGGACTGTCAACAAACGCACCGCTAGGGATCAAATATGCACCACCACGATGGAGTTGCACACGCCAATTTGCCGGAATAGTAAAGTTCGGTACAAGTGACGGCGACATCAACACATACGTC
>CAKZRZ010000184.1 GCA_937918955.1 uncultured Arenicella sp.
ACAATATCGAGAGTTAAACATGAAGGAGGTACTGCCGACACTTTCAAATGAACAGGCAATCGAGCTTCTTTCTGAAAATGGTAAACTTATTAAGCGACCTTTTTTAATTAAGGTAAATCAAGGGATTGTTGGGTTCAAAGAAGAGCTTTGGCAGGATTTTCTTTAATCAGCTGGTGTTACTTGGCTTTATGTGCGTGGTCATAAGCGTCATTCTCGGTATACTTAAACGATGACAGCTTCGATTTTAAAACAAATGGGGATACAGCAGTGGCGCTTGCGCCAAAGCGAACCTTCTGTGCCCCCAGTCGAAAGCCCTGATGTCCAGCTAAACCAGAATCAAGAGTTCAAGGAGGGCCAGGAAACTCGAGAAGCCTTTGACCCGAATCAGATGTGGTCAAACGAGCCTGAAGCCTACAATGATCCTTCAGTTGCTCACGCCGATGCGACGGGCGTTGTCACCGAGAATTCAGAGTCAACGGATAGGCCCTTGAGTGAAAGTATGGGCTTAGCGGCTGGCACCACTCAAAAGCCAAAATTTGAAACTAATACTAGTGGTATCGCTAAACCAAGTGTTGACGCCAGCAAAGGCGATACGCCTAAACCGATGCCGTCGCCCATGCCAAAGTTAATGCCTGCTCCCGCTCCAATGATTGATCACGAGCCTACAGCAGTTGTTGATACAGAGCCCGTCACTGTTGTCGATGATGCGCCTGCGGTAGTTATACAAGATGCGCCTGCGGCAGTTATACATGATGCGTCTACAGCTACTACTGCATCAGCTACGCATGACCCTATTGCACATTTAGACTGGCAAGGCTTACAAGCACTCATCGACCAACAAGGTTATTGTCAAACCTGTGGTTCTGAGAGTTCTATCCTTGGTTCTGGAGATGCAACTGCAGACTGGATGTTTGTCACCGACGCGCCATCTCAAGATGATTTGTCGCTACAGCAATTGTTCTCTGGTCGCGCAGGACATTTGTATGAGGCAATGTTGCACGCAGTAGGGCTAGACCGAGCGGGGGTGTATACCAGCAGTGTGTTTAAGTGCATCGCGCCGGCTGATCAATCGCTATCTCCTAATTGCGATAAAATTTTGCGCCGTCAAATCGAACTTGTGCAACCTAAAGTGATTATTAGCTTTGGTGAATTTGCTTCTCAATCGGTATTGCGGTCTAACGAGAGCCTCGAGGCGTTACGCGCTCAGCAGAGTATCTGTTATCAAACCCAAACCCCAGTTGTAGCGACCTATAGCCCACTGCAACTGTTAGAGCAAGCGGGCTTGAAAGCGGGCGCATGGAAAGATTTGCAAAAGTGTTTGGCCTTACAGAACTAGCCTTAGTTGGCGTGCATCGCGCAAGAGTAGTTTGAGTATTATTGCCCCAGACTTGGTAATAGCCCAAGCTATGGACGGAGGGCTGGTTGCGCGTGATATGAGTAGTGACGATCTGACCCAGGTAATGACTATCGAAAACAACGCGCAGGCGAGCCCTTGGGGGCGCTTGTCGTTCGAAGAGTCACTTACTAAATCACATTTTTGCCGTGTTTTGGAAGTTGCTTGGGAGCATGAGCAGGGTCAGCAAAGTCAAATCGTAGCCTACCACGTGGTGTGTCCTATTCTTGATGAACTGCATATTCTCAATGTGGTCGCCGCTCCGCAGTATCAGGGAATTGGTTTAGGGCACCGTTTGATGCACGACATACTTGAAATAGCGGAGCATCATCAGACTCGTCGAATTTTCTTGGAAGTCCGAGCGAGCAACGAGAAAGCTCAAAGTCTCTATCTAAAGTGGCAGTTTAAACAAATGGGGCTACGCAAAGCCTATTATCGGCGAACTCTTAGCAATACCAGCAGAGAGGACGCCTTAATCTTTATGCGCGATTGCACACAAGCCTAGTTGCTGAAAAAGAAGTGACTAATTGCTTCGGACTAGCAATTGCTGGTTTAAGCGTAATACCTGATTTTTTGAGATATTGTTCCAGCTCATTAGTTTGGAAAGCTGGACTTTGTACTGTCGAGCAATTGACCAGAGAGTATCGCCGCGTTTTACATGATGAACACGGTTTTGCGTGTCAGTGTTGCTTGCAAAGGCATTGGCCTTGCTCGAGGATGAGGCATCTGCGCGCACTGGTATGAGCAAATTTCGACCCTCTCGAATGCGTGAATTGCGCAGATTATTGCTGTTTTTTAAGGCACTAACGCTCACTCCATATTGCCGAGCAATGCTGCTCAGCGAGTCGCCTCGCGCGATGCGATGATTTTGATAATTCAATTTCGGGGCATGCTCAGCGGCCGCAATCGCTTGGCTAAAGTCGGCGTCGTTACGCACTGGTACAAGCAGGCGGTGAGGGCCGTCTGGCGAAGTAGCCCAGCGCTTAAAACCTGCATTCAAATTGCGAAGCTCTGCTTGCTCAATGCCCGCATCTTTTGAAAACTTATTTAAATCGATTTGCCCATTAAGCGGCACCACTTTGAAGTAGGGCTCGTTCTTGATTTCTGGTAGCTCTACACCGAATTCATGCGGATTCTCGATGATATTCTTCAAGGCTATGAGTTTTGGTATGTAACGGCGAGTTTCCAGCCGTAGGGCTAAATCTTGATACGACGTTGGGCGACGTTTTGC
>CAKZRZ010000185.1 GCA_937918955.1 uncultured Arenicella sp.
CCGTTCGCGTTCGACTTGCATGTGTTAAGCATACCTCCAGCGTTCAATCTGAGCCAGGATCAAACTCTCCAGTTCAATCTAATTACTAAAGGAATTTTTTGTTTTATGGCCAAAAATAATAAAAGCCAGGTCTCTCAAGCGTCTCGGAATTGAGCTGCCATCTTGCGACGACATAACACTTGGTTTACCAGTTTTTGTGTAACCTAATTCATTTAAGAAAACGTCCACACAAATTGTTTGGTTCAATTTTTAAAAGAGCGGTGTTTGATTTCTCGCTTTCGCTTAATTTCAAACTGGCGCTGAAAAGCGCCTCTTGAGTTACCTCAAGGGAGGTGAATCATACTCGCTTGAATCAGGATGTCAACAACTTTTTAAATATTTTAAAATGTGTCAAACCGTTACAAACTCTTGCTTTGAAGCGCTTGCAACCCTGTCTCGAGGGAGGTGCATTCTACCCATTTAAAGTAGCCCGTCAACACTTTTTTGAAAGTAATTTTCAGAGTGTTTTTTGAGTATCCTTTTCGACATTTTTCAGCGATTTAGACCGCCTTAGGTGTCTCGAGGAAGGCGCATTCTACGTTTTTAAACGGTGCGGTCAACTCCTTTTTAGGTTTATTTTTGAAACATAAACCTAGCCGCAAGCCAAATCCAATTAAATCAATAGCTTATACCTAAAATAAGGCATTTAGGAAAGCTATTGCACTGAACTACTTGGTGGTTCCGGCGCGACCGTAATTATCTTCGAAGCGCACAATGTCGTCTTCACCAAAATATGAGCCAGACTGAACTTCAATAATCTCTAGAATTTGTGTCTCGCTTGGGTTGCGCAAGGCATGTGTTGCGCCTATGGGAATGTAGGTTGATTCATTCTCTCTCAGCAAGATCGTTTGCTCTCCATTGAGCACCTCTGCAGTGCCTCTAACCACCACCCAGTGCTCAGCGCGATGGTAATGCATTTGCACTGATAACTTTGCACCAGGCTTTACCTGTATACGCTTAACCTGAAAGCGATCACCCGCATCGATCGAGTCATACCAACCCCACGGTCGATATACTTTTCGATGGTGGCTCACTTGAGTGCGCTCCAAAGATTCAAGTTGATTAACAATGTTCTTCACGTTTTGCGAACTGTCTCGGTCCGCCACTAACACAGCATCGTCAGTTTCTACGACTACCAGGTTATCTACCCCTAAAACTGAAACCAACTTATTCTCTGAATATATGTGCGAGTTTCGCGTATCTGACAAGACGACATCACCAGTAATCGCGTTTCCATTTTCATCTTTATTTGAAACGTCCCAAAGTGCAGACCATGAACCAACATCATTCCAGCCTGCATCCAGTGGCACAACTTTTGCCTTCTTGGTTCTCTCCATAACAGCATAGTCGATCGAGATTGACGGGCTCTGAATAAAGGCGGCCTCATCAACACGTAGAAAATCTAAATCGTTTTTAGCTTGAGATACTGCCCGTGACGCGCACTCAAAAATTTCGGGCTCAAAACGCTGCAGCTCTTCTAGATAAGACGCAGCAGTAAACACAAAGATCCCGCCGTTCCAATAGTAGTCACCGCTTTCAACATACGCCTGAGCGATTTCTTCACTTGGTTTTTCTTTAAATTCAGCGACTTCAAATCCTCCATGACTGCGAGCGCTCCCCGCTCTGATATAACCATAGCCAGTTTCAGCCGATTGCGGCACGACACCAAACGTAACCAGGTCACCTTCAGCGGCTAATTTACTCGCTTTCGAAATTGCAGCATGAAACGCGTCGGTGTCGGCAATAACATGGTCGGCCGGCATAACTAACATGATTTCGTCAGGATTCTCTTTAGCTACTTCAAAGGCAGCCAAAGCAATTGCAGGCGCTGTGTTGCGCCCCTGAGGCTCGAGCAGAATGCACACATTTGAGCAATCGATTTGGTTTAGCTGCTCACCTACCATGAAACGATGTTCTTCATTGCATACTACAATGCTGCGCGAAACAGATGCGGCTCCTAGAGAACGAAGAACCGTTTGCTGCAACATGCTCTTTTTCTCATCGATCAAGCACAATAATTGCTTAGGGTACATGCCGCGCGATAGCGGCCATAAGCGCGAGCCAACTCCGCCTGACAGAATTACGGGGGTCATCTTAAACACCTCTCAATCTTTCTTCATTCTCTAAGAACCAGCGATAGGTGCGCTCTAAACCCTGCCGCAGATCTATCTTAGCTTGCCAACCAAGTTCGCTTAGGCGCGAAACATCAAGCAGCTTACGCGGCGTGCCGTCGGGTTTGCTCGTGTCATATTTAATTTCGCCTCTATAACCAACAACTGATTTAATCGTCTGCGCGAGTTGATCTATGGTGCAATCCTCACCGGTACCGATATTTATATGCGACAGCCTCTCATCGCTTACTTGGCGATACGCTTCTGTGGTCGCGTTCATGACATGAATGGAGGCGCTCGCCATATCGTCTACATGTAAAAACTCCCTCATGGGTTTACCCGAACCCCAAACAATAACAGCGTCATCATCATTGGTTTTGGCTTGGTGAAAGCGCCGCATCATAGCTGGTATTACATGGCTATTTTCAGGGTGAAAATTATCGTTTTCACCGTATAGATTAGTGGGCATCACGCTTCGATAATCAAC
>CAKZRZ010000186.1 GCA_937918955.1 uncultured Arenicella sp.
TAGTTTAGCGGTCTTGACGTAAGCAGCTGATCAAGTGACTTACTGTTGATGTTCTTGCCTGTTTGCCCCGATTTCTCGAGCTTTTGAAGATAGCGGCGCCCCAGTCCCTTATCGTTTACAAGGCTTGTGACAGATATTGTGCCGTCATCAGACTTTACTCTTTCGAGCTCGCTTAATATGCCTGTTTTGCTGTCGTGCATATGCAAAAGTCCATGCGATATAACGGTTCCGAAGGCGTTGTCCTTGAATGGCAAATCAAACACGTCTCCTTGTAAGAACACGATGTTTTCGCACACTGAACCTCTAATTTGTTCAAGTCGCTCGCGAGCTCGTTTTAACATACCTAAAGAACGGTCAAGAAGTACCACTTGTTGTCGGTTTGAGTTTGCGTAAGCAGCAGCGGTGAACACTAAGGAGCCGCAACCAACATCCAGCACGGGCTTCTGGGTAGAGCGACTGAGGCTTTCTTGGCAAAATTTAGTGTAATTTGACGGCCAATTTCCCCAGAAAAGACGGTTGAAAAAACGGTTGCCTGCAATCGCATCGTAGGCTAATACATGCCCGTCATAGCCACTCTGTTGGCGAGATTCATCGAGAACTGAGAAGATACCTTCGCTCACTTCGAGTAAGTTAGAGGTATTAAGAAGATCGTTTATCATCATGAGCCAACTATTTTTGCGACACTGCTATGCAATTGTCTGCCGACGATACTCGGTCGGAGACATACCGTATTGCGTTTGAAACGCAGTATTGAATGATGAAATAGATCGAAAGCCCACGTCAAGTGCCACGCTCAAAATTGGAATTGTCGGTTCTTGATGCAGGCGTTCGCCCGCTTCCCGAATACGATATCCATTTACAAACTGGTTAAAGTTGCGATAACCAAGCTGTTGATTGATCTTTTTGCGAAGTCGGTGTTCTGGTAAGCCAACTAAGTCAGCGAGTTTGCCAACTCTTAGGTCATGATCTGCGTAAAGTCGTTCTTCTTGCATTCTCTCAAGTAGACTACTTATTTGCGGATCTTGGCTTTCAACAATTTCAGGTTTTCCATGTGCTGTTATTTGGCCACTGGGGTTAATTTTCAATAGTGCGATATTCATCGATAACACGAGAGTGAAGACCGAGACCATGAAAAACAACTCTATACCATCGGGTATGGCGTACCTGGCAACTAAGTGAGATATAGAAATGACTAATGCTAGCGAAGCAATGCCTAGAATAGACCAATTACGAAGCCGCGCGCGAGTTTCAACAAGATCCTCTTCTTTACCCTTCCACAGCAAGAATAGAGCAAATACTGCTAGCCCTATTTCTACAACCTGCATAATCCGCATGAACGCTGGGATTTCAGTGCCGCCGTCATAGCCGAGATGAGCGATCGCTTCTAGTGTAATGTTGAGGCTCATAAGTGCCCACAGCCATATAGGGAAGGTGTGCTGCTCTTCGAAGCCAACCCAAACAAAAAGAGCGATAAACATCGGGGTCAGTGAGGCCACGGTAAAAAGTATCGACGCTAAATCCATGTGGTTATATTGCATAGCCACAGGGCCGGTTAAGTACCCAGCTACCCCTACAAACAACAAGATACCGGTTAATCGTACGCAAGAAGGGTTATTGGAGGCGGCAAGCGAAAACAGCAGCAGGATTACCTGCGACAAAGCTAAAAAGCGAACTGCAAAAATTACCGGTTCCATATCATCTCAAATTATAGATCGACCAAGATGGTCGGTCTTTATCTAAGCATTTGACCATTATTTGTTCAGAATAGGTAAATTAGTTGTTATCGAAACTTAAAAAGTTCTATCGAAAAATTGAAAAGCCCTATTACTTAAGTGTTTTGGGGTATGCGTTAAGAGTTTTTGCTTGGCCAGTGCTAGATCGGCCAAGCAAAAACTTCCATAAGGATGTTGTAAGTACCGTCCCCCGATTAAGCGCTTAACTTAGGCGCTTAACAAAGGCGCGATCACTAAACTTACGATCGCCATTACATTAATCAAAATATTCATCGAAGGTCCAGAAGTGTCCTTAAATGGATCGCCAACCGTGTCGCCAACAACAACCGCAGCATGTGTATCTGAACCTTTGCCACCGTGGTTACCCCGCTCAACGTACTTTTTAGCGTTGTCCCAAGCGCCACCAGCATTTGCCATAGTAATTGCTAACAACACACAACCGAGTAATGCACCACCGAGCATACCGCCTAGAGCTTGGGCGCCTATACCGAATCCGACAACTGCTGGAGCAGACACTGCTAACACTCCGGGTAAGATCATGCGCTTGAGTGCTGCTGTTGTAGCGATGTCGACACAGCGCGCGGTGTCTGGTTCAGCTGTACCTTCTAACAGGCCCGGAATCTCTTTGAATTGACGACGTACTTCTTTAATCATATCGAAAGCGGCATCGCCGACCGCGGTCATGGTTAAGCTACTCACCAAGAATGGGAAGATACCGCCAATGAACATGCCCACCAATACCTTGGGGTCATTTATCTGAAGTACAAAGCCGTCTATATTAGCCGAAACGGTTTCGATAAACGCAGAGATAATTGCCAGTGCAGCAAGTGCCGCGGCACCAATCGCAAAGCCTTTACCGATGGCGGCTGTGGTGTTACCCACTTCATCAAGAGAATCAGTGATTTTACGTGTGTCTTCACCTAGCCCGGCCATCTCAGCAATACCGCCAGCATTATCGGCAAC
This sequence comes from uncultured Arenicella sp., assembly GCA_937918955.1. Taxonomy (GTDB): domain Bacteria; phylum Pseudomonadota; class Gammaproteobacteria; order Arenicellales; family Arenicellaceae; genus Arenicella. The sequence continues at coordinate 2,697 of CAKZRZ010000186.1, forward strand.
GGGGCCGTATGCATCAATTGCCATGGTAATGCCGACCGTCGCGAGCATACCGACCGCAGCAATTGCCACACCATAAAGGCCTGCAAATTGATCAGAGAAAAAGATGATTGCGCAGAGCGTCAAGATCGG
>CAKZRZ010000187.1 GCA_937918955.1 uncultured Arenicella sp.
GAATGGCTCGGCCTTGATTGGGATGGCCCGGTGGTCTTTCAGTCGCAAAGACACGAATTATATCAGGCCGCGCTTGACCGACTTTCAGAGCTTGAATTGACTTATCCTTGCTTTTGTTCACGCAAACAAATTCAGCAGGCTATCGCAAATAGTGGTCATAGTTCGACCGAGTATCCAGGTACCTGTGCTGCGCTTAGTGCTGAGCAAATAGCACTTCGAGAGTTAAAGAAAACTCCATCCATTAGAATGCGTGTCGCACCTGAATTGAAGGAAACGATGGGAGATTTTGTACTGCGGCGCGCCGATAACTTGTTTGCTTATCAACTGGCTGTGACGGTAGATGATCTTGAGCAAGGCGTCACCGAAGTATTACGAGGCGTTGATTTATTAGAGAGCACTCCTAAACAACAATATCTCGCGAGAGCGCTGAGTACCGAGCATGTCGATATCAATTATCTACATGTTCCCTTAATGCTCGAACCTAACGGGAATAAAATGTCTAAGCGAGACGGTTCGTATTCGGCTCAAGAATGGAGAAGTGAGGGTAAGTCATCAGACTATTTGTTAGGACATTTGGCGCACTCAATTGGTCTGACCCTTAGCAGCTCGCCAGTCTCTATAGATGAGCTATTAATAGATTTTAACGATAAAAAGCTATTGAATTCACTAGGTATTTCATGATTTTTCAGCCGTAAAGCTTGGATTTATAGACATATATTTGTCATATAATTGCTTTTGATATCTACGCGGTTTAACGCTTTTTTGCTTGACAGTCTCCGGACGCAAGCGTAGTTTGAGCTCTATTGAAATAGTCTTGCCTAATGAGGCGGCTGTTCCAAGGGGAAGATAAAAGTGTTACGGTCGTTATATGACACTACTTCACTCGTTGAGAATTGGGGTTTGTGTATATCGATTTTAAAGGTATCTAGATTATGCCTTTCGATAGTCCCACAGACATTCAGCATGCTAGATTGCAGTATTGAATGTTACGTTCTTAAAAAGCTTAGCTTTTTTGGCTTGAGTGATTGATTCCCTAAGTAGGATTAATTAGTAGTATTAAAGATTGATAGCATTAGAATTACTCGTAAAAGCAACTCCAACCCGTGCTTTTACGAGTCTATTGGGGGGGTAGAATGCCCTTCATTTGTGAGCCTGCCAGAGACCCAACCCCTCTGGCAGGCTTTTTTCATCTCTGATTCAGTCAGCCAGACGGCTGTTTGACTACTTCTTCTGCTGCTCGATAAAGTCAGCGCGGCTTCTAAGTTTATCCATTTCTCTGATCGCTGCGAACGGGTCACTGTCGTCCTTTTTTGCATCTTTGTTGGCTTGAGCGGCTTTCTCGCTTAGGTCTTCTTTGCTGGTTCTTAAACCGTTAAAGAAATGAAAAGCGAAATAAATCAAAATGCCGAGTCCGTAAGCAAGCCATTTGTAGATAAAGCTGATGCCGGTGCTGGTAGAGTCCTTTTGCAATTTAGCATGAATCAGATAATCATCGTGAACGCTCCCCACTAGCAAGAGATAAGCAATTAATAGCGCGCTTGAAATGATTAAGCTCTTGTATTGCTTCCAAATTAAAGCAATAAAAGCGACTCGAAAAATTTGTTTAAAAATCATATTCGCGTAACTCGGCCAGTCTATCTAAACAAACAAATTCAAGCCGAGCAAGGCAAGTACCGCCATCAATCCCTTCTCTTTGATCGAGCCCTTGATCTTGTCCTCTTCTTCACGTACCACCACTTCTAAGTCTTCTTGGCTTAGCTTTCGAGGGTCATTGCCGGCAACAATAATTCGAGTACGTGCGCGTTCGATGGCTTTATCGCGAATATAAAGCTTGTATTTGTTTGGTACGGTTCTGACTAGTGGGAGTGACTTCATTCTGTTAAATCGGAGCTCGTTGCGTTCGGTTGCTGTCTTAACTGGGATCATTTGTTTGCTTACCTTGGGCTATTTGCTTACCTGCCTCTGGACAATCGCCAAATAGTTACGTGTTTGATAGTAGCATCTCACGTCTAGAATGCATTTTATTGGTAGGTCAAAAGCGTAAATTTTGCTAAAATTCGCGGCCAACAAACACCGTTATTACTCGATATGCGAGCCGATTGAGCAAATTTCAAGCTTAACGCTGATCTCTAGCTCATTTGCTTCATGCCTCGAGTAGCAGTAAAAACTCCATAATTTATGACAAGCACGGCTATCTCAACAACTGCGCGAACCGCAGAAGTGACTCGAAATACCAGTGAGACACAAATCTCCGTCAAGCTTAACCTTGACGGCACTGGCAAGTGTAATTTCGACACCGGTGTACCCTTTTTGGAGCACATGATGGATCAAATCGGCCGTCATGGTTTGATTGATCTTGATATCAAATGCAAGGGAGACCTGCATATTGACGATCATCATACTACCGAAGATATTGGCATTACCTTAGGCCAAGCTTTTGCTGAAGCCTTGGGCGATAAAAAAGGTATCCGACGATACGGTCATGCTTATGTGCCCTTAGATGAAGCTTTGAGCCGTGTTGTTGTCGATTTCTCGGGTCGGCCAACCTTAATGCATCGCGTTGATTACAAGCGAGCGCGTATCGGAGGTTTCGATGTTGATTTATTTGACGAGTTTTTTCACGGTTTTGTGAATCACGCACGTATGACCATTCATATCGACAATATTCGAGGCAAAAACGCTCATCATATTGCAGAGACTATTTTCAAAGCGTTTGGTCGTTCTTTGCGCATGGCGCTAGAGCACGATGAGCGCAGCCAAGGCGTGATTCCATCGACCAAGGGCAGTCTCTAGGCACCACAGCCTCCGATAAAAGCAAAGTAGAGAATTTAAATGCAAATAGCGGTTATCGATCTAGGGATCGGCAATCTACGTTCAGTTGAGCAAGCGTTAAATGCGGTTGCGCCGAATTCGAATGTGCTGGTTACTAGTGACGCAGAAACGATTGATCAAGCTGACCGAGTAGTGATGCCCGGACAAGGTGCTGTGGGCACCTGGTTTAATGCGCTAAGCGAACGTGGCTTAGAGCAGGCAGTTCGCAATAGCCTAGACTCTAAGCCAATGCTTGGCATTTGTGTTGGCATGCAAGCCTTGTTTGATCATTGCGAAGAGGATGGTGGCGTAGATGGTTTGGAATTGTTTGCAGGCGAAGTACGCCATTTTTCGAACTTTCATCAGCAGGGCGCTACCGCGTCACGTTTAAAGATTCCGCAAATGGGTTGGAACCAAGTATCGCAGCGCCAAGACCATGCCTTATGGCAGGGTATTGATGACCAATCTCATTTTTATTTTGTGCATAGTTTTTGCGCTAACCTTAAGTTAAATGCAGAACAAGATTGCGTATATGGCGAAGCTGATTACGGTCACCCGTTTATCGCTGCGGTTGGTCGCGATAATGTGTTTGCCGTGCAGTTTCACCCTGAAAAAAGTCATAACGATGGCTTACAGTTACTGAAAAATTTTACCCAATGGAACGGCGAATAGGCCGCATCACTCATGTTATTAATACCTGCGATCGATATTAAAGAAGGCAAATGCGTGCGTTTACGCCAAGGCCTGATGGAAGACTCAACTGTATTCAGCGACAGCCCATTGGCGATGGCTGACAAATGGGTTGAGCTTGGTGCCAAGCGAATTCACCTAGTTGATCTAGATGGCGCTTTTGCCGGTAAGCCAGCGAATGCTGATGTGATTAACGCCATAGCTGAAAAATACCCAAATGTGCCAATTCAGATTGGTGGAGGTATTCGTGATGAGAAAACGATTCAAGCGTATGTCGATGCAGGCGTTCAATACGTAATTATCGGGACTCGTGCGGCAAACGAACCAGAGTTCATCGGCGAGATTGCCTCTGAGTTTGGTAAAAACCTAATCATTGGATTAGATGCAAAAGACGGGATCGTCGCTGTTGACGGCTGGGCTAAATTAACAGGACATAATGTCGTAGACTTAGCTAAACGCTTTGAGAATGACGGAGTGCAAGCAATTATTTATACCGATATCGCGCGCGATGGAATGATGCAGGGCGTGAACTTAGACGCGACTAAACACTTGGCTGAGTCAGTTAATATTCCTATCATCGCCTCAGGTGGCGTGACCAATATGGACGACTTGATCGAACTGCAAAAGATCGAGAGTTCTGGTATCTCTGGCGTGATTACCGGTCGAGCTATTTACGAAGGCAGTTTAGATTTTGCCGAAGGCCAAGCCTATTTAGATTCTAAACTCGCTGAATCATAAGCCATTATTGATATGCCCTTAGCTAAACGAATTATTCCCTGTCTTGATGTCGATAATGGTCGAGTGGTCAAAGGCGTTAATTTTGTCGGCATTCGTGATGCTGGTGATCCTGTTGAAGTGGCCAAGCGCTACAACCAGCAGGGCGCCGACGAAATCACGTTTTTAGATATCACTGCGACGTCGGATAGGCGCGACACCTTACTCCACGTTGTTGAAGAAGTCGCAAGGGAAGTGTTTATCCCGCTGACAGTTGGCGGTGGTGTACGTGAACTGCAGGATGTGCATAATTTACTAAACGCAGGCGCAGATAAAATTTCGGTTAACAGTACCGCCGTATTTAAGCCCGAATTTATTCGAGAAGCTTCATCGCACTTTGGTTCGCAGTGTATTGTTGTCGCAATCGATGCCAAGCAGACACAATGGTTGGAGAAAGGCGACAGTCATGACCGTTGGGAGATTTTTACTCACGGTGGTCGAAAAGCAACCGGTATTGATGCCGTCGAGTGGGCAATCAAAATGGCCGACTTTGGCGCCGGTGAAATACTACTAACCAGTATGGACGGCGATGGCACCAAAGCCGGCTATGATTTAAAGCTCACTAAGGCTGTGTCTGATGCAACCTTAATACCGGTTATTGCATCTGGCGGTGTTGGTAACCTAGAGCACTTAGTAGAAGGCGTAAAGCTAGGCGGGGCTGATGCTGTGTTGGCCGCTAGTATTTTTCACTTTGGTGAATACACCGTGCAGCAGGCCAAGCAAGCAATGCGGGATGCTGGCGTTGAAATTCGACTCTAAGACTCCACTATTTAGATATTAAACGTAAAGTAATAGGCTAATGAGCGATTTTTTAGATCAAATCAAATGGAACGAGGCTGGTCTCGTTCCCGCGATTGCCCAGGACCAAGATAGCGGCGTAAATTTGATGGTCGCTTGGATGAATCGCGATGCTTTGCAAGAAACCGTTGAGACTAATCACGCAGTCTATTTCTCTCGTTCACGGCAAAAGCTCTGGCGCAAGGGCGAAGAATCTGGCAATTATCAAGTGGTGACGGAAATTCGCTTAGATTGCGATGCCGATGTCATTTTATTAAAGGTCACTCAAAAAGGCGGCATTGCATGTCATACTGGGCGTCACAATTGCTTTTATCGTATTTACGTCGATGGCGAATGGAAAACGGTTGAGCCGGTGGTTAAAGATCCATCGTTGATTTACGCTAAGTAGGGCTAAGTTTAGTAGAGCAGAGTATGAGTGTTGAGAATAAAAATGAACTTCTAGGCGGCCAAGAGCAACCTAAGGGCGTTGAGTCTTTATCGAAGCAAGACGTCTTATCTGAGGTGCATCAAACCTTGCTTGCTCGCTTAGAGGCAGACCCGAGTAGCTCTTACGTTGCTTCTTTGTACAGTAAGGGCTTAGACTCCATACTCAAAAAAATCGGTGAAGAAGCGACTGAAACCGTGATGGCGGCGAAAGACGGTAATCCAGATAAAGTTGTTTATGAGGTTGCTGATTTATGGTTTCACACCATGGTGTTATTGGCTCAGCAAGGTTTAGAACCACAGCATATAATCGATGAGCTGGCGCGCCGGATGGGTGTTTCAGGGCATGAAGAGAAAGCCTCACGACGTTCGTGAGCACATTATAAATAGAGGATAGAACAATGGGTTTAGGCGGAATTAATATTTGGTCCTTACTGATTATTTTAGTCATCGTTGCATTGATCTTTGGTACTAAGAGATTGCGAGGCATTGGCGGTGATTTGGGCGGAGCGATTAAGGGTTTCAAAAAAGCGCTTAATGATGACAGCAAAGATAACGAAGACGCGATTAAAGAGTCTCAGAAAGAAGAAAACTCAAACGACAGCGCGGACAAGTAGTTATTCGCAATGCTAGATATCGGCTTTTTTGAATTATTGGTAGTTGGCGTGGTGCTTATTATTGTGATGGGCCCCGAGAGATTGCCCGAGGTTGCACAGAAAGCGGCTTTTTTAATTCGCAAGGCGCGTCAAGGTATGTTTCGTTTACGCAGTGAAATGCAGAGCGAGATTCAGGGCACCCCGTTTGCTGATCTCGAAAAAGCCAAACAAGAAATGGCCGATTTAAAGAATGACCTTAGACAGTTTGGGCGAGAATTAGCTGATTCAGCTGAAAATAAAACAAATGAAATAGCCGAAACTGCGTCAGAGATTGTTTCGGATGAGAAAAATGAGACACCTGAAATGACAGGTAAGCCTCTCGAAGAAACGCCTTCTAAAAAGTCTTCTAACCTCAACTCTGATCTCAATTCTGGTCTCAAGAAGGGCCAGGACTAAGCGATTGCTTTCAGCTTAGTTTAATAAAACCATGACCGAAGAAATTCAAAAATCTGAGCCTTTTGTTTCGCACTTAGTCGAGTTGCGAAACCGATTAGTGTGGGCGCTTAGTGCGGTGTTATTGGTTTTTATTTGCCTTGTACCGTTTGCCGGTGAAATCTATTCATGGTTCGCTGGCCCGCTGTTGGCCAGTCTGCCTGAAGGCGGCAATATGATTGCGGTCGATCCGCATGGAACGTTCTTTATCCCGTTTAAATTGGCATTCGCGGTAGCATTCGCCATAGCGATTCCGTTTGTCTTGTATCAGGTATGGTCGTTTGTTGCCCCAGGCCTGTATACCAAGGAAAAGCGCATCGTCTTGCCATTAGTGGTGTCCACTACCCTGCTTTTTTACCTAGGCGTGTTGTTTGCGTATGGGGTTGTATTCCCGTTGATGTTTGAGTTTTTCGCCAAGATGACGCCTCAAGGCGTCGCCTTCACTCCAGATATCGGCTCATATATGAGCTTCGCCCTGAGTTTGTTTTTTGCTTTTGGAGTCGCATTCGAAGTTCCAGTGGCGATTGTGCTGCTCACGCGTATCGGCGTAATTTCCGCCGAAAACGTCGCGAAACAGCGCCCTTACTTTATTCTCGGCGCCTTTGTGATTGCCATGTTGATGACCCCGCCAGACCCCTTTTCACAGGTCATGATGGCAGTCCCAGTCTGTTTATTATTTGAACTTGGCTTGTTTTTCGCTAGAAAACTTGAAAAAAATGACCTACAGTCAGAGGAGTTAGAGTAACTGGTCATTAGTCAGGTATCGCAATGTCGGCAAACATTATTGATGGCAATTCGATCGCGGCGCAAATTCAAGAGGAAGTTGCGCGAGAAGTGCAGCGGCTCAAACAAAAGCAAATCCACCCTTGTTTAGCCGTGGTTGCGGTGCGCAAAGATGGCGTATCCGAGTGCTACGTTGGTAACAAAGATCGTGTTTGCGAAGCGGCTGGAATCAGGTTTCTTAAAGTTGAAGTCAATGCCGGCGCGCCCGAGCAAGCTTTGCTCGATGAAATCGACAAGCTGAATCAAGACCCTAATGTACATGGCATATTACTTCAATTGCCAATTCCTCACTCAATGAACCAAGAGCGCATTGTTGAGCGTATCTCTCCCCGTAAAGACGTTGATGGCTTTCACCCAGAAAATATAGGCAAGCTACTCATGGGGCTCGATTGCCTGGCTCCTTGTACCGCATCAGGCATTCCTGAGCTCATTACTCGCAGCGGCATTAATATGGCGGGTAAGCACGCTGTGATCGTAGGTCGAAGCAATCTGGTTGGAAAGCCGCTAATGAACCTTTTAATACGCAAAGGCGACAAAGCAAACTGTACAGTGACATGTTGCCATAGCGGAACCGATCATCTAGCAAATCACACTCGCCAAGCTGATATTTTGATTGCAGCAATTGGTGTGCCCCATTTTGTGACCGTCGGCATGGTCAAAGAGGGCGCAACGGTGATCGATGTTGGTATCAATCGACTTGATGATCTCGAGCACTCCTTGGGCTATCGTTTAGTCGGTGATGTCGACTATGAAGAGGTTCGAGAAGTAGCAGACAATATTACTCCTGTTCCAGGAGGCGTTGGCCCGATTAGCGTAGCTATGATGATACGTAATACGGTCAAAGCGGCTCGCTTGCAAACCTTTCTATAGGCCTTATTTCATAAAGTATCGGCTTGCGATTAACCCAGGCTTTTGCGTAAGGCTTTTTTCGCCGAGATCTCACTAATTCATGTTTTACAAATGCTAAGATCGAGGCAATTCTAAAAAACACAACACTGAGGTTAGCTGGTGAATAAAGGTACAAACCCGATAATGAGAGTTCTCAAAGGAGCATGGAGTGCGATAGATACAACTCGCAAAGTGGTATTCAACTTGATTTTCTTGTTAATCGCGATTGCGATTTTAGGAATGGTGTTCAGTAGCGACGAGCCGAAAATTGCAGATACAACGGCCTTAGTAATTCAACCGAAGGGACAATTAGTTGAGCAACTAACCGCTAAGTCTTTCGATCAAGTGATCGATGAAGCACAAGGGAATGCAATTCAAGAGACACTCCTAAAAGACGTGATCGACGCTATTGAAGCCGCAAAAGACGATGAGCGTGTAGAAGTCTTGGTATTGAACCTCTCGTCATTTACGGGTGCACGGTTGACCAAGTTGCAAGACGTTGGTGAGGCAATTAACGATTTTAAAACCAGTGGTAAGAAAGTTGTCGCAATGGCGGACTACTACGCTCAAGATGCCTACTACATAGCTGCGCACGCTGATCAAATCATCTCGCACAGCATGGGCGGCGTTACCTTAGAAGGCTTTGGTCGTTACCGCATGTACTACAAAGAAGGCATTGATAAGCTCGGTCTTGACGTTCATGTTTTCAAAGTGGGCACATATAAATCTGCGGTTGAACCGTACCTTCGCGATGATATGTCGGAGTACGCGAGAGAGTCGAACAAAGAATGGATGGGCGACCTTTGGGAAATCTATCTTGACGATGTGGCCAATGCCCGAGGTATGAAGGCTGATGTATTGAATGCATATGCTCAAGACATCGGTCAATTCATAAAAGGTGCCAATGGTGATAGCGCTAAAGCTGCGCTTGACTCTGGGCTTGTGGATCAAGCGCTTACCCGGGTTGAAATGCGCGAGTATTTGATTGGCTTAGTTGGTGAAGACGAAGAAACTAAGTCATACAATCGAGTCGGACTGGCTAACTATTTAAAAACCATTAAAGACGACCGTTTTGGGCGCACATCAAAGGGCGATAAAGTTGCTGTGGTTGTTGCGCGAGGAACCATCCTCGATGGCTCTCAGCCTGCCGGCACGATTGGTGGTGACTCAACCGCGGCATTGATACGCCAAGCGCGTAATGATGAATCCGTAAAAGCTATTGTTCTACGTGTAGACTCTGGCGGCGGTAGTGCATTCGCTTCGGAGGTAATTCGCCGCGAGCTTGAAAAAGCACAAGCCGATGGTAAAAAAGTAATTGCGTCGATGGGCAGTGTTGCAGCGTCTGGAGGCTATTGGATTAGTACCTCGTCCGACCAAATCTGGGCACACCCTTCAACAATTACTGGATCAATCGGTATCTTCGGCATGATCCCAACCTATCAGCGCCCGCTTGCTGAACACTTAGGCATTCGTGTCGACGGTATTAGCACCGCGCCACTCGCTGGTATTCGATTAGATCGAGAGTTGCCTGCTGAAGCTGGTGAAATCATTCAACTCATGGTTGAACAGGGCTACCGTGAATTTTTGCAACGTGTTTCTGACTCGCGTGGCATGACTACCGAAAACGTGGATAAGATTGCTCAAGGCCGCGTCTGGAGTGGAGTAGATGCTCACGCTGCAGGTCTTGTCGATAACTTAGGCGATCTCGATGATGCCGTGGCAGCCGCAGCTGAGCTGGCAGGTTTGGGCGACGACTATATCGTTAGCTATGTTGAAAAAGAGCAAGAATTCCAAGAAAAACTGGTGAGCCAATTAATGGCCAAAGCAATTAATGCCAGTGGTCAGCAACTTGCTGTTGCAACACCCGTTGCTCGGCTCCTTGGACAAATTGAGAAAGCGGCTGCTGATTTTTCAGCGCTCAATGATCCGAATAATGTTTATGTGTTGTCAAATATCGAGACAGACTAGCTTTAGATGAGAATCCTGATTAATCGGTTTTGTAGCATTCTACGAGGCCGATTAGTTGGAGAAATCAGCATTAAAGTCTGTCATTATGAACGAGTTTGATTATTTAAAGCTTGCCGGAATTCTCAGCTTTTTTGCGTCGGCAATGCACCTCGCAATAATTTTTGGTGGCGCTGAATGGTATCGTTTTTTTGGTGCGGGCGAGGTTATGGCAACTATGGCAGAACAGGGTTTGTTGAGGCCAACATTGATCACGTTGTGCATCTCACTCATTTTAGCGATTTGGGGTATTTATGCTTGGTCTGCAGCAGGTATGTTGCCCGAATTTCCCTTTTTAAGGCCGGCTATTTATTTAATCACTTTTGTGTATTTAACTCGCGGAGGTTTAGGTTTGTTATTACCTTTTGTCTCCGACCATCCTCAAATTGCTCAAAATAGTACTGGCTTTTGGGTTTGTAGTTCTCTGATTTGCTTGGCGTTCGGCCTAGTTCATTTAAAAGGTGTCATGGATAAGTGGTACCTATGAAAATCGAAGCCCTAGTGCAAAAATATTACCTTTCGCAGAAGCGCTTTGGTCTCAGGGTTTAAGCTCAGATAATGCGCAGCCTATGCTAAGCACATAGCGCTTACCTACTAAAATTTTGCTCACTGAGTGTTTGCTTATGTCTGGCCTAAACAGCTTGACTGAACGACTTTCGAAAATCGTTTGTTCGCAAAAGAACTCGCCACCAGAGCGTGCATGTTTCAGTATTACATTAAGGCGAAAATGCCGCCCTTGTTTTACCTGATCAATATGCGGTGGGATCTCATTGCCTTCGCTGAACCGCAGCAGGTAGCAATCAAGTTTTATAGGCCAATATAATAGTAGCAACGGCATTTTTTCATAGCCTGTTTGTTGCCTGCCTTTTTGCCAACGAAAAAACTTCATAGTCCGATTGTAGCCTAAAGAGTTTAGGTCAATGCAAAGGCAAGGCGAAAATAGTCATCTACTTGAGGTAAACTTGAGCAATGGTTTACTCACTATTCTTAATTTTTGTTGGCGCGGCGATCTTCGCAACTATCGCTCTAGTGGCGCGCCAATCGTTAATTATCGGCTATATCGTTTTAGGTATCGTGCTCGGGCCATGGGGGCTGGCATGGGTAACCGATACCAAGCTTATTCAAGATATATCGACTATCGGCATCATATTTTTACTGTTTTTGCTTGGCCTAAATCTTAGCCCCAGAAAACTACTCGAGCTACTAAAGCAAACAACCATTGTTACGATTTTAACTTCTGCCGTGTTTGCCAGCGTTGGATGGGCGTTTGCTGTATTGGCAGGCTTCAACACGCTAAATGCCATTATTGTTGGTGTCTCATGTATGTTCTCAAGCACTATCATTGGCTTGAAGCTATTGCCCACAACGGTTTTGCATCATAAGCATACTGGCGAAGTAATCGTCAGTGTTTTACTACTACAAGACATGATAGCGATTGTCGTTCTTTTGGCTTTTCAAGCTATGTCGTCCGAACAGACAAGTACGATGGTCGAGCTTGCAAAGCTGGTTGTTCTGCTGCCGGTTCTTATTGGTGTTGCTTGGGGACTGAAGCATCTTGTCTTGCTGAGGCTGTTTAAGCAATTTGACCGTATTCAAGAGTATGTTTTTCTATTGGCTCTAGCCTGGTGTTTAGGGATCGCAGAGTTGGCCTATTTCATTGGTTTTTCACATGAAACCGGCGCCTTCATTGCTGGCATTACGATTGCGACAAGCCCAATTGCTTTATTTATTGCCGAGAGTTTAAAGCCATTACGGGACTTCTTTTTGGTGCTCTTCTTTTTCGCCCTTGGTGCCGGATTGAATATATCTGCACTGGATCAAATTTGGCTGCCCGCTGTATTACTCGGCTGCGCCATGCTGCTTATCAAGCCCATAGTGTTTCGCTTCGCATTACATCGTGTATCAGAGACCAACAAGCTTGGTTGGGAGACGGGTTTTAGACTGGGGCAAATGAGTGAATTTAGTTTGCTGATTGTTTTTATGGCGGCTCAAAGCGCCTTGATTAATGAGGCAACGGTCTATTTTGTGCAACTGGCGACTTTGGTTACTTTTATTGGGTCAAGCTATTCAATTGTGTTGAGATACCCAACACCGGTAGCCGTTTCAGACCGACTCAGGCGAGACTAGCAATGACTAAGAGAAATGTAGTATTCGGCTGTGGGGATATTGGTAGGCGTATCTGCCGCTTACTAAGTGAGCAAGGTACCTCGCCAAGCGACATTCGAGGTTATGTTAATACCCAGATAAGTAAGTTGGAGGCCGCTAAGCTCGGTGTTGATTGCGATATTCTGGATTTAGATAAGCCCACGCTCGAACTGGGCGCTTGCGCGAACGCCGATCTTTTTTACACAGTAGCACCACAAAAAGAAGGTGTGCAAGATCTGCGCTCAATGAGAGTTATCGATACTCTAAAGGCTCAAGCGATTCATCCGAGAAAGGTGGTTTTGATTAGCACCACGGGCGTTTATGGAGACTGCAATGGCGATTGGGTTACGGAGGCTACATTGGCCAAGCCTCAGACTGAGCGAGGCAAGCGCCGCTTAGACTCAGAGCGGCAATGGTTGGCTTGGGGCAAAACCGAAAATGTAGATGTGGTTATTTTAAGGGTGCCTGGTATTTACGCCTTTAGTCGCTTACCGCGTACTCGGCTTGAAAAAGCCACGCCAGTAGTTGCCGAACAAGAATGTGGGTTTACCAATCGTATTCATGCCGATGATTTAGCGAACATGTGTATTCAGGCCATGAACAAAGCTGCAAACGGAAAAATATACAATGCTACTGATGGGAAACCAGGCAAAATTAGTGAATATCTTCAGGCTGCTGCCCAAGCATTGGGCTTGCGGCCTTTGCCTGAAATTAGCATGGACGAAGCAAAATCTCAGCTCAGCGTTGGCATGCTTTCATACTTGAGTGAGTCGCGTAAGATCAGTAATCTGAAAATAATCGAAGAGCTCGATATTCAATTAGCGTATCCAGACTTCAGAGTAGGCTTATTGAATTAATATCGTTTTAAATTGAATCAGGCGTGTTTTATGGAGATCTATATCGATGAATAGAATTTTTTTAACACTAAGTCGAGTGCTGGGTTTTTGTGTTGCCCTTCAGATAGGCTCATATGCCCATGCGGATGAGACTCACGCGTTCGAAAGTGACGTAAAAGCCTTTAGGCAAGCGAATAAAATTCCCGGACTCGCTGTTGGAGTCGTTAAAGACCAAGATTTAGCATGGTCGATTGGGCTTGGTTATGCAGATAGTAATCGAACCGTGCCGGTTACTGCGGACACGCCTTTTTGGATTGCGTCGTTGAGCAAGACCTTCGTTGGATTAGCCTATTTGCACTTAGAGCAACAGAACAAGGTTCAACTTGATGAGGTCGCGGCGAAGACACCGAATTTTGACGGTTTGTGTCGATGGCTTGAGTCAACATCACTCGCCTTTGCTAACGGCTTAAATTGCGATGCAAAAATCACCATTAGGCATATTTTACATCATCAAGTTAACGACCCTCCTGGCTCACAATTTATGTATAACCCAATTATGTATTCGAGACTGTCGCGTCATCTCGAGCACAAATTTGGAGAAGGTATAGACGCCGTTGAAGGGAGGCACAATTACTTAGGTCAGACAATCGATAAAGAAATATTGGAGCCCGCGCAAATGACTCGCACTATGTCGAGTATGTGGGATAGGTCGAAAATGGAGGTCTACTTCGATCTGGCGGATGGCTTCAAAGTTGATGACAAGGGCAATAAAACTAAATTACCAAGACCTGATAAACACATTGCTGGTGGCGCGGGAGTGGTTTCTACTATAAATGATCTAGCTAAGTACGAAATAGCGATCAGCCAAGGGTCGATCGTGCCCAAAGGCTTTGGGGATAAACTGATTTATCCAGCGAAGTATTCTTCAGGGGATTTATCGCCTTATGGATTTGGCTGGTATTTTCAGTGTTATCAAGGAGTGAAATTAATGTGGCATGGCGGCTGGGATCCAGACAGCGGGTACTCGGCGCTTTTTCTGCGTGTGCCGGAGCAAGACCTTGCTCTGATTGCGCTTGCTAATAGCGAAAGCGGCCTATGGTGGGGTAATTCATTGACCGAGCCTCAAGTTGAACGCTCTGATTTAGCCAAACTATTTCTAGATAACTATGTAGAATTCCCTGAAGATCCAAACAGTGATCGGTGTCGCTTAGAAATAGATCACTAGTTAATAAAAATATCGCGTTAACTGAGTGTCATTAACGCGATATTTTTTAATAGAGCTTTTTTAAGCGCAATTACATTTCTGTACCTACATATTGCGCTTAGGGGAAGCTCCAGATCCCTACCCAACATTACTCATTACTTTATTTACTAATCGCAATGATAGTGGCCTTTGTGCTCGTAGCAGCTGCGGTTACGATCATAGCGTGCTGAATAGCCATCTATTGGGCATACCTCTACACGGCGATCATAACGGCGATCGTAGCTGTTTCGGTCATATCGGCTATCGTAGCCGCGATCGTAGTACCTATTTGTTGAGTTTCTATAAGAGTCTCG